>NZ_WVUG01000239.1 GCF_017614965.1 Streptomyces griseorubiginosus | reverse complement strand
GGGTTGGGGAGCGCCCCCGGCCCGGATGCCGTGCCCGGCGCTCCCCCGTCGAGGGTGCGGGGCGAACTCGCCCTCCCGGCGGCGGAGTTCGCCCGGCCCGCTGCGCCGAGCCCGCGCCCGGCACCCGGCTCGTGCCGCTCCTCGGGGCGCAGCAACTCCCCGTACAAGGACCTCAGTTCGGGTCCGGGGTCGGCTCCCAGCCGGTCCGCGAGCAGCTGTCGTACGTCCTCGAAGGCGGCGAGTGCCTCCGCCGTGCGGCCGGCGTCGCGCAGGGCGCGCAGGCGCAGGGACTGGAGGGGTTCGTCGAGGGGGTGGGTGTCGCACAGGGCGGTCAGTTCGGGCAGCGACTGTTCGGCGTGGCCCAGGGCGAGCGCGGCGGTGTGGCGGGCGCGCAGGGCGTCCAGGCGGCGGGTCTCCAGGCGGGCCGTCCGGGCGGTGCCGTCGGGGAGGTCGGCGAGGACGGGACCGTGCCAGAGGGCGAGGGCGTCGTCGAGGACACCGGCCGCCTTGGCGGGGTCGCCGTCGGCCAGGGCTCGGGTGCCCTCGCCGGTGAGCCGTTCGAAACGGTGCAGGTCGACGTCGTCGGGCGTGACGGTGAGGCGGTAGCCGCCCTCCACCGAGGCGATCGCGTCCGCGCCGAGCGCCCGCCGCAGCCGTCCGACCAGTGCCTGCAGCGCGCCCGACGCGTCGGCGGGCGGGTCACCGTCCCAGACCTCGTCGACGAGCGTGCGGACGGGCACGGTGCGGCCGGCCCGCAGGGCGAGCACGGTGAGCAGGGCACGCAGCCGCGCCCCGCCGACGGCGACGGGGCTGCCGTCCGGCCGGAACGCCTGAGCTGTACCGAGGATGCGATAGCGCACGGGGTCCATTGTCTCCGGTGGCTCGGGGGCCGGTCACGGGATTCGGCCGGGCGGGGTGGCGAAGCAGGAGCACAGGCCCGCCTGAGCCATGCCCCGCCGGAGCCATGCCCCACCTTCCCCGGAACCTCGGCCCCACCGCGAGACGTTTTCACCTGTGCCCGGTACCGTCGGGCGTCCCATCGCGTGCACGTTCAGTCCAGGGAGCCCCATGACCACCGCGACCACCCGCCACAGCGACCGGCGGATGAGCCCCGTCTTCGTCGGCATTCTCGCCGTCACGGCGGTCACCGGCTGGGCCACCTGGTCCGGGTTCGCCGAGCAACCCGGCGTGGCCGTGTTCCTGTTCGTGACCGCGGCCTGGGTGGTCTCCCTGTGCCTGCACGAGTACGCACACGCGCGCACCGCCCTGCACAGCGGCGACATCACCGTCGGCAGCAAGGGCTATCTGACGCTGAACCCCCTGAAGTACACGCATGCCCTGCTCAGCATCGTGCTGCCGGTGCTGTTCGTGATCATGGGCGGGATCGGGCTGCCTGGCGGTGCCGTCTTCATCGAGCGCAACCGGATCCGAGGGCGGTGGCGGCACAGTCTCATCTCCGCCGCCGGTCCGCTGACGAACGTCCTGTTCGCCGTCGTCTGCACCGCCCCGTTCTGGCTGCACGCCCTGGACGGCGTCCCCCGCGACTTCCGCTTCGCGCTCGCCTTCCTCGCGCTGCTCCAGGTCACGGCCGCGCTCCTGAACTTCCTGCCCGTGCCCGGCCTGGACGGCTACGGCGTCATCGAGCCCTGGCTGTCGTACAAGGTCAAGCGGCAGGTGGAGCCCTTCGCACCGTTCGGCCTGCTGTTCGTGTTCGCGCTGCTGTGGGTGCCGTCGGTCAACAGCGCCTTCTTCGACGTGATCGACTCGGTACTGAATACCCTCGGGGTGGACAGAAGCCTGACCGACTGCGGCTACTGGCTCTACCGCTTCTGGAACGGAACGCCTGAGGTTTGTACCAGTTTCTGAGGACGTGGTTTCTGCCGCAGTGGAGCATCCGCGACGAACGCCGCGTTCATCGCGAATGACACTCGCGACTCGTCGAGCCTCCGCCAGCCGGCCCGCTTGCCTCGCCTGACGCGGACGACGACGCCACAGTCCAGGAGCAGGGACCGACGTTCCAGGTCGTCGCCGGCTTCCCACACCTGCGAGTAAGACTCTCCACCTGAGCCGCGAAGGCAAAGAGCATCATCATCAATTCCGACAGGGGGTCCATCGGGTTGCGGAAGTCGAAGACGAGTCGGCCCGCGCTTCCGACACCCTCCTCGAAAACGAGCATCTTGCGATGCTCCTTCGCCCAACCAGCAAGGTCATGCATGTCCGACATCGATGCAACGGCGCGGTCGAAGCGCCACCAGACGATGGCGTCGTACTCGTCCGGAAGCGCCAGCCACTTGCCGAGTTGAGGTCGGGTGAACGGACTGAAGTTCAGTGCTGAGACGTCGAGATCGATGGCCTCGCGGAGGCCGTCTCCCTCCCCTTAGTCGATGTCGAGTGCCGATGCCGACCTGCTTGTCGCCTCTCGTTGCCGCTCGACACTGGTGGACGACTCTGTCAGCACAGACAGACGGATGGCACGCAGGCCACGCAACGGCTTTGCCACGGGATCCCCCGCCATGAGACGCCGTAGTACTGAACAGAACCGGGAGTCAAGTGGTTACTGGTCAGAACCACTACCGCTTCTGATACGTACGAAGGGGCTTCCCCTGATAAGCCGGCAAGAGATCAGCTCGCGACGGGCCCCCGCCGGGCGTCCCGGGCCCGCTTCACGTAATACCAGCACATGTTCGACGACAGGCTCGCCAGCAGGACCCACACGACGCCCAGCCAGCTGCCCTGGACGAAGGAGACCACGGCCGCGGCCACGGAGAGCACGCAGACGATCAGGGCGTAGAGGGCGAGGCGGGGCATTTCTGTCGGCTCCTGTCGGCGGACGGGGTGAACGGCGTGGTCGGAGTGGTCGGCATGGTCGGGGACACCGCCACGGCTCCAGTGTCCCCCACCCGCTCACACGTCCGTGACGCGGAGCCCGGCGTGTGCCTTGTAGCGGCGGTTCACGGAGATCAGGTTGGCGACCAGGGACTCGACCTGGTGGGCGTTGCGCAGCCGGCCGGCGAAGATGCCGCGCATGCCGGGGATGCGGCCCGCGAGCGCCTGCACGATCTCGACGTCGGCCCGCTCCTCGCCCAGCACCATCACGTCGGTGTCGATCTCGGCGATCTCCGGGTCCTCGAGCAGCACGGCCGACAGATGGTGGAAGGCGGCGGTCACCCGGGAGTCCGGCAGCAGGGCCGCGGCCTGCTCGGCCGCGCTGCCCTCCTCCGGCTTGATCGCGTAGGCACCCTTCTTGTCGAAGCCGAGCGGGTTCACGCAGTCGACGACCAGCTTCCCGGCCAGCTCCTCGCGGAGCGACTCCAGGGTCTTGCCGTGCCCGTCCCACGGTACGGCGACGATCACGACGTCGCTGCGGCGCGCGCACTCGGCGTTGTCGGCGCCCTCGACACCGTGGCCGAGTTCATCGGCGGCGGACCGCGCCCGCTCGGCGGCCCGCGAGCCGATGATCACCTTCTGGCCGGCCTTGGCGAGCCGGTAGGCCAGCCCCTTGCCCTGCGGCCCGGTCCCGCCGAGCACCCCGACGACGAGCCCGGAGACATCGGGGAGGTCCCAGGGGTCCTTGGCGGGGGCCTTCGCGGGGATCTGTGCAGCACTGTCGGTAGAGGTCATGGGCCGACTTTACGTCCGCCCCGGCCGCCCCCGGCGCTCAGGTGAGCCGCGTCACGGGCACCCGCCGGAAGGCGATGCGCTCGTAGGGGCCGAAGTCCCCCGTCTCGTGGAGGAGTCCGACGGTCGCGGGGTCGACGCGGACCAGGTCGGAGTACGCGGCGGGCAGGCCGTCGGCCGTGTACGCGGCGCGCCAGGTCCGGCCGCCGTCGGTGGAGGCGCGGATGGTCATCAGGGCGCGGGCGGAGGGGAATGCCGGGCCGGAGAAGAGCAGGACGTCCGGGTCGTGGAGGTGCAGGAGGCTCCCCTGGCAGACGGGGCCGTCGAGTCCGGCCTGGGGGCGGAAGGGGAGCCGCAGGGTCTCGCCGCCGTCCTCGGAGTGGGCGTCGGCGCGGTTGCCGGGGGAGGGTGAGTCGTTGCGGGTGTTGAAGTAGACGCGTCCGTCGGGTAGTTCGGCGGCGGTGGTCTCGTTGGCGTTGATGTAGCCGTCGGTGTTGTCGTCGACGTATCCGAGGGACCAGGTCTCGCCGCGGTCGTCGCTGAGCAGGCAGTGGCCGCCGTTGTACCTGGCCTCGGTTCCGACGTCGGTACCGGTGGGCGGGAGGGTGTGGTTGGCGGGGACGACGACCCGGCCGGAGCGCAGTTGGACGGCGTGGCCGGGGGTGGTGGCGTACCAGCGCCAGCCGGGCCGTTTCACCTGTTCGGTGATCTCCCTCGGGCTCGACCAGGTCGTCCCGTCGTCGTCGCTGTGCCGCACCCATACCCGGCGTCCGTCGGCCTCGCTCACCTGTCCGCGCAGGATCAGGTCCTCGGATGCGGAGGCGGCGGAGCGGACGTGGACGAGCAGGACGCGGCCGGTGTCGAGGACGACGGGGGCGGGGTTGCCGGCGAGGTCGGTGCCGTTGCTCGCGGCGACCTGGAGCGGGCCCCAGGTGCGGCCGCCGTCGGTGGAGCGCCGGAGCACGATCTCGATGTGCCCGTGGTCGCTCGCGGAGTCCACCCGGCCCTCGCAGAAGGCCAGGAGGGTGCCGGCGGCGGTGACGACGACCGCCGGGATGCGGTAACTGGCGTGTCCGTCGCGGCCGGCGCGGAAGGGGACGGTGGTCTCGGCCATGTACGCGCTCCTCGGTGATCGTCGTCGCTCATTCACTCGCGGTAGGCCGCTCCCATCCCCAGGTCGGGCGAATTCGGGGTGAACTGCGGGCCACGAGTGCCCGTTTGGGGCAGGATGCGGGCCCATGGACGCCGTACGTGTCGCGTTGCTGCGTGAAGTCCTCGCCGGGACCGAGTGGTTGGGGGCCACCCGGCGGTTCGCGGGGGCGCTGCGCGGGTCGGTGGTGTCGCACGGGGGCGGGCTGCTGCTGGTGGGGACGTCGGAGTACGAGCCCTGGCATCTGGCGGCGCATCTGGTGGACGAGGCCGCGTGGTCGGGCACGCCGGAGCTTGCGCCGACTCTCGTACGGCATGGGGCGCGCGCGTCGGATCCGGCGCATCTGTCGGTCGGGCTCGGGCGGCTGGCGGCGGCCCGGCGCGGTGAGACGCTGCTGCTGGTCTCGCCGAGTTGCCCTGATGTTCCGCTGCTGGAGCGGGTGCACGACGCGCGGCGGGCCGGGGCGACGGTGCTGGCGCTGGGCGGCGGCGAGGGCGAGCTGGAGTCGATGGCCCATGAGTCGCTCGCCGTCCCGGACGGCTCCGAGCTGGATCTGGACACGGTGCAGCACCTGGTCAGCGCGGCGGCCGGCGAGAACTCCCTGCCGGCTCCGCGCGTCCACCGGCGGCTGCGCGACCGTCTGTCCCGGCTGGCGGACCAGCTGACGGCACCGCCGCCGACCGGCTGGTAGAGGCCGTGTCGCGGGAAAAGCGGTTGCTCCCGGTCCGTGCCCCGGCCGACCATGACCGGTCGTGACCGCCGACTCCCCCGCATCCGCCTCCCGGCTCCGCGCCCTCCTGCCCGATCTCACGCCCTGGCGGGCCTCCGCCGACTTCCGGCGGCTGTGGGTGTCGGGGGCGATCTCGACGTTCGGGAGCTTCCTGACGTTCGTCGCGCTGCCGGTGCAGCTGAAGGAGCTGACGGATTCGACGGTCGCGGTCGGGGCGATCGGAGCCGTGGAACTGCTGCCGCTGGTGCTGTTCGGGCTGTACGGCGGGGCGCTCGCCGACGCTCTGGACAAGCGCCGGCTGATCATCTGGACGGAGGCCGGGCAGGGGCTGCTGTCGGCCGCGCTGCTGCTCAACGCGCTGCTGCCGCGTCCCGCCGTGTGGCCGCTGTACGTCGTGGCCGCGCTGTCCTCCGCGCTGGTCTCGCTCCAGCGCCCGGCGATCGACTCCCTGTGGCCCAGGATCGTGGCCCATGAGCACCTGCCGGCCGCGGGCGCGCTGAACTCCCTGCGCTGGACGGTCGGCGGTGTCGCGGGGCCGGCGCTGGCGGGTGTGGTGGTGGCGTACGCGGGGCTCGGCTCGGCGTACGGCGCGGACCTGGCGACCTTCGTCGTGTCGGTGGCGCTCATGATCCCGATCGCCGCGTCCCCGGCCTCGCACGAGGCCGCGAAGCCGTCCCTGGCGGCGATCGCGGAGGGCGCCCGTTACGCCTGGAGCCGCAAGGAGCTGCTCGGCACCTACGCCGTCGACCTCGCGGCGATGTTCCTGGCGATGCCGCTCGCGGTGCTGCCGTTCCTCGCGGACGAACTGGACGCGAACTGGTCGCTGGGGCTGATGTATGCCACCGTGCCACTCGGTTCGATGGTGGTGAGCCTGACCAGCGGCTGGACCTCGCGGGTGCACCGGCACGGACGGATGGTGGTGCTGTCGGCCGCGCTCTGGGGCGTGGCGATCGCCGGCGCCGGGGTCGTCGGCAACGTATGGCTGGTCCTGCTGTTCCTGACCGTGGCCGGCGGCTGCGACATGGTCAGCGGGATCTTCCGGGGCGCCATGTGGAACCAGACGATCCCGGACGAGCTGCGCGGCCGGCTCGCCGGGATCGAACTGCTGTCGTACTCCATCGGCCCCACCGTGGGCCAGGTCCGCTCCGGCGGATTCGCCGCCTGGTGGGGCGTACGGACGTCCGTGTGGTCCGGCGGCCTGCTGTGCGCGGGAGCCGTGGGCCTCCTCGCCCTGTGCCTGCCGGGGCTGATGACCTACGACGTCCGCACGAACGAGCACGCGCTGCGGCTGCGCGACCGGCGAACGGCGGCCGCACCGGCCGAGGCCCAGGCCTGATCAGTCCTCGTCCGCGCTCCCCGCGGGGGCGTCATGCCACTTGGGGTCGTTCTCCCACTCGAGATTGCGCTCCCGCGCGGTCTGCATCGCGTGCTCGGCCTCCTGCCGGGAGGCATACGGCCCGAACCGGTCCTTGGCGGGACACTCCGGCCCCTCTTCCACCCTCTTGTGCTCGAGGCAGTAGAACCACTCCCCCGGCTTCCCGACCGTCCGCTTCTTGAACAAGGCCATGACCAGCTCCTCTCGCCTCCGACATGTTCCCCCACCCCGGCTCGTTAGACTCGCTGGCATGTCTGGCCAGTCGCTGCTCGTTCCAGGGGAGCTCTCTCCCACCCGTTCCGTTCCCGGACACATCCGCCGGCCCGAGTACGTCGGCAAGCCCGCGCCGGCGCCGTACACCGGGCCCGAGGTGCAGACGCCCGAGACGGTCGAGGCGATGCGGGTCGCCGGGCGGATCGCCGCCCGGGCGATGGAGGAGGCCGCGAAGCTCATCGCGCCCGGGGTGACCACCGACGAGCTGGACAAGGTGGCGCACGAGTACATGTGCGACCACGGGGCCTATCCGTCGACGCTCGGCTACCGGGGCTTCCCGAAGTCCCTGTGCACCAGCGTCAACGAGGTGATCTGCCACGGCATTCCGGACTCGACGCTGCTGCGGGACGGCGACATCGTCAACCTGGACGTGACGGCGTACATCGGCGGGGTGCACGGCGACAACAACGCCACCTATCTGGTCGGGGACGTGGACGAGGAGTCGCGGCTGCTGGTGGAGCGCACCCGGGAGTCGCTCACCCGCGCGATCAAGGCGGTCAAGCCGGGCCGGCAGATCAACGTCATCGGGCGGGTCATCGAGTCGTACGCCAAGCGGTTCGGGTACGGGGTGGTGCGGGACTTCACGGGGCACGGGATCAACTCGTCGTTCCACTCGGGCCTGATCATCCCGCACTACGACAGCCCGCACGCGACGACCGTGATGCAGCCGGGCATGACGTTCACGATCGAGCCGATGCTGACGCTGGGGACGCACGAGTACGACATGTGGGACGACGGCTGGACGGTCGTCACCAAGGACCGCCGGCGCACGGCGCAGTTCGAGCACACGCTGGTGGTGACGGAGACCGGCGCGGACATCCTGACGCTGCCGTAGCCGGTCCCCGGGGGCTCAGCGCTCCGGCTGGCGTTCCAGGTAGACCCGGCCGCCGATCTCCACCCAGCCGTACGGCTGCGGGGCGGTGAGGATCTGGGAGCCGGCGCCCTGGGTGATGTTGAGGGCGCGGCCGAGGCGGTCGGTCAGCAGCAGGGCCGCGGCGCCGGTCGCCTCGTCCTCGTCGATGCCGTCGTCGCGGCCGGGGAAGCCGCGGGCGCGGATCCGTCCGGCCGCCTCGTCCTCCCAGGCCCAGGCGTAGACCCACTCGCCCTTCGGGGGGACGGGCAGGTCGTCGACCTCGGCGGCGGAGGCGTACTGGCGCAGGGTGCGCGGCGGGACCCACTCGGCCCGGGCCTCGATCCAGCAGAACTCCCCGTCCTGGCGCGCCCCGACGAGGCCGGCCGGTGTGACCAGCTCCTCCACGTCGAGCAGCCAGGCGGCGCCGACGCAGGGGTAGCCGGCGAAGGGCAGGCGTACGGAGGGTGTGTAGATGTCGATGACCCCGCGCTCGGGGTCGTCGACGAACACGGTCTCGCTGAACCCGAGCTTCGCGGCGAACGCCTGTCGCTCCGCGGGGTCGGGCATGACGGATCCCTCGCGGACGACGCCGAGTTCGTTGCCGTATCCGCCGTTGGGTGCGCAGAAGACGCGGAGCACGTCGTAGTCGGTCACGGGGGCATTGAAGCACCCCGGAAGCACCCCCGATCCTTTGAATTTCCTTTGACTATTCCTTGGGGTGCGTTTTAGGACAGCGTGATCGTCCCGTGCCCATACGGCGTCCATGAGAGCTGAATCACCGTATGGCTGGGTATCACGCAGGTAAGCCTTAGGTAAGTTAGGCGAGCCTCACCAATCTTTGGTCCGTCCGACACGCGATTTCTCGCCACCCTTTGGAGCCTGCATGCGAGCCGCCAGACTCTCCGTCGTCACCGCTGTCGCCACCGCGGCGGCTCTGACCGCCGTCACGGGCTGCACCGAGAAGAGCAAAGCGGACACCAAGGACGCGATACGGGTCACCGCCGCAGACTCCACGTGCGACACCTCCGCGAAGTCGACGCCGGCCGGTCACGTCACGCTGAGCATCGAGAACAAGGGCTCCAAGGCCACCGAGGTCGAGATCCTCTTCCCCGACGACCGGATCGTGTCGGAGAAGGAGAACATCGGGCCGGGCACGAAGTACACCCTGACCGCCGAGGTCAAGGCGGGCGAGTACGAGATCGCCTGCCGCCCCGGCATGAAGGGCCACGGCGTCCGCCAGAAGCTCACGGTCACCGGCTCCGGCGCGGTCGCCCAGCGCGACCCCCGGCTGGACAAGGCGGTCGCCGCCTACCGCGAGTACGCGCAGGAGCAGGCCGACCAGACCGTCCCCGCGGTGGAGACCTTCGCCGCCGCGATCAAGAAGGGCGACCTCACCGCCGCGCAGAACGCCTACGCCCCCTCCCGCGTCGGCTGGGAGCGCACCGAGCCGATCGCCGAGTCCTTCGGCGACATCGACCCCAAGACCGACACCCGCGCCGACGGCCTGGAGGCCGGCCAGAAGTGGACCGGCTGGCACGCGCTGGAGAAGGCGCTGTGGCAGGACAAGAAGATCGGCGCCGAGCAGAAGACGCTCGCCGACCAGCTGGTCACCGACCTGAAGGACTGGCAGCAGCGGGTCGGCAAGGCGGAGATCACCCCGACCTCCATGGCCAACGGCGCCAAGGAACTGCTCGACGAGGTCGCCACCGGCAAGGTCACCGGTGAGGAGGACCGCTACTCGCACACCGACCTGAGCGACTTCAAGGCCAACGTCGAGGGCGCCCAGAAGGCGTACGAACTGCTCAAGCCGGTCGCGCAGAAGAACGACAAGGCGCTGACCACCGAGCTGGACGCCCAGTTCGCCGCGCTGAACACCACGCTCGACAAGTACCGCTCCACCAAGGCGCAGGACAAGGCGCAGAACGGCTTCGTGTCGTACGCGACCGTCACCAAGGAGCAGCGCAAGGAGCTCTCGGACGCGGTGAACGCGCTCGCCGAGCCCCTGTCGAAGCTCGCCGCCGCCGTCGTGAAGTAGGGACGAGACGACCATGACGGACACTCAGGAAGCCACCACCGCGGACACCTCCGCGCAGAAACAGCCCTCCCGGCGCTCCCTGATCGGCTGGGGCGGTGCCGGCCTCGCGCTCGGTGCCGCCGCGGCCGGCGGCGCGGTCGCGGTGAGCCGCGTCGGCGACGACGTGGACCCGGCCGCCGCCGAGACAGGCGCCGCGGTCGCCTTCCACGGCGCCAACCAGGCGGGCATCGCCACACCGGTGCAGGACAGACTGCACTTCGCCACGTTCGACGTGCAGACCGAGGACCGCGCGGCGTTCGTGCGGATGCTGAAGGACTGGACCGAGGCCGCGCGCCGGATGACGGCCGGGAAGGCGGTCGGCGAGGGCGCGTACGGCGGTCTGGCCGAGGCCCCGCCGGACGACACGGGCGAGGCGCTGGGCCTGAAGCCCTCCCGGCTGACCCTCACCATCGGCTTCGGTCCGTCCCTGTTCGAGAAGTACGGGGACGCGTTCGGGATCGCCGACAAGCGGCCGGAGGCCCTGGTGGACCTGCCGCAGTTCGCCGGCGACAACCTCGACAAGTCCCGCACCGGCGGCGACCTGTGCGTCCAGGCCTGCGCGGACGACCCGCAGGTGGCGGTGCACGCGATCCGCAACCTGGCCCGCATCGGCATGGGCACGGTCAACATCCGCTGGTCGCAGCTCGGCTTCGGCAAGACCTCCTCCACCACCCCGGACGCGCAGACCCCGCGCAACCTGATGGGCTTCAAGGACGGCACCCGCAACATCGCGGGAACGGAGACCGACCGCCTGAAGAAGTTCGTGTGGGTCGGCGAGAAGGACGGGCCGGACTGGATGACCGGGGGCTCCTACCTGGTCGCCCGGCGCATCCGGATGCACATCGAGACCTGGGACCGCACCTCCCTGCAGGAGCAGGAGGACGTCTTCGGCCGGGACAAGGGCGAGGGCGCCCCGGTCGGCAAGGCCAAGGAGCACGACGAGCCGTTCCTGAAGGCGATGAAGCCCACCGCGCACGTGCGGCTGGCACACCCCGACTCCAACAACGGGATCACCATCCTGCGCCGGGGCTACTCCTTCACCGACGGCACCGACGGCCTCGGCCGCCTGGACGCGGGCCTGTTCTTCCTGGCCTACCAGCGTGACGTGCGCAAGGGGTTCATCCCGCTGCAGCGCAGACTGTCGGCGCAGGACGCGCTCAACGAGTACATCCAGCACGTGGGTTCGGCGGTCTTCGCCGTCCCGCCGGGCGTCCGTGACAAGGACGACTGGTGGGGCAGCACGCTGTTCGCCAAGGAGGCGTAGCCCGTGTTCTCCAACTATCTGATCGGCCTGCGCGAGGGTCTGGAAGCCAGCCTCGTCGTCTGCATCCTGATCGCCTACCTCGTCAAGACCGGGCGCCGGGACGCCATCCGGCCCATCTGGATCGGCATCTCCATCGCCGTCCTGATCGCGATGGGCTTCGGTTTCGTCCTGGAGTTCGGCTCCCAGGAGCTGACGTTCCAGGCGCAGGAGGCGCTCGGCGGCTCCCTGTCGATCGTCGCGGTCGGCCTGGTGACGTGGATGGTCTTCTGGATGCGGCGCACGGCCCGGCATCTGAAGTCCGAACTGCACGACAAGCTGGACGCGGCCCTCGCGATGGGCACGGGCGCGCTGGTCGCCACCGCCTTTCTCGCCGTCGGCCGGGAGGGCCTGGAGACCGCGCTGTTCGTGTGGGCGTCGGTGCACGCGGCGAGCGACGGCACCCCGCGCCCGCTGATCGGCGTGGCCCTCGGTCTGGCCACGGCGGTCTTCCTGGGCTGGCTGTTCTACCGGGGCGCGCTGAAGATCAATCTGGCCAAGTTCTTCACCTGGACCGGCGGCATGCTGGTCGTGGTCGCGGCGGGCGTACTGGCGTACGGCTTCCACGATCTGCAGGAGGCCGACATCCTGCCCGGCCTGACCAGTCTGGCCTTCGACATCTCCGGCACCATCCCGCCGGACAGCTGGTACGGGACCCTGCTGAAGGGCGTGTTCAACTTCCAGCCCGACCCCACCGTCCTCCAGGTCACGGTGTGGCTGCTGTACCTGATCCCGACGCTCGCGGTGTTCTTCGCCCCGGTAGGGTTCGCCTCCGGGAAGGGGAAGGTGAAGGCACCTGATGACCAGGGATCGCGGCCCTCGAAGGCTCCGCAGGCTTGACCGGAGGGTACTGATAGCGGCCACGGCGACCGCTTTGTCGCTCACGGCGAGCGGGTGCGTGGTGGTGCACGGGGAGCGCGAGGTGCTCCCTTCCTCCACCCGCGCGGAGGCCGCCAAGGCGCTGACGCAGTTCACGGCCGCGTACAACAAGGCGGACAAGGCGTACGACAGTTCGCTGGACGCCGACCATGTCACCGGCGCCCTCGGGGACATCGACGCGGCCCGGCTGAAGGCCGGTCACCGGACGAGCCCGGGCGGCAATCCCGCGCACACGCCGCTGGAGCTGACGAACGCGACGTTCATCATCCCCAAGAAGGCCGGCTGGCCGCGCTGGTTCGTCGCGGAGGCCAAGGGCAACAAGGGCGGCAACCTGCACTGGCTGCTGGTGTTCACCCGCGACAGCCTGGCCGAGCCCTTCCAGGTGGCGTACCTGACGCTGATCACCCCGGGCTCGCTGCCGCGGATCAAGACGGACAAGGACGGCTGGGCGCAGGCCGTTCCCGCGGACTCCGCCCAACTGGCCGTCGCGCCCCAGGACATGAGCCGCACCTACACCGCGTACCTGAAGAACGGCGGGAAGACCTTCGCCGACGGTCCGCACACCAGTGGCTGGCGGGCCGACCGGGCGAAGGACGCGAAGAAGCCCGGCCTGGTCACGCAGTACATCGACGAACCGCTGACCAGCGGCGACTACGCCCCGCTGGCGCTGCGCACGGCGGACGGCGGCGCGCTGGTGTTCTTCACCACCCGCCGCTACGAAAAGGAGACCGCCGCGGCGGGCGCCTCGATCCCCACGCCGAACGCGAGCGTGCAGGCGCTGACGAGCGGCGAGATCAAGCAGTCGCTGACGATGGAGTTCGTCTCGAACGGGGTCGCCGTGGACCCGAAGGGCAGCGGCCCGGTGTCGGTGGTCTCCCGCCTGGAGGGCCTGACCTCGGCCCAGGGGTCCTAGGGCCGCCCCGGCCGCCCATTGGCCACTCAGTGGCGCAGGGGCCAGGCCGTGTTCGCGTGGTCGGCGCTCTCGCCGGCGTGGCGGGCGCAGGCGTCGGTGAGGGTCTCCAGGAGGGTCAGCGGGTCGGGCAGCGGGTGCTCGGGGCCGCGCACCCAGTGCACGCCCTGGTCGCCGGGGAGCCGGGCGGGCGGTACGAGGACGTAGGAGCCCCGGCAGTGCCAGCGCAGGCCGGGGTGCTCGTCCATGGTCTCGGGGTGGCAGTCCAGCTCGCAGGGCCACCACTCGTCCTCGTCCTCGGGGGTGCCCCGGGTGAGGGTGAAGAACAGCAGCCGGCCGTCGTCGCTCTCGGCGACCGGGCCGATCTCGACGCCGGCGTCCAGCAGCCGCGCCAGCGCCTCCCGGCCGGCCTCCAGCGGCACGTCCAGGACGTCGTGGACCATGCCGGTCGCGGTGATGAAGTTGGCCTGCGGCTGGTGGCGGGCCCAGCGCTCGATCTGGGCGCGGTCGGTGGTGGACTGCGTCTGCCAGGCGAAGGACACGGGATGGCGGGCGGGCGTGGGACAGCCCACGCGGTCGCAGGAGCAGCGGTAGCCGGG
>NZ_WVUG01000238.1 GCF_017614965.1 Streptomyces griseorubiginosus | reverse complement strand
GTACTTGGGCGTGAACACGGGGCGGTTTCCCTTCTACTTGAGGACGGTGGAGAGGGCGGGGGCGAGGAAGCTTCCGGCGACGAGGTAGCCGCCGACCAGGAGCACGGCGACCAGCCACCACGGCGGGCGGGCGAGCTTGACGCCGAGCCATCCGACGACGAGCAGGGCGAGCCAGAGCGGTACGTCCATGGCGGGATCTCCTGTCAGGCCTTGCAGCGGTGGGTGCGGGCGGCGAGTTCGGCGCCAGCGCGGGTGTCGTAGTCGGCGGCGAAGCCGCAGCCGGGGGCGGTGCAGGCGGCGGTGTGCTTGTCGCGGCCACGGCCGTCGTAGGCGGTGGCGACCTGCACGGGGCCGATGCGGATCACGTTGCGGAAGCGGCGGTAGGCGGTCACGGGCGTTTCTCCTCTCGTCTCAGGTGAGTTGGAGTTCGGCGGCGATGGCGTCGGCCATCGGGGCGGGCAGTTGAAGCCGCGCCGACAGGGCGTCCGCGGACATCGGGGCGCCCGTGGAGGCCCGGTGGGCGTCGGCGATCTTCCGGGCGTGGTCCAGCAGGGCGCCCGGAACGGCGGGAGCGGGCTGTGGCCGTGCGGGGGTCAGTTCCGGCACAGCCGAGGCGGGGACGGGTTCGTCGGTGCGGTGCATCTCGACTTCCGGCGCGGCCGGTTCGTCCACAGCCTGTGCAGGACCAGCGGGGTCGGCGGGTGAGTGCACCAGGAGGGTTCCGCCGAGGAAGGCCAGGGCGGGCCAGCCCGCCACGAGAATGCACAGCCAGGCGGGCACGTCGGTCAGGTCGAGGAGTCCGGCGGTCGCGATGTTCGCACCCAGCGAGGCGAACAGGGCGATGACGAACCAGATCCAGGCAGAGCGGTCGCGGCGAGCCGTGCGTAGCCGACGCCAGGCAGCGACCAGAAGCAGGTCGACCGAGACAGGGTAGGCCCAGGCCTTCCAGCCGGTCTGCCCGGCGGCTTCGGCCAGGTCGTGCAGGTGGGCGAAGGAGAGCGCGCCCGCGATGATGGCCTGTACGAGCACGGCGTCGAGGCGGATGGAACGGGACATGGTTTTCACCTCCTTGCAGGTCAGAACAGGGGCAGTTGTGCCGTTCACTCATCCGGGGTGGGGTTGGGCGCCGGTGCCCAGGCAGTTCAGGCAGATGCCGGACTGTTCGCCAACGGCGCGGCGCTTGCGGCCCACGCGGACGGTGCGGGCGACCTCGCCGGTGCCGTGGCAGACCGGGCAGTCCTTCGTTTCGGCCGTGCGGGTGTCGGTTTCGGGTGTGGCCATCGGTGGTGCCCTCCTTCCGGTTTTCGGCATGACTCGGGTAGGGACCTGGCGCGAAGCGGTCGCGCCGACCGGGGTGCGATGGGGGTTACTCGGTGACCGGGCGGGGCTTGACCAGCGAGGGACCGGCCGTCGGCGCAGGCGCGGGCACGTAGGGGCGGAACGGGTCGAGGAACGGCAGTTCCGGGACCAGGTGGGCGAACTCCCGGCAGACCGCTACGACCTCATCGCGGCTGGTGTTCGGGGTGCGGATCTTCGACCAGCCGCCGGTCGAGTCCGCCGCGACAGCGGTTCCGGGGCGGGACATCGGGATCAGGCTCGCGGCTGGCACGGCGTCCGGGGCCACGTCGGCCAGGCCCATTTCGGCGGTCTGCTTGTCGTTGACGCGATGCACTACACGGCCGGTGAGCTGAGCGCGGAGCATGGTGGCGCCTTTGCCCAGGTCGGAGCCGAAGCGCTGGCCGCAGATCTCCAGGTAGATGCCGATCGCGCGGGCCATCTGCGCCAGCCGGATCAACGCGGTGACGATCCGCTCCCGGCGCTCCTCATCCTTCTTGGAGGAGATCAAGAACAGTTCCGCCACCTCATCGACCAGCACGACCACCGGCACCGGTCGCACATCAGCGGGCAGTTCCCACAGGTCCGAGACGCCGTGACGGCTCAGCAGGTCGAAGCGGTCTTCCATCTCCGCAACCAGCACCCCGAGCAGTGAGGCGGCATCGTCGGGCGTGGTGACCAGTGCGGACAGGCGGGGCGCGAAGGCTGACTGTTCCACCCCACGCTTGCAATCGATCCCAACCAGAGCCACCGGCAGTTGCGCCAGCCCCTTGATCAGATTGCGCTGATACATCGACTTGCCGGAGTGGTTCGCGCCCAGAGTGAGCGCCATCGGCGCCTTGCGGTAGTCCCGCTCGAACGCAGTCCCGTCCTCCCGCACCGCGACCGGAACAGCCATGCCATGCGGGCGGGCCTTGCGGGGCATCCGCACCCGGCGCAGCACGTCATAGCCGGTCATCCGCAGTTCAACGAAACCGGGCTTCGTCTCAACCACGGTCACGGAGTGGACGCCCCAGGCATGCCGGAGCCGCTCCGATGAGGCGATCACGTCGGCGGGCTCCAGACCAGCCGGAAGCCGCAGGGTGACCCGCAGCCCGGTGGACGTGCCACGGACCCGGCGGATCTTCGGCGGGACCGGCTGAACCTCACGGCGGGCTACGTTGCGGGTCATGAACGCCCGCAGACCCGACGGCTGCACCGTCAGTCCGCACACGTCCATCGTGGAGCGGTAGGAGAAGGTGAAGCGTCCCCAGGTCACCGGCATCCCGACCAACGACCAGTACACGCGCGGCGCCCGTACCTTCGCGTAGCCGAGACCACCGGCACCAGCCAGAGCTCCCGTGGCCTCCAGCCACATCGTCAGGTCGGCCATGGTCAGGCCGCCGGAGTGATCGCGACCGCACGGAACGAGATCCCGTGCCGCTTCTGGCCGTTGAACTCGTTCTCCCAGTCACGCGCCTTCAGGCCGATGACCCTGACCGGCATACCCGGCGCCAGACCCTCCGGGTAACCCGTCTCCGGGATGGTCACCTGGTACAGGTTCCCCTCCCCCTCATCCGAGACCAGCAGGCCCACGGTCGACAGAGCCGCACCGGTCTCTCGGTCCATGGCCCGCTCACCGGTCTTGACGTTCGCGAGCTTCGGCGTCGGCGCGGTCGCCACGAACACCACAGCAGTCGAAACGTCGATCTTGAACGACGGCATGAGTTCATCCCTCAGTTCACGGAGGCCACCGGTTGTGGAACCTCTCTAGACATGTCCAGTAAGACACACGTCTCTAGAGACGTCAAGAGAATCTGTCTAGAGATGTTGAGGAGTCGAGATCGCGGCTACACGAGAGGGCATGGCCCGCATGTATGGCCTAGGCTGTCTAGAGAAGAAGGGAGGGCTCCCGAATGACCACCACCGACGACGACCGTCGGCCGAAGTACCAGCGGATTGCGGACTCTCTACGCGAGGCGATCCGGTCGGGCGAGTACAGTCCCGGTGATCGGCTTCCGGGAGAGAACGACCTCATGGCTGCCCATGGCGTAGCCCGCATGACGGCTCGTCAGGCGCTTAGCGTGCTGAAGGACGAGGGCATCGCCGAGTCCCGCAAGGGCGCTGGTGTCTTCGTGCGATCTTTCCGCCCTCTCAGGCGACGAGGCATCCAGCGACTTGCGCAGGAGCAATGGGGTAGCGGCCGATCCATCTGGTCTGCCGACATCGAGAACCGCGCACTCGTCGTGGATCAGGTGACGGTGTCCGAGGAGGCCGCACCCGAACACATCCGGCAGGTCCTCGAACTCAGCGACGAGGACACCGTGTGTGTGAGGCGACGGCGGTTCGTTCTGGACGGGAAGCCCGTTCTTCTTGCAACGAGTTATCTACCCACGTCGGTGGTGGCAGGGTCGGCGATCACTCAGGCAGACACGGGGCCAGGTGGGACGTATGCCCGTCTTGCCGAACTTGGGCACAAGCCAGTGCACTTTCGCGAGGAGATCCGCTCACGCATGCCCACGAAGGGCGAGGCGGAACAGTTGAGCATCTCCGCAGGTACGCCGGTCATTCTCATCTGCCGGACCGCGTTCGCGGACGAAGGACGCCCCGTCGAGATCAACGAGATGACGCTCGATGCCGCCTCCTACATCCTGGAATACGACTTCGACGCGTAGGCCAGCGCGAGTTGTTACAGGTTTCTCTACCTCATCAAGCCCCGGCTGCGCTCCGCTCCGCCGGGCGCGCTCCCGGCTCCGCTGCGGGCGCCGCTCCTGCCTCCGGCCCGCTCCGCCCGCGCTGCGCCGACGCGCGCCCACATGTGGATAGGGCCGGTGGCCATGAGGCGATCACCGCATAGCGCGGCCCACGGTCAAGACGATGCCTCCGGCGGGGGATCGGCCGGCACCGGGATGGAGGGGGCGCCGTACGCGGGTGCGGGTCCGTAGTGGCGTGCGCGGGGAGCTTCCATCCCGTCCACCGTCGACCCAGGCGAAGCCGAGCAGACGCGGCCCATGGCGTCCAGGTCGTTCGTACAGTGGCGCGCTCCACCTGGACGCCATGAACCACGCCCGCTCCACATGCGTGTGGGTCGACGGCGGACGGGATGGAAGCTGGGGAGGGTGGTTGGTTGAGGAAGTGGGCGGCTAGTACGCTGAGTTGGGTTTGTCAAGAGCGCCCCTCTTCGCTGACATCAACGGCTGACATCAACAGGGGCGGACAGCGGCGGCCAGCGGCGGACGCAGGCGAACGGTTCAGCGAGGCCCAGAGCGAGTTGACCGACGTCCACGACCCCACATGATCGACCTGATAAGGATGAGGCCACAGGTTCAAATCCTGTTAGCCCCACCAGCCAAAAGACCCCCAGTCCGTTCGGGCCGGGGGTCTTTCGCGTCTCCGGGTGACACCAACGCGTGCCCGGACGACACCGACCGGCGGCGGGTACGAAAACGCCCGACCGCTGGCGACGGGGGATGCACCAGCGGTCGGGCTATGGCCAAGGGTAACAAGGTCGGTTGTCCGGCGGGAGCCAACTGTTCAGGGCGAACCGAGAGTTGTGATCCGGATCACCGGGTTCCGCCGTCAGTCCTCCGCGCACGGAGGGTCGTACGACAGCCGCGGCAGGTACTCGTGCCACTTCTGCGGTGTCAGTACGCCTCTGGTGGTGGAGCAGATGTGGCGTACGGCGCTGTCGACGTCGAGGTTCCACAGGCGCACGGTGTCGGCGCCGCTGGAGACGCCGAGAAGGTGGCTTCTGGGGCTGAAGGCAAGGAAGTTGCCGGTCTTGGCGTTCGGGCTCATCGACTGGCCGATGGGCGCCGCGTCCGCAGGGTCGGCGACGTTCCACAGCCGCACGGTGTTGTCGTTGCCGCCGCTCGCCAGGGTGCGGCCGTCCCGGCTGAACGTCAGGGACACCACCGCCTCGGTGTGGCCGGTGAGCGGGGAGCCCAGGATCCTCGCCCGGGACGGGTCGGTGACGTTCCACAGGCGGACCGTGTCGTCGTCGCTGCCACTGGCCAGGGTGTGGCCGTCCGGGCTGTAGGCGAGCGTGTTGACCGGGCCGAGGTGACCGGTGAGCGGAGAGCCCGTCAGGCGCGGCCGATGGGGGTCGGTGACGTTCCACAGGCGTACGGTGCCGTCCGCGCTGCCGCTGGCCAGGGTGCGGCCGTCGGGGCTGTAGGCGAGGGCGTTGACGTAGCCGGTGTGGCCGGTGAGGGGCTTGCCCAGTCGGCGGGGGTGGGCCGGGTCGCCGATGTCGAGCAACTGGATGGTCCGGTCGTCGTGGTCGACCGCCAGCGTGCGCCCGTCGGGGCTGAGGGCCAGCGCGTCGGCGCCGGCGTACCGGGTCAGCAGTTCGACGGCGGGGCCGTACGGGACGGGGCGCGCGGGATCGGCGACGTCCCACAGCTCGACCGAGTTCGTGGTCCCCGTCAGCGCGATGAGGGTGCGGTCGTCGGGGGAGAACACCATCGAGCGAGGGGTGCGGTCCTTGGTCGCGAAGGGATCGCCCAGCGCCACGGGGCGCGCCGGCTCGGTCACGTTCCACAGCCGGATCCTGCCGTCCTCCGCGGCGGTGGCCAGCACCTTCCCGTCCCGGCTGAACGCCCCGATCCGGCCGATCATGTCCGACGCCGGTATCGACCACAGACGGACCTTGCTGTCACCGCTGCCGGTGGCCAGCGTCCGCCCGTCGGGGCTGAAGCCGACGGCGTACATCTCACCGCTGCTGCCCGCCAGCGGCTCGCCGACCTGCGAGGGGTAGGCGGGATTGCTGACGTTCCACAGGCTCGCCGTGCTGTCCGCGCTGCCCGCCGCGATCATCGAGCCGTCCGGACTGAAGGCCACGGACCACACAGGGCCGGTGTGGCCGATCAGAGGCTCACCGAGGGAGCTCGGGTGCTCCCGGTCGGCGACGTTCCACATCCGGACCGTGTCGTCCGAGCTGCCGCTGGCCAGCGTCCTGCCGTCGGGGCTGAAGGCGACGGAGTGCACGGTCTGGGTGTGGCCGGTGAGGGGCGTGCCCACGGAGCGCGGATCCCGCGGGTCGCTGACGTCCCACAGGCGGACCGTGTCGTCGTCGCCGCCGGACGCCAGGGTCCTGCCGTCCCGGCTGAACGCGATCGAACGAACCGAGTCGGTATGCCCCTTCAGCGTGGTGAGCGAGACAGGGCGGCGAGGGTCGGTCACGTTCCACAGCCGTACGGTGTGGTCCTCGTCGGCGGTGGCCAGCGTGTGCCCGTCGGGGCTGAAGGCGGCCAGGAAGATCGTGCCGTCGTGTCCCGTCACCGGCGGGCCCAGGGAGCGCGGGTGGCGCGGGTCGCTGACGTCCCACAGCCGTACGGTGCCGTCGTCGCCCGCGCTTGCCAGTGTGCGGCCGTCCGGGCTGAAGACTGCGCTGCTCACCCAGCTCGTGTGACCGGTGAGGGGCTTGCCGAGCGGCTTGGGCCGGGTCCGGTCGCTGACGTCCCACAGCCGGACCGTGTGGTCGTAGCTGGCGGTGGCCAGCAGCCGTCCGTCCGGGCTGAAGGTGGTCAGGTAGACGGCGCCGGTGTGGCCGAGGAGCGGTGTGGCCAGGGGCGCGTTCACGATGGAGATCAGGCGATTGCTCGTACCCGCGTCGTCTCCGCGCAGCCGGTGGGCGACCAGGTCGAGCTGAGCCGACAGCGAGGGGTCCGCGGCCTGGACGCGGTCGGCCTCGGCGAGCACCTGCTGGAAGACGGCGTCGTCGCGCTGCTGCCGGGCGACGACGGCGGAGCCAACGGCCACGACGGCGAGCACGACCAGTGCCGAGACGGCGGCGCGGCTGATCAGCAGGGTGCGCTTGCGCAGCCGCACGGAGGCGGCGAGGAAGTCCACCGCGCTGCGGGTCAGGAAGGTGTCACCCGCCGATCCGGCCCAGCCGCGGGCCTGCTCCAGCCGGGAGCCCCGGTACAGCAGTGAGGAGTCCCGGGCGGAGGCCTCCCAGGCCCGGCCGTCCTCCTCCAGCTGTTGGCGCAGCAGGTTGCCGTTCCGGTCCTCGTCGATCCAGTCCCGCAGCCGCGGCCAGGCGTGCAGCAGTGCCTCGTGGGTGATCTCGACGGTCTCCGCGTCCAGGGTCACCAGCCGGGCACGCACCAGGGCCTCTAGCGACTCCTCCGTCGCTGCGGGGTCCGTCGACTCCCGCGCCAGCTGGCGCCGGGTCCCGCGGCGCCGGGTGGCCTGGGTGTCCTCGCCCAGCCGCACCAGCCTCAGCAGCAGCAGTCGCGCGGCCGCTCGGGCCGCCGGCTCCAGGCCGGACCAGGCGCGCTCGGCGGTCGCCGCCACCGCGCCCTGGATGCCGCCGGCCGCCCGGTAGCCGGCCAGCGTCAGTCGCCCCGCCTTGCGCCGCTGCCAGGTGGCGAGCAGGGCGTGGGACAGCAGGGGCAGCACACCGGCGTCATGCGCCCCACGGGGCCCGTCGGCGCTCACCTCGCGCACGATCAATTCGGCCAGCCCCGGCTCCAGCTCCAGTCCGACGGCCTTTGCGGGGCCGGTGACCGCCTCGCGCAGTTCTGCGGTGGTGAGCGGGCCGAGCACCATGTGCCGGTGCTGCAGCGCGTCGGCCAGCTCGGGATGGGAGAGGCACTGCTCGTAGAAGTCGGCGCGGATGCCGAGGACCACGAGGACGGGCGCCGGTTCGTCGGGGCCCGCGGGTGAGCAGGCGGCGTTCAGGGTCTGCACGAAGGTGCGGCGGGCCGTTTCGTCCGTGCAGAGGGTGAAGGACTCCTCGAACTGGTCGACGATGACGACCGGGCGGCTCATGCCGGAGCTCTCCCGCTTGCCCCAGACGGCGACGGCCTCGCGCACGTCCCGGGTGAACTCCTCGGTCCCGGCCTCCGCCGCGGCGAGAACGTCCGCGAGCTCGGGTATCCGTCCGGTCAGCTCCCCGAGGGGGTCCGCCCCCGGCACGAACTGGACGACCGTCGTCGTGCCGATGCCCTCGTCCCTCAGCACGCCGTTCTGCAGCGCGGGCACCAGGCCGGCGTGCAGCAGGGAGGACTTCCCCGCCCCGGAAGCGCCGACGAGCATGATCAGGCCGCCCGTCCGCTCCACCGCGCGGAGCTGGTCGACGAGGGAGTCGGTGCTCCGCTCCCGGCCGAAGAACCAGCGGGCGTCCTGCTCGCGATAGGAAGCCAGACCCCGGTACGGACACACCCCGGTGACGGCGGGAGCCTCGGCGGACGGTCCTTCCTCCACGGCTGTCGGTGTGGCGGGCCGCTCCCCGGCCGGGTCGGCCACGGCGCGCTCCCACAGGCGCTGCCACTGGGCCATGTCGTACAGCCCCGCCGACACCGGAGCGGGCCGCGCTCGGCGGGCCTGGGGGATCAGGATGTGCAGCACCGCGGCGAGGGCGGCGAACTGGGCCGGCACGTTCTTCGCCCGTCGCCAGTCACTGATCCGCTGGGCGGACACCCGCACGGGCCGCCCTCGCTCGTCCACCCGCTGCAGCTGTACGACCGCCTCGGCGACCCGCGCCAGGGGAGGATTACCGGCCTCCTTGTACAGCAGCGCGAGCCGTTCCGCGAAGGCTGTACGTGCCCCTGAGTCGGGACTCAAGGCCTCCACCCCTAACCTCCCCCGCGTTTGACATCCGGACCGGAAAACTCACTTTATACGGCTGACCTGCGGTTTAAGGGAGCGGAAGGTGACCGGAATCTCCTCGACGGCGCGCCGAACTGGCAGGATCCCGACCGGGTAGCCAACCCGTCACGCTTCGTCCACGCAGACCATCGGCTCAGCGTCCGGAGGGGCGGCACATGGCGCCATCGGTTCTCGGCCGGCTTTCGTCGGGACAACCGGAGGGTGGCGCCGACCCGGCCGGCTGAGTCCGAGAGATCCGTGACGTTCGGCGCCGGTCCCCACGAGGGGAGGGACCGGCGCCGAACGGCGCGGCATCCGGGAACGCGCCCGCCGATGTTTCACGTGAAACACGGCCTGGCTCCGGCTGCCCCCTTCACATCCACCCCGCCTCGGAAGCCGCGACCACCGCGAGTTCCTCGGCTTCGTCGGCAGCTTCGTTGAGGGCGAGGTCTCGGCCCGCCGCTCCTCCGCCGGCCGCGACCGCCGCGGCCCGCGAGGCCGCGAGAGCGGCTTGCAGCGCGCCGAGGGATCCCTCACCGTCCGCCGCTTGGGCCACCTGAGCGGCCAGCGCGGCCGTGGCGGCCGCGTTCCGTGCGCAGCGGGCGTCGGCGGCCGGGTCGGCTGTGCCGGCGGTGAGCGCGTCAAGCGACTGGGCACAGAGGCTCAGGGCGTGGGCGGCCCGCCCGACGGGGCTCTTCGGCACCAGCTCGGCGTCGGACTGGTCCACTCCGGCGTGCCGGCATGCGGCCACGGCGCGGTCGTACGCGCTCCGCGCGCGGGTGCGGTGCGCCGTGCGGAGCGACTCCGCGGACCTCGCCGTACCCACCTCTTCGACTTCGCTCATCTCCGCCTCCTGTCCAGGACGTGCACTCGTCCTGCCCGCCCCGAAGCCGCTGTCGACGTGTGCGGGGGCCGCAGGCGCGGGCAGGGTGACATGTCGGGCGTGAAGAGAACAGGTGGAAGGGCGGCCTGGTTATCTGACGGGTCGTCAGCTATGGTCGCCCTGCCGTGCAGCCTCCGAAGGGGTGATTCCGTGGAGACACGTCCCGAGAGTCCGCAGCCGACCGGCGCCCCGCGCTGGGTCGCGCTCTCCTACCGGCCCTCCTCGGCCTCCTGGCGGACGTGCGCGGAATCACCCCACCGCGCCCCCGTCCAATACGCCCTCGGCGAGATGGCGCACACGGTACGCGCGCGTGGCGAGGACCTGACGGTCAGCCTGTGGGGCCCCAAGGACGGAGCCTGGCAGCGCTACGACGTCTCCACGGGCACGGCGCCCGCCGCGACGTCCGAGGCTCCTCCCACCGGCCCGGAGAAGCCGAGCAGGCTCACGGAGCGCATGGACGACCGCCGGCAGCAGGTCATCATGGCCGGCCTGGGCAAGGCGGGACTCTACGACCTCACGCAGGACGACTGGGCGGCCGTGGAGGCCGTCGTGGACCGGCTCGACGAGACGACCGTGCGCCGGGTCGCCCAGTGGCTCGCGTCGGCGGGACGCGCCCAGGGCGCTCAGGACGCCGAATAGCTCCAGCCGAGGGAGGCCAGAGCCCGCGCCCGCTTCTCCACCACCGCCATGCGCGCCGCCCGCTCGGCCGGGTCCACATGCGCCGCCTGCCCGGTCACCTGTCCCTCCCACTTGCGGTAGAGCAGCCCCGGCTCGCGGGTGAACCAGCCCCGGCTCACTCCGTTCAGCGCCAGCAGCAGTCCCGTGTCCTCGGAGGCGGGCAGGGCCATCCACCCGCCGAGCGCAAGCAGCAGGTCCCGTCGGACGAAGAGGGTCGCGGGGTGGACCTGGGCGCGGAAGTCGTTCGCCCGCCAGAAGTCGAGCACGGTCCCGCGCTCGACGGGGCCCTCGTCGGGGTCGTCCGCAAAGCCGACGGTCGAACCGTCCGGCAGCAGGTCCAGGGCGCGTGACGTCGCCCAGCCGAGGGTGGGGTCGGCTTCGAGAGCCGCCAGGTCGCGCGCCAGCGCCCCCGCCGTGAGCAGGTCATCGGCGTCCAGCACTTTCACGTACGCGGCATCGGTGTGCGCGAGGGCGATGGTCCGGGCGACTCCGGGACCGCCGGGCCGCCCCTGGACAAAGGTCACCCGCTCGTCGTCGGGGACGCAGGGGCGCACCGCGTCCGTCCTGCCGTCCTCCTGGACCACCCAGTGCCACTCCCAGCCCTCGGGGAGCTCCTGGGCGTACAGAGATTTGTAGGCGTCCCCCAATAACTCGGCCGATGGGGGATGGACCGCGGTGACGACGAGGATGTGGGGCATGGGCCCAGGCTACGGGCCGCCCGGAGGGGGCGATCAAGGGTGCACCACGACGTGAGGACCTCCGGCCGGCATACGGCTGGAGGTCTTCAACAGGCGGTTGTGTGTACGCAAGTTCGCCGTTACGTCGGGTGCGTCGGGGAGGGAGATGAGGCGTTGGGGGAAGAGGCGTTGACTCTCGGTTCTGAAGAGGGTCGGCCGGTGTCGAAGACGATCGGCCGGCAGCGAAGAGGAGCGGTGTCTCAGCGCTGAAGGGGAGCGGTGGCGAGGTCCGCCGGGGCGCAGTGGGGGGCGGCCTGTTCGGGCAGAAGGGTCTCCGCGCTCGCTTCGGCGTCCGTGCGGGGACGGTGGCGGCAGCTCGGGGACTTGCCGTGGGCCTCGGCCCGGATGCGCTGCTTCATCGTGGGGGGCAGGGCTCGTGCGAAGAACCAGGACCAGTGCTGGGACGGTGTCGGCATCGTCACCTGGTGCGCGGTGCCGCTCGTTGTGTTGCCGGTCGCCTCGGACTGCGCTACGGCCGCGGTGGCGGTCGACGTCGCGAGTCCGAGCGCCGCACACAGCGCGAGGAAGACGGTGACGATGGTGGTCCACAGCTTCATGACCTGGTTCCGGGCCATGGCCCCTCACTTTCGGGTTGGGCGATTTGCGTACTTTCCTCATGATGTGTATGGGGGCCGGGAAGTGGTGGACCGACGCCCGTGGCGCGTCGATCTTCGGATGAACACCACTCGGATGGGTGCAAACATCCAGAAAAGTGGCGGAGAATCCCCTAAGAGGGATCAAAGTAACCGTCCGTGGAGGTGTGATCACCCTCAGATCGGAGCGGTCGGCTCCGGTCCTACTGCGGTATCGAGACCGGGAGTTGAGGCCGGACGCAGGTCACCGATCGGTATCGGTCGGTGTGTATAGTCGGGCGCCAGAGGTCCCCTACGTCAAGGAAAGACGAGGTCGCGCGGTGAAGAAGCTTCTCCTGGTCGCACTGGCCGCCATCGGCGGGCTCCTCGTGTACCGCCAGATCCAGGCGGATCGCGCCGAGCAGGATCTGTGGACGGAGGCGACTGACTCCGTGCCCACGGGTTCGTGAGCACCGACATCCGATTCTGAAAAACCCCGGCCGTCAGAACGGTCGGGGTTTTGCGTTGCCCGGATGACGCGCCGCATCCCGGGGCAGGATGGGCGACGGTCCCACGGTCCGGGCAACGACGAGGGGTGGCGCGTGATGGGGCGGCGTACGGCGTGGTGGCGCGCGAGACCGGGGCACGGCCGGACTCCGGTACGCGCGCGCGTGGCGGCCGCCGGAGCGGTGCTGTGCGTCTCGGTGGCGCTGACGGCGGGGCCGGCCTCGGCGGCGGACTCCTCCTACGCGTTCGCGGCGGACGCCCGGACCGTCAAGGGCGCGACGGGCACCACGGACGCCACCCTCCTCGACCCCGGCCGGAGCTACCGCAGCTCCCTCCCCAAAGGCGCGAAGCTCTACTACCGCCTCGAAACCGACGCCTCCACCAGCGCCTACGTCGCCGTCACCGCCGTACCGCGCGGCAACGGCAAGCTCTCCGTGAACGACGGCATCAAGGTCTCGGTGCAGAACTCCCAGGGCAACTCCTGCTCCTACGAGAGCGCCAACTTCGGGATCACCGGCAGTCCGCATCCCATCACGGCCTGGGGCGCGCGGACGACGTCCCCGCGCATGCCCCTGTGCGAGGGCGGCGGGCCTTACTACGTGGTCGTCGAGCGCGCCGACGCCGACGGCTCGACCTCCGGCACCTGGGACCTGGAACTGGCCACCGCGACCGAGCCGCGCCTCGGCCGGACCGGCGCGACCAGCGCGCCCACGACCTGGAACTCCGCCACCCCCTCCCCGCTCACCGGCGAGGCCACCACCCGCCAGGGCGGCGCCGGGTTCGCCCGGGCGACCTCCGTGCAGCAGGGCGTCTGGCGCGCCGGCATCTCGCCCGGGCAGACGCTCTTCTACAAGGTCCCGGTCGACTGGGGGCAGCAGCCGTCCGCCGTGGCGGAACTGGGCAGCCACGACGGCGGCGACAGCAGCGGTTATGCGGTCGGAGCGCTGCAGATGACCCTCTACAACCCCGTGCGCGCCGACGTCGAGGACATCGAGATCGGCTACGACGGCAGCCAGAACACAGCCTCCCTGGCCCCGGTGCCGCCCGTCGCCTACGCCAACCGCTACGCGCCCACCGACCAGGTCAACGGAATGCGCTTTGCCGGCTGGTACTACCTCGCGATCCATCTCTCCACCGCGGTGGCCGACGACTTCGGCGCCGGGCCGTTCGGACTGACACTGCGGGTACGGGTCACGGGCGCGGCCCAGGACGGCCCCGGGTACGCCGGGCAGTCCGTCCCGCAGAACGTCTTCGGCGTCACGGCCCAGGACCGGGCAGCCGCCGGGGAAGGCGGGAGCGGCGGGGGCGGCGACGCGATGAGGGCACTCGCCGCGGGTGGCATCGGCGCGGGGACAGTGGTGCTGGTGGTGCTCGGGGTGTGGACGGTCGTGGGGCGACGGCGGCTTCGGGCCTCGTGAGGCGTCAGACGCGGGTCAGGGCCCAGAAGCCGACCGCGTAGCTGACCAGGGCGAACAGCAGGAGGGGCAGGGCCACCTTGGCGGGCGGGCCGCCGGGGCGGCGGACTCGGCGTGCGGCCCGGTGACTGCGGCGCGCGGTGTCCTGCGTGAGGC
>NZ_WVUG01000237.1 GCF_017614965.1 Streptomyces griseorubiginosus | reverse complement strand
CCTCCGCACCGCTGCCCTCGCCCACGCGCGCCACTCCGTCAGCGCCCTTCCCACCACCCCGCTCCTCCCCCGACCCGGACGGCTGGCTCACCCTCGTCAACACCGCCCGTGCGACGGCCGGTTGCCCTCCCGTCTCCCCTGATCCCCGCCTTACCACCGCCGCGCACGCCCACGCCGCCGCCATGGCCGCCGCCGGGCGGCTCGGAGTCGAGGCGCCGGACGGCGTCTCGCTGTACCAGCGGGTGACAGCAGCCGGATACCCGTACATCACGGTCGGCGAGCACCTGGTCTCCGGCCCGCGCACCGCCTCCGAGTTCATCGACTACGTGCTGGGCGACGAACAGTCCCGCCGCACGCTGCTCGACCCGGCCTTCACCCACGCGAGCGTCGAACACGCCCGCTCCGGCGACGCCTTCTGGACCGCCGTGTGGGCGAGGCCCTTCACACCCGGCGACCTGACCCGCACGGCCACGGAGGTCGTCGAACGCACCAACCGCGAGCGCGCCGGGGCCGGCCTGCCTCCCCTGGCCGTCGATCCCGTCCTTTCGGCCGCGGCGCAGGCGCACAGCGCCGACATGGTGGCCCGCGCCTTCTACTCCCACACCTCCCCGGAGGGACGTCAGCCCTGGGACCGGGCGGCCGCCGCGGGCTCCACCCGCCGCACGATCGGCGAGAACATAGCCTGCGGTCAGCGTTCCCCGGCCGAGGTCGTGGACGGCTGGATGAACAGCCCGGGCCACCGCGCCAACATCCTCAAGCCCGATTTCACCCACATCGGTGTCGGGTTCGCCGGTGGCGGCCCCAAGGGGACGTACTGGACACAGCTCTTCGGCGCCTGACCACCGAAAACCCGTACCCGTCGTGATCTTGGCGGAATGAACGGCTCCGGGACAGGATGCCCGCATGAAGGGTTCCCTCTTTTCCAGCGAGCACATGGTCCAGCCGGCGACCCAGGCGGGTATGTCGGTCGAGAACGCCAAGTGCATCAAGTACGCGGTCAACGGCGAGATGCTCGCCCGTCAGGGCGCGATGATCGCCTACCGCGGCAGCCTCCAGTTCGAGCGCAAGGGCCAGGGCGTGGGCGGCATGCTCAAGCGCGCGGTCACCGGTGAGGGACTGCCGCTGATGTCGGTGCGCGGACAGGGTGAGGCGTGGTTCGCGCACGAGGCGCAGAACTGCTTCATCGTCGACGTCGACCCCGGTGACGAGTTCACCGTCAACGGCCGCAACGTCCTGTGCTTCGACGCCTCCCTGTCGTACCGGATAGCGACCGTCAAGGGCGCGGGCATCGCCGGTGGGGGCCTGTTCAACAGCGTCTTCAGCGGGCAGGGCAGGCTGGGCCTGGTGTGCGAGGGCAACCCGCTGGTCATCCCGGTCTCTCCGCAGTACCCGGTGTACGTCGACACGGACGCGGTGGTCGGCTGGACGGCCGGTCTGCAGACCTCCCTGCACCGTTCGCAGTCCATCGGCTCGATGCTGCGCGGCGGCTCGGGCGAGGCGGTGCAGCTGATGCTGCAGGGCGACGGCTATGCGGTCGTACGGCCGAGCGAGGCGACGCCGCAGAAGGCCCAGCAGCACTGATTTTCGACGCCGAGGGGGAGTTACCGGCGGGAACATATACCGTCTCGAATTGGGGTCAGGCGTAGGGCACTTCCGGAATTCCCCCAACAGCGCATGAACAAATAGGGGCGCACGCCGGTGAGTTGAGGATGCATTGAACACGCACCGGCGCACTCCTCGTACCTCTTGTGAAAGGTGAGAGCCAGGGGTTCAGCGAGGGATGACCATGGTCAAGGCGCATGTCTTCACGCACGAGTTGGTTGCCGGAAGGTATCGGCTCGTCGACGTCGTCCACCGCGAGGCGAACCGGGTCTGCTGGTACGGCAAGGCCGCCGACGGCGCCGCCCAGCGTCCTTATCTGCTCACCCAGATCGACTTCCGGGCGGACCCTGACAACGATTCCGCGCAGCGCACCACCGCCCGCATCATCCGTATGTCCGAGACGATGGGACAGCTGTGTCCCGGCGCGGTGGCGACCGTCGTCGACGCCGTGGAGGAGAACGGCACCCTGTGGATCGTGACCGAGTGGATCGAGGGCACGCCGCTCGGCGAACTCCTCGCCCAGGAAGGCACGTTCAACTATGTGCGGGCGGCCCGCATCGGCCTGGAGCTGCTGGACGTGCTGGAGGCGGCGCACGGCCAGGGCATCACCCACGGCGAGCTCAGCCCCGGGCAGGTGTTCGTGCGGGACCGGGGTTCGGTCGTGGTCACGGGCTTCGGCCTGGCCGGCGCCACCCTGGCGCCCCGGCTGACGGCGCCGTCGTACGCCTCCCCCGAACAGGCCCGGGACGAGCGGATCGGGCCCGCGGCGGACCTCTGGGCGCTCGGCGCGATCCTGTACACCATGGTCGAGGGCCGCCCGCCGTTCCGGGACCGGGACCGGCCCGAGGCCACGCTGAAGGGCGTGGACCGCCTGCCGCTGCGCACGCCGGTGCACGCGGGCCCGCTCACCCAGACCGTGCTGGGCCTGCTGCGCAAGAACTCCCGGGAACGGCTGACCCGTCCGGTGGTCCGCGAGGCCCTCCAGCGGGTCCTGACCGAGGATCCCGACACGCTCGCGGAGAGCGTGCCCCGGCCCCGGCTGCGCGGCAACTACACCGCCGCCTGGCACGCGGCCCCGCCGTGGGGCAGGCGCGCCATGGCGGCCGGCACCGCCCTGGCCGTGGTCACCGTGGCGGTCGCCGCGCTGGCCGCCACCCACCGGCTGCCCGGCCTCGGCACCTCCTCGTCCGAGAGCGCGCCCCGGCCCTCCCCCTCCCTCTCCGCGCCCGAGAGCCGCACGGACGGCACGACGGCTCCCTCCGCCTCGGCGGCCCCCTCCACGTCCCCGTCGGCGTCGGTGATCTCGCCCTCTCCCTCGGGGTCGCCCTCGGCCTCGGCCCAGCCGCAGGCCTTCGTCCGCTACTCCGCGCCGGAGGGCTTCTCCGTCGACCTCCCCAAGGGCTGGAAGCGGGTGAACACCCATCGTGTGGGCAACCTGTCGTACCGCGTGACCTTCGGCGCGAGCGGAGATCCGCGCACGCTGGCGATCACCTACAGCACCGTCCTCGGCCCCGACCCGGTCGCCGTGTGGCGCGACGACGTCGAGCCGGAGCTGCAGAAGGAGGTCGGCTACCAGCGGATCGGCGAGATCAAGGCGACGACCTACGAGGGCCACAAGGCCGCCGACATGGAGTGGCGCTCCACCGTCGACGGCACCCGGGTGCGCACCTTCGGGCGCGGCTTCCTGCTGGGCGGCGGCCGCGGGTTCTCGCTGCGGTGGACGACTCCGAACGCCGAATGGGACACCTCCGCCAACCAGCAGGCTCTGGCGACCTTCCTGCGGACCTTCAGTCCGTCGTCAGGCTGACGGCCGCGGCGCCCGTAGCGCGCGCAGGGGCGGGTGGTGCAGCGGGGTGGTGTGCCAGCGGGCCGTGAACGTGCGGTCCGAAAGGGTGCACGTCACGGTCAGGCGGTGTGGTGTCTCCAGGAACACGATGTCCACGGCGAGGGTGCCGGCGTCGCTCCAGCCGCCGCTGACCGCGGTGGGCAGCGGCCCGTCGGTGACGCTCCAGCCGGCCCCCAGGCGCAGGTCGAGGGGGTGGCCGTCCTCGGTGAGCCGCAGCTCCCAGCCGCCGTCGGCGGCCGTCACCGTGACCGAGCCCAGCTTCGGCTGCTCGGCGCAGACACCCCCGAGCGGGGTGAACGCGGCACCGGACCATTCCCCCGCGTGCTCGGGCGGTGACGGCTTCCCGGTGACCGGAGGCAGAGAGAGCCGGGCCAGGCGCTCCCGCAGGGCCGTGTCCTCGTGCTCCCCGCCGGACAGCGGCTCCGGTCCGAAGGCCGGCAGCAGATGCTCCCAGGCGAGATCGAGGACCTGCTGCATCCGCTCGGTCGCCGCGGTCGTCGCGATCACCGCGTCGTGCTCGGGCAGCACGAGGCAGAACTGCCCGTAGGCGCCGTCGCCGCGATATCCGTGCCGCGCGATCCAGAACTGGAAGCCGTAGCCCTGCTGCCAGTCCGACAGGGCCCCCTCGGCCGTACCGTCGCCGTTGTCGATGTGCGGGCGCGTGGCCTCGGCCACCCAGCCCTCGGGCAGCAGCCGCTCGCCCTCCCACACCCCGTCCCGCAGATACAGCAGGCCGAGCCGGGCGATGGCGTCGGTGGTGGCGTGCAGCCCGCTGAAGCCCAGTTCCCGGCCGCTGCGGTCCTGCAGCCAGGCCACCTCGCCGATGCCGAGCGGGTCCAGCAGCCGCGGACGGAGGTACTCGGTCAGCGGCTGCCCCGTGACGCGCTGCACGATCGCGGCGAGGGTGTAGGTCGCGGGCTGGTTGTAGGCGAACACGGTCCCGGGGTCGCGCTCGGGCGGCACCAGCAGGAAGCCCCGCACCAGTTCGTCCGGGTCCTTGGCGAACGCTCGCTCGAAGGTCTCGTCCTCGTGCCCGCTGGCCATGGACGCCACGTGCCGCACCAGCATCGCCCGGCTGCGCGGGTCGGTGATGTCGGCCTCGAACTCCGGGAAGTGGGAGATCACCGGGTCGTCGAAGCTCAGCAGGCCCTCACCGGCGGCGATCCCGGCGGCCGTCGCGGTGAAGCTCTTGCTGAGGGAGTACAGCAGGTGTGGGCGCCCGGGCGTGTACGGTGCCCACCAGCCGGCGGCCACCAGGCGGCCGTGCCGCAGGATCATCAGGCTGTGCGGCTCGATCTCGGGATCGGCTTCGAGGGCGTCGAGGAAGGCGTGGACGCCGGTGGCGTCGACGCCCTGGGCGGCGGGGGTACTGGACGGCAGGGGTCTGGGGCTCATGAGGGCATCCTGCCTGGTGGGTCGCGCCGGATCGAGAGGCCGTTTTCCGCCGCCGGTGCAGGGGACTCGGACGTCATGGTACGAATCGGATACACGATGATGACCGAGCAGGCCGGCCCTCGTGAACTGGTCGACCACGTGGTGCGGGCCGAGCAGGCCGGTTACGACTTCTCGGTGACCTCGGACCACTACTTTCCGTGGCTGCGCTCGCAGGGGCACTCGCCGTACGCGTGGAGCGTACTGGGCGCGGCGGCCCAGGCGACCTCGCGCATTCCGCTGATGACCTACGTGACCTGTCCGACGGTCCGCTACCACCCGGCGGTCGTGGCGCAGAAGGCGGCGACGCTGCAGTTGCTGTCCGAGGGCCGCTTCCGGCTCGGGCTCGGCGCCGGCGAGAACCTCAACGAGCATGTGGTGGGCGGCGGCTGGCCGTCGGTCGACGTGCGCCACGAGATGCTGGAGGAGGCCGTCGAGATCATCCGGGCGCTGTTCGCGGGCGGCCATGTCAACCACCGCGGCACGCACTTCGACGTGGAGTCGGCCCGGCTGTGGGATCTGCCGGACGAGCCGCCGCCGATCGGTATCGCCGTCTCCGGCGAGCAGTCCTGCGCGCTGGCGGGCCGGCTCGCCGACCTGGTGATCGCCACCGAACCCAAGGCCGGGCTGCTGGAGTCGTTCGACCGGCACGGCGGCGAGGGCAAACCCCGGGTGGGTCAGCTGCCCGTCTGCTACGACCCCGACCGGGACACCGCGATCAAGCGCGCGCACTCCCAGTTCCGCTGGTTCGGCAGCGGCTGGAAGGTCAACTCCGAACTGCCGCACCCGGACGCGTTCGAGGCCGCGACGCAGTTCGTGACTCCGGACGACGTCGCCGCGTCGATCCCGTGCGGCGACGACCCGGAGGACTTCGTCGAGGCCGTACGGCCGTATGCCGAGGCCGGGTTCGGGGAGATCGCGCTGGTGCAGATCGGCGGCGAGTCGCAGCCGGCGTATCTGGACTGGGCCGAGAAGACGCTGCTGCCCGCGCTGCGGGACGCGTTCGGCTGACGCGGCGCGCGCCACCACCGACGCCTCACAAAGCGACGTCAACGGGTGCATATAGGCTGCCGGTCTGCACTTCCGCAGTCCGACCGGCTTTTGCAGTCCGACCAGCTTTGCACAGGAGAGTCATCGGTGACACTGGCGATCGACCCCGCCGAGACGTCCGAGCCGTCCCCCGCGCCCCTGTCCGACCTCGTGGCGCGGGACGCGCGCGAGTTCGGAGTCTACGCGCGGACCGGTGGCTGGGCCTTCGGCTTGATGGTGGCGCGCAGCGTACGGCCCGGCGGTCAGGGCGCACAGGAGACGGCGAAGGTGTCCGCGAAGGAGTTCGCGGAACTGGCGGGCTGCTCCCCGGAGCGCGTGATGCGCTACTACAAGGCCTGGGACCGGGCCGCCGACGACGGCATGGTGCCGCACTTCGAGGCGCTCGCGCCGGGCCAGGACGTGGAACTGCCGGACGCCGACGTGTGGCTGCGCTACTACGTCTCCCGCGACAGCGCCACCTCCGAGCGCGGCACCGCCATCGCCGAGGCCGCCGAGGCCGAGGGCATCCGGCCCACCAAGGCGCTGGAGGTCGCCGAGAACCCCACCGCGCTGCGCGCCGCGATCCTCGCCGACCCCTCCACCGCCCGGGCGGCCCGCCGGGCACTGCTCGACCGGGTGCGCGAAGACCCGGAGCTGCAGGCCGAGTTGGCGCGGGACGTGGTCCGCACGGACGATCTGAAGAAGGCCGTCGCCAGCGAGAGCAGGTCGGCCGACCGGATCGGCTACGTGCGCCAGATCGCCGAGTCCGGCCAGGTCAGGACGCCCGCCGGGCAGACCATCGACGCCCCGGCCGACCTGCGCCAGGAGGCCGAGCGGCATCTGTCGCTCATCGACGAGCTGGAGGACGACGAGGACACCGGCGACTGGGCCACCGAGGCCTACGACACCATGAAGTCCCTGGTCGCCGAGGCCGTGGAGGCCGATCCCGAACTGCGCGTCCAGGAACGGCGCACGAAGTTCTACAGCAGCCTGCAGAAGGCCACGAAGGCCTTCGAGGAGCTCACCTTCGACGACGTCCAGGACTTCGTCGAGGACGACATGGTCCAGCGCCTGGAGGAGCTCCAGCAGGCCATCACCGGCTGCCTGACGGCGTTGCGCGGCGCGAAGGGCTGAGCGTCCTTCCCCCCAGGCGGCGCTGAGTAGCCGTACTCATGCCGCCGCTCCCCCGCTCGGCCAGCATGGGGGCTCCTGACCAAGAGGAGCCCCCATGACCGCTGTTGTGCACTCCCCCGTCCCCCGCCGGCATCTGCCCGCCGTGGCCGCCACCGTCGTTGTCGTCGGCATGGCCCTTTCGGCCTGGGGCGCGCGGGAGCGCGGGACCTGGTTCCTGGAGACGGTGTGGGTGCTCGTCGGGCTGCCGCTCGTGGTGCTCGCCTGGCGGCGTTTCCCGCTGACGAACCTGCTGTGCTGCCTGCTGGCCGCGCACGCCCTTGTCCTCGCGGTGGGCGGCCACTACACCTACGCGCAGGTACCGCTCGGCGACTGGGTGCGGGACACCTTCGGGCTGGCCCGCAATCCGTACGACCGCTTCGGACACCTCATGCAGGGCTTCGTCCCGGCGGTGCTGGTGCGGGAGCTGCTCTGCCGCACCTCACCGCTGCGGGGCAGCCGCTGGCTGGCGCCGCTGACCGTGTGCGCCTGCCTCGCCTTCAGCGCCGTCTTCGAAATGCTGGAGTGGCTGGCCGCGGTGGTCGGCGGGCATTCCGCGGACGCCTTCCTGGCCACCCAGGGCGATGTGTGGGACACCCAGTGGGACATGTTCTGCGCGCTGATCGGCGCCACCGTCTCGGTGCTGGTCCTCTCGCGCCTTCACGACCGCCAGCTCGGCGCGCTCGCCCTCACTTCGGCGCATGACGGCGCCGCGTCCACATCGGGACCACGAACCAGCACAGGGCGTACCACGCGACGACTCCGGTGACGATCCACGGCACGGCCTCGTTGTGGGTGGCCACCCGCAGGATCAGCAGCAGGGAGGAGGTCATCGTGGCCAGCAGCAGGAGCAGGCCGACGAAGGTCATCCGGGAGGCCCACTCGACGGCCTCGGCCTTGACCCTCTGTCCGGAGACCAGGCGGTGCAGGGAGACCGGCCCGATCAGCGCCCCGGTCGCGGCGGCGCCCAGCACCACGGTCACGATGTAGATGGTCTTGTCGGTGTCCTCCAGCGAGGCGTACTTCTGCTGGAACACGACGGTCAGCAGGAAGCCGAAGAGGATCTGCACCCCGGTCTGGGCGACCCTGACCTCCTGGATCAGGTCACCCCACTTGCGGTCGGCCCTCTCCTCGTCGGTCTCGTGCCGCCCCCACTCGTTCACACCTGGCTCGTTCTCCGTGGCCGGCACTGTTCCTCCCGGCGTCTTCGACCCGTACACCGTCGTCTTCCGTGTTCCCGCAAAGTGCGCGATTGATCGTCCCCGGGACGAACCGCCGCTGTTTGGGCGATCACGGGACGGTTACACGGAGGCCATGGTGTACGACGACCAGCGGAGGGATCCGACGCCCATGTCCGGTACCGAGCTCACGGTCACCCTCAGCGGCGCCACCGCCGCCGACGCACGTGCGGTGGTGCGGGTCCTGGAGCCCGCCTTCGGGCAGGCGAAGGAGGAACCACCCGCGGACGAGGACGTCACGGTCCACACGGCACGGTTCGCACACGATCCCGCGGACCGGCCGGACGCGCCCGCGTCGGGCGGCCCGGGCCATCTGTCCGGGGCGGTGACGGTGACCGTGCAGGGCGCCCCGGATGCGGTGGCGCTGGCGCGCGAGTCGCTCACCCACGCCTTCACGGCCCAGGACCAGGGCTCGGTCTCCGGCGACCAGGAGCAGGAGTGGCAGCTGCTCCTGGAGCCGTGACCGGTTCCCCGGGCGCTACCAGCGGGCCTCGACCTGGTCCTTGATGCGGCGATCGTAGAGGTCGCGGATCGCGCCGAGCGTCTGCTCGGACAGTTCCGGCAGCTTGGCCGCGGCCGCGTTGGCGCGGGCCTGCTCGGGTGAGCGGGCGCCGGGGATCACGGTGTTCACGCCCGGCTGCTGGATGATCCAGCGCAGGGCGAGCTGGGCGGGGGTGTATCCCTCGGGCACCAGGGCGGAGAACTCGGCGGCCGCCTCGACACCGGTCGTGTAGTCGACGCCGGAGAAGGTCTCGCCGACGTCGAAGGACTCGCCGTGCCGGTTGTAGGTGCGGTGGTCGTTGGCGGGGAAGACGGTGTCCTTGGTGTACTTGCCCGACAGCAGCCCGGAGGCCAGCGGGACGCGGGCGATGATGCCGACGCCGGCCTCCCGCGCGGCCGGCAGCACCTCGCGCAGCGGCTTCATGCGGAACGGGTTGAGGATGATCTGCACGCTCGCCACACCCGGCCGGGCGATCGCGGTCAGCGCCTCGGCGCAGGTCTCCACGCTCACCCCGTACGCGGCGATCCGCTCCTCCTCGACCAGGGTGTCGAGGGCGTCGAAGACCTCGTCGGTGGAGTAGACGGGCGTGGGCGGGCAGTGCAGCTGCACGAGGTCGATGCGGTCGACGCCCAGATTGCGCCGCGAACGATCGTTCCAGGCGCGGAAGTTGTCGAGGACGTAGTTCTCCGGGAGCTGCTCGACCCGGCGGCCCATCTTGGTGGCGACCAGCACATGCAGGTCCGGCCGGCCGGCGAGGAAGGCGGCGATGGTCTGCTCGCTGCGCCCGTCGCCGTAGACGTCGGCGGTGTCGAAGAAGGTCACCCCCGACTCGGCCGCCGCCTCCAGCACCGCGAGGGCTTCCTTGTCGTCGACGTCTCCCCAGTCGGCGCCCAGCTGCCAGGTCCCGAGACCGACGACGGATGCGTGCTGACTCGACCTACCGAAAGTGCGCTCGTCCATGACGTCAGTCTGTCATCCGTGACACCGGTGCGCGGAACGGGCCGCTCCGGTGCAGCATGTGGAGATCATTCACTCACATGGGTGACACGCAGCAACAGCGGGTCGACTCGTGTCAACCGCCGCCTAGCGTGTCCCCGTGACAGATCGTTCAGTGAGCAACCACCCCTCCGTCGCTGCCGATGACCCGTCCTTCAGCCGCCGCGGCTTTCTGCTGTCGGCCGCCGCGCTGGCCGCCGTCCCCGTCCTGATCGCGGCCGATCCCGCGGTCGCGGCCGAGGAGCTGCCGGACTTCCCCGAGGACGTCGACCTGTACCGCTCGGCGTACCGCAACTGGGTCGGCGAGATCACCGCCGACGGACTGTGGGCCTGCGCGCCGACCGACCCCGAGCAGGTGCCGGACGTCGTCAACTGGGCCTGGCGGCACGGCTGGACCGTCCGCGCCCGGGGCTCGGCGCACGGCTGGTCACCGCTGACGATCACCGCGGGGACGCCCTCGGACGCGAAGGTCCTCCTCCTCGACTCCGCCCCGCACCTGACCGGCCTGTCCCTCGACTCCCCCACCGCCGTCCGAGCCGGCACCGGAGTCACCCTGGAGGCCCTGCTCAGCTACCTCGAACAGCACGGGCTCGGTGTCACCGCCGCCCCCGCTCCCGGCGACCTCACGCTCGGCGGCGCCCTGGCCATCGACGCGCACGGCACGGCCGTACCGGCGCAGGGCGAGAGCCGGCTGCCGGGGCACACGTACGGCTCGCTCAGCAATCTGGTGCTGTCGCTGACGGCGGTCGTGTGGGACGAGGGCGCGGGAGCGTATGTGCTGCGTACGTACCACCGCGACGAGGCGGACTGCGCCGCCCTGCTCACGCATCTCGGCCGCTCCCTGGTGACCGAGGTCGTGCTGCGGGTGGGGGCCAATGTGAACCTGCGGTGCGTGAGCCGTACGGACATCCCGGCCGCGGAACTGTTCGCGGCGCCCGGGTCCGACGGACGCACCCTCGCGAGCTTCCTCGAACGGGCGGGGCGGGTGGAGGCGATCTGGTTCGCCTTCACGGAGTTCCCCTGGTTCAAGGTGTGGAGCGTGGCACCGACCCGGCCGCTGACCTCGCGGCGCGTGACGTCGCCGTACAACTACCCCTTCTCCGACAACGTCCCGACCGTGGTCGCCGACCTGGTGGGGCGCATGACCTCGGAGGCGGCCTGGTATCTGGCCCCGGAGCTGGGCACCGCGCAGTACACCGTGGCCGCTGCCGGACTCACGGCGACGTTGTCGGCCGACATCTGGGGGCCGTCGAAGAACACGCTGCTCTACATCCGGCCCACGACCCTGCGGGTGACCGCCAACGGGTACGCGGTGCTCACAACCCGCGCCCAAGTGCAGCGCGTGGTCAGCGAGTTCACCGCCTACTACCGCGAGCGGCTGAGCGCCTACGCGGCCGTGGGCCGCTTCCCGGTCAACGGCTCGGTGGAGATCCGGATCACCGGCCTGGACGATCCCGCGGACGCCGAACTGGCGGGCGCCCGGGCCCCGTTGCTGTCGGCGCTGCGGCAGAGCGCGGCACATCCCGAGTGGGACACGGCCGTATGGCTGGACGTGCTGACGCTGCCCGGCACGCCGCACGCGGAGGCGTTCCTGCGGGAGTTGGAGCGGTTCCTGCTGCGCACCTACGACGGGGAGCACGCGCTGACCCGGGTGGAGTGGTCCAAGGGCTGGGCCTACACGGACGAGGCCGTCTGGAGCGACGCCGAGGTACTGGACACGGCCGTGCCCGCCTCGTTCGGCGAGTCGGCGTGGGGTCAGGCGGCGGGCATCCTGGACCGGCTCGACCCGCACCGCGTCTTCGCCAACCCCTTCCTCGACCGGCTGCTGCGTTAACCGGTTGCCCCGCGCGGGCGCCGCTGCGAGGCTGCCGATCATGCCTGCCTTCATCGCGCCCGACGGGACCGAACTCGCCTACCACGTCCGCGGGGAGGGCCCGCCGCTGATCTGCCTGCCGGGCGGCCCTATGCAGGCGTCCGCCTATCTGGGCGACCTCGGCGGCCTGTCCGCACACCGCCGACTGGTGCTGCTGGACTTCCGCGGCACCGGTGAGTCCGCCGTGCCCGAGGACCCGGCGAGCTACCGCTGCGACCGTCTGGTCGATGACGTGGAGGCCCTGCGCGAGCACCTCGGCCTCGACACCGTGGACCTCCTCGGCCACTCCGCCGGCACCAACCCGGCCCTGCTGTACGCCACCCGGCACCCGGACCGCGTCGCGAGACTGGTGCTGGTGACGCCGAGCATGTCGGCCGTCGGCATCACGGTCCCGCCGGAGATCCGGCGCCGCACCGCCCAGCTCAGGCAGGAGGAGCCGTGGTTCCCGGTCGCCTTCGCCGCCCTGGGGGACATCACGGCCGGACGCGCGACGGCCGACAGCTGGGACGCCGTCGCGCCCTTCCTGTACGGCCGTTGGGACGAGACGGCACGCGCCCACCACGCCGCCGGAGCCGCCCAGAAGAACCAGCAGGCGGCGTCCGTCTTCGCCGCGGACGGCGCCTTCGACCCGGACGCCACGCGCACGACCCTCGCGGGGTGCACCGCACCGACGCTCGTCCTGGCGGGGCAGGTCGACCTCAACTCCCCCTCCCCCGCCGTCTCCGAGCTCGCCGCCCTCTTCCCGAAGGCCGAGTTCGTCGAGGTGTCCGGCGCCGGGCACTTCCCGTGGCTCGACGATCCGCAGGTGTTCACGGCCGCGACGGCGGGGTTCCTGGCGTGAGGTGCTGCTGTACGACGGGGGCGTACCGGTCGACCACGTCGTCCAGGTCCGCCGCGCGCACGTGGGTGCCGCGGGCGATGCCGTAGACCACGCCCAGGCCGAGCAGGGCGGCGACGGCGAGTTCGGCGCGCAGGCCCGCGTCGGGGCCGGTGAGGCGGGCGGTGAGGCGCTCGGTGACCTGGGTACGGAAGTTGGCGCGCAGGATGTCGCCCTGTTCGCCGTGCAGGGGCGCGAAGACGATCCGCAGCAGCGGGTCGGCGCCCTGCCGGGACTGGCCGAAGAGGACCAGCCGGACCATGTGTCGGCCCAGTTCCTCCAGCGGGGCGTCCAGCAGGGCGTCCGCGTCGGCCTCGAAGGACATCACCCGGGCGAACAGGGCGTCCTTGTTGCCGAAGTACTTCAGGATCAACGGCGGGCTGACACCGGCGCGTTCGGCGACCGCCTTCAGCGTGATGTCGGCGTGGGCGTGCCGGGCCAGCAGATGGCGGGCGGCCTTGAGGATGGCCGCCTTGGTGGCCTCGGCGTCGCGGCGGGCGGGAGCGGAGGCGGTGGGGGGAGTGCTCACGACACTCATGCTCCCTCCAGCGCCTCGTCCCGTGAGCCCCGGGTGCGGCCGCGGGCCCGGCGTGTCCCGCCGTCGGCGGAGTCGCCGGGGATGGTCAGCGCCGTCGCGGCGGCGGCCAGCGCGATCGCGCCCGCCATCGCGAACGCCATCAGATAGCCGTGCAGGGTCGGCACCGGCAGCCCGCCGACCGGGCTGGTGTGGTGCACCAGGACGGCGGCGACAGCGGCGCTGGAGGTGGCCTGGCCGATGGTGCGCATCAGGACGTTGACGCCGTTGGCGGACGCGGTCTGCTCGGCCGGGACGGCGCGCAGGATCAGGGTGGGCAGGGCCGAGTAGGCGAGGGTGGTGCCGGTCGACACGACCGTCGCGCCCAGGATGATCATCCACAGGTCGCGGCTGTCGGCGATGCGCACCACGTAGCCGCAGGCGATGACCGCGGCGCCGAGCGCGAGTGTGATCCGTGGGCCGCGCGCCGCGGAGATGCGGGCCGAGACGGGGGAGAGCAGCAGCATGGTGACGCCGCCGGGCAGCAGGCACAGACCGGTCTGCACGATGGAGAGCCCGAGGCCGTATCCGGTGGCCTTGGGCGCCTGGACCAGCTGGGCGGTCACCAGGGAGTTGGCGTAGAAGGCGAATCCGGTGAGCAGGGCCGCCACATGGGGCAGGCCCACCAAGGGCCGGGAGACCAGCCGCAGGTCCACCAGCGGCCGTTCGGCGCGCAGCTGCTGCCACCACCACAGCGCCATGATGAGGACCGCGCCGGCGAACAGGCCGTGCTGCGCCGCAACGCCACCGACTCCCTGGTCAGCCTGGGCCGCCGCAACCAGAACCTGGTCCGTCGGCAGATCAGCTTCATCAACAAGCTGGAGCACGAGGACGCCGACCCGGCC
>NZ_WVUG01000236.1 GCF_017614965.1 Streptomyces griseorubiginosus | reverse complement strand
CTTCGCGCGTGAATCGCCACGCCTTACCCCCGCACGCGCGAAGCGCCGTGTGAATCGCCGCCCCCACCCCACACGCGTCCCCCGTTCTACGCGTGCCGAGTGGCTACGACGGGGACGACGCCTCCGGGCCCGGGACGCCCTGGGCCGTCATTCGGGCGGACAGGGCGGTGTTGAAGCGGGTCAGGAGCGCGCAGAACGCCTCGCGCTCCTCCTGCTCCCAGTCCTGGGTCAACTCCGCCATCAACTGTCGCCTGGAGGAGCGCACTTCCTCCAGCCGGGAGAGCCCGCGCGGGGAGAGCTGGAGCACCACCGCGCGCCCGTCCTCGGGGTGCGAGGTGCGCTTGACGAGCCCGGTGTCCACGAGCGGCGCCACCTGCCGGGTGACCGTCGAGGAGTCGATGCCCATGCTGGCGGCGAGCGCCTTGACGCCCATCGGACCTTCCTTGTCCAGGCGGTTGAGCAGCAGGTATGCGGCGCGGTCCATGGAGTTGCGCACCTGCCCGACCCCCCCGAGCCGGGTCTGTTCGGCACGCCGGGCGAAGACCGCCACCTCGTGCTGCAGCGTGTCGAGGAGACCGCTGTCACCGACGGTCGTCATGTCCATCGACATTTCAGGTGTTGTGGGCATGGCCGGAGGCTCGCTTCATGAAAGTGGTCTGTGAATGGGGGACAGAGTACGCGGCCGGAAGGCGGGCCGTACCGGCGCTGCGCAAACCAGTCTCGGAGGTTGGTCACACCGGTCGCGGGACCCTGTGAACTGCGATGCTTGAGTCATGAGCTACAGCACGGCTGACTCCTTGCGGCACGTGACCCTCGACGACGTTCGGGGCGCCCAGAAGATGCTCTCGGGCGTGGCACGGGTGACGGCGATGGAGGGCAGCAGGCATCTGTCCCAGCTGGTCGGCGCGCCAGTGCACTTCAAGTGCGAGAACCTCCAGCGGACGGGCTCCTTCAAGCTGCGCGGCGCGTACGTCCGGATCGCCGGGCTGCTGCCGGAGGAGCGGGCCGCCGGGGTGGTCGCGGCGAGCGCCGGCAACCACGCGCAGGGCGTCGCCCTCGCGTCCTCCCTGCTCGGCGTGCGGGCGACGGTGTTCATGCCGCGGGGCGCTCCGCTGCCGAAGATCAGCGCCACCCGCGAGTACGGCGCCGAGGTGCGCCTGCACGGGCAGGTGGTCGACGAGACGCTGGCCGCCGCGCAGGCGTACGCGGCCGAGACGGGCGCGGTGTTCATCCACCCCTTCGACCACCCCGACATCATCGCCGGCCAGGGCACGGTCGGCCTCGAGATCCTGGAGCAGTGCCCGGAAGTGAGGACCGTCGTCGTCGGCATCGGCGGCGGAGGCCTCGCGGCCGGTATCGCGGTCGCGGTGAAGGCCCTGCGGCCGGACGTGCGGATCGTGGGCGTGCAGGCGCAGGGCGCGGCGGCCTATCCGCCCTCGCTGACCGCCGGGCGCCCGGTGTCGGTCGAGAACCCGGTGACGATGGCCGACGGCATCAAGGTCGGGCGGCCCGGGAACGTGCCGTTCGGGATCGTCCAGGAGCTGGTGGACGAGGTCCGCACGGTCAGCGAGGACCAGCTCGCCGCCGCGCTGCTGCTGTGCCTGGAGCGGGCCAAGCTGGTCGTCGAACCGGCCGGCGCGAGCCCGGTCGCCGCCCTGCTGAGCGAGCCCGGATCCTTCGCGGGCCCGGTCGTCGCGGTGCTGTCCGGCGGGAACGTGGACCCGGTGCTGATGCAGCGCGTGCTGCGGCACGGCATGTCGGCGCAGGGCCGCTACCTGGCCGTACGGCTGCGGCTGACGGACCGGCCGGGGGCACTCGCGACGCTTCTCGGGGTGTTGTCAGTGGTGGACGCTAACGTCCTTGATGTGAGTCACGTACGGACCGATCCACGGCTCGGGCTCACGGAGGCGGAGGTCGAGCTGCACCTGGAGACGAAGGGGCCGGAGCACTGCGCCGAGGTCGGCCGGGCGCTGCGCGAGGCCGGTTACACGGTCATCGGCTGAGGGCGGGTCGCGCCGTCCTCGGCTGAGGTCCTCGACGGGTCGCGGGCCGCCCGCACCAAGCGGAACTGCCTGCTCAGGGGCTCTTCGTCACTCGATGTCACTCGATCGGGTAAATCCATTGAGGGACGCGATACATCGCGTTATGGTGTGTCTCGTAGCCGCCGCCGCTCACCCATCAGGCGGTACAAATCGCACAAACCTAGGCTTGCCTAGGCCTTTCGAAGAATCCCGAAGAATCCCCGACGACGTGGAGACTCATATGCCAGGCGCCATCTATGCCGAAGGTCTGGTGAAGACCTTCGGGGACGTAAGGGCTCTGGACGGCGTCGACCTCGATGTCCCCGAGGGCACCGTGCTGGGCCTGCTCGGGCCGAACGGCGCGGGCAAGACGACCACTGTCCGCTGTCTGACGACCCTGCTGCAACCGGATAGCGGGAAGGCCGTCGTCGCCGGCCTCGACGTGCTCAAGCAGCCGAACGAGGTGCGCCGCTCGATCGGCCTGTCCGGCCAGTTCGCCGCGGTCGACGAGTACCTGACCGGCCGCGAGAACCTCCAGATGGTCGGCCAGCTCTACCAGATGAAGGCCAAGGCGGCGAAGGCCCGCGCCGCGGAGCTGCTGGACCAGTTCGACCTCACGGACGCCGCCGACCGGACCGCGAAGACCTACTCCGGCGGCATGCGCCGCCGCCTCGACCTCGCGGCCGCCCTCGTCGTCTCCCCGCCCGTGATGTTCATGGACGAGCCGACGACCGGCCTGGACCCGCGCAACCGCCAACTGCTGTGGGAGGTCATCAAACAGCTCGTCTCCGGCGGCACGACCCTGCTGCTGACGACCCAGTACCTGGAAGAGGCCGACCACCTCGCGCACGACATCGCGGTCGTCGACCACGGACGCGTCATCGCGCGCGGCACCTCCGACCAGCTCAAGGCCCGCACCGGCGGTGAGCGCGTCGAGGTCGTGGTGCACGAGCGTGAGCACATCACGGCCGCCGGAGAGGTCCTCGCCGGCTTCGGCAAGGGCGAGCTCACCGTCGAGGAGCACACCCGCAAGCTCACCGTGCCCGTCACCGGCGGCGCCAAGCTGCTCGCCGAGGTGATCCGCGAGCTGGACGTCCGGGGCATCGAGATAGACGACATCGGGCTGCGCCGCCCGACTCTCGACGACGTGTTCCTCTCCCTGACCGGACATGTCGCCGAGATCAAGGAAACCGAGACCGACGAGCAGGCCGGGCCCAAGGGACGCGGTCAGAAGAAGGAGGCAGCCAAGTGAGCGCCGTCACCGACGCCGTGCGCGTCGCGCCGAGCACGAACCCGGTCAGCCAGTCCTTCCGGGACTCGATGGTCGTCGCCAAACGCAATCTGATCCGGATGTCCCGCATCCCGGAGATGATCATTTACGGGCTCATCCAGCCCATCATGTTCGTGGTGCTGTTCACCTACGTCTTCGGCGGCTCCATGCAGATCGGCGGCAGCACCAGCGCCACCGACTACAAGAACTTCCTGATGGCGGGCATCTTCGCGCAGACCGTCACCTTCGCCACCGCCAGCTCCGGCGCGGGCATCGCCGACGACATGCACAAGGGCCTCATCGACCGCTTCCGCTCGTTGCCCATGGCCCGCGGCGCGGTGCTGACCGGGCGGACCCTGGCGGACCTGGTGCAGACGGCGCTGACCCTGGTCGTCCTCGCCGTGGTCGCCCTGCTGGTCGGCTGGCGCGTGGGCTCCAACGGCGACACCAACGCCGCCAAGGTCGTCGGCGCCTTCGGCCTGCTGCTCCTGCTCGGCTACGCCTTCACCTGGATCGGCGCACTGATCGGCATGTCGGTGCGCACTCCCGAGGCGGCCACCTCCAGCGGGCTGATCTGGCTGTTCCCGGTGACGTTCATCTCGAACGCGTTCGTGGACACCAGCCACATGACCCCGTGGCTGCGCCACATCGCCGAGTGGAACCCCTTCAGCGCCACGGTGCAGGCCTGCCGCGTGCTGTTCGCGAACCCGGGACAGTCGGCGTCCGGCGCCTGGCCCATGGTGCACCCGGTGTGGGCCTCGTTGATCTACTCGGCGCTGATCATCGTCATATTCCGGACCCTCGCGGTGCGCAAGTACCGCTCGGCGACCGCATGAGCCCAACCGCGTGCCCCCGAGCGCATGAGCCCAACCGCGTGACCCCGACCGCATGACCCACTGCATCACCCGGCCGCATGACGAGGCCCCCGGCGTCACCGGGACGCCGGGGGCTCGCCAAGGGCGTGCAGGGGCCTGGGTCAGCCGTTGTAGGGCTCGGCCTTGAGGATCCGTACGGAGGCCTTCTTGCCGTTCGGCAGCTCGTACTCCGCGTCCTCGCCGACCTTGTGGCCGATCACGCCGGAGCCCAGCGGGGACTGCGGCGAGTAGGTCTCGATGTCGGAGCTCGCGTACTCGCGCGACGCCAGCAGGAAGGTCAGCGTGTCGTCCTCGTCGCCGTCGAAGGCGATCGTCACGACCATGCCGGGTGCCACGGCGCCGTCCGCCGACGCCGGGGCCTCGCCGACCTTGGCGTTCTCCAGGAGCTGGGTCAGCTGGCGCACACGGAGCTCCTGCTTGCCCTGCTCTTCCTTGGCCGCGTGGTACCCGCCGTTCTCACGCAGGTCGCCCTCCTCGCGCGCGGCCGCGATCTTGGCGGCGATCTCCGTGCGCGCAGGACCAGACAGGTACTCCAGCTCGGCCTTGAGCTGGTTGTACGCCTCCTGGGTCAGCCAGGTGACGTTCTCGCTGGTCTGGGTCACAGGTGCTCCTCGTAGGTACTGGGAATACAAAGCATCGCCCTACCCAGAAGAATGTTCCTTCACGGATGGGCGAAACCACGAGCCTAACAATTCAGCGGCCGAAGGGGGAGGACATAAGCCATCAGAATTACGTCGCCGCAGGTCAGTCGTCACGTTTCCGGGTGACGTCAGTCGGCGTGGCAGCCCAGCAGCTCCGCCGTGGTGCCCGGAGCCGTCGTACGCAGCGTGAGGACCCGGTCGATGCGGGTGGCGCTCCCGGTGAAGCGGAAGTCGGCCCGGCCCACCTCGGTGCCGTCCGCCGCCTGGGAGCGGATCGTGCAGTAGCCGGAGGTACCGGAGTCCTTGCGGACCTCCAGATGGATCTGCACCGAGTCCTTGTGGGGCTCGAAGGTGATGACCTCGCCGCTGATCTTGTTCTGGCCGACGTAGTGGTAGGCGAAGTAACCGATCAGCGCCAGCAGCAGGGCGCCGAGCACCGTCCCGGCGATCTTGAGTTTGCGGTCGGCGCGCTCGTCCGAGGAGCGACCGTAGCGGCCCTCGGGCAGCTGAGTGCTCGCCGTACTCATGATCGTCCTCTCGGTGCGGGGCCCCCGGAGCCGGGCCCCGGAATTATTCGCCCCCCGATTCGGTCACTATAGAAGCCGCCGATCGCACCCGAAGACACCGGGGCGCCGACTTACCAAGGATTGAGTCTTGACTGACCAGCTGCGACTGATGGCCGTGCACGCCCACCCCGACGACGAGTCGAGCAAGGGCGCGGCCACCATGGCGAAGTACGTGTCCGAGGGGGTGGACGTGCTGGTCGTGACCTGCACGGGCGGGGAGCGCGGCTCCATCCTCAATCCGAAGCTCCAGGGGGACAAGTACATCGAGGAGCACATCCACGAGGTACGCAAGAAGGAGATGGACGAGGCCCGCGAGATCCTCGGCGTCAAGCAGGAGTGGCTCGGCTTCGTCGACTCCGGCCTGCCCGAGGGCGACCCGCTGCCGCCGCTGCCCGAGGGCTGCTTCGCGCTCGAGGACGTCGACAAGGCGGCCGGCGAGCTGGTGAAGCAGATCCGCTCGTTCCGTCCGCAGGTGATCACCACCTACGACGAGAACGGCGGCTACCCGCACCCCGACCACATCATGACCCACAAGATCTCGATGGTGGCGTTCGAGGGCGCGGCGGACACCGAGAAGTACCCGGAGGCCGAGTTCGGCCTGGCGTACCAGCCGCTGAAGCTGTACTACAACCAGGGCTTCAACCGCCCGCGCACCGAGGCGCTGCACAACGCGCTGCTGGAGCGCGGCATGGAGTCGCCGTACGGGGACTGGCTCAAGCGGTGGGCCGAGTTCGAGCGCACCGAGCGCACCCTGACCACGCACGTCCCGTGCGCCGACTTCTTCGAGATCCGCGACAAGGCGCTGATCGCGCACGCCACGCAGATCGACCCCGACGGCGGCTGGTTCAAGGTCCCGATGGAGATCCAGAAGGAGGTCTGGCCGACCGAGGAGTACGAGCTCGCCAAGTCCCTCGTCGATACCTCCCTCCCCGAGGACGACCTCTTCGCGGGCGTCCGGGACAATGCCTGACATGAGCGCAAGCGTGAGCCTGGCAATGACGCACCTCGCCCCCCTCGCCAAGGAGGTGGACGAGAACAAGGTCACCCCCGGCGTCCTCGGCTTCATCGTCTTCGCGGCGATGGCCCTGGCGGTGTGGGCCCTGATGAAGTCCATGAACCGCCACATGGGCAAGGTCAAGTTCAAGGAGCCGGCGGACCCGGACGCCGAGTCCGCGAAGACGTCCGCCGACACCGAGGCGCGCCAGAGCTGACGAGGCGGAGGGCGGTGCCGGTCACGGTCTGGCCGGCACCGCCACTCCCATGACCTCCCGCGCATGCCGGCTGGGCACCATCCCCAGCCGCCAGGCCTGCCAGCCCGCCTCCAGACTCACTCCCCGCTCCAGCAGCAGCTGGTACGCCCCCACGTAGTCGTCGAGCTTCGCGTCGCGCAGGGGGTGGTCGCTGCGGGCGAGCTCGGCGAGATCCTCCTGGGCGACCGCGGTGCCGACCTCCACCCCACCGGGGGCCGCATACGGGAGCAGGGTGCAGCGCAGGAAGCGGGCCCAGTCCTCGCCGCGGCGGTCGCCGTAGGAGGCGAACAGGCCCGCCGCCTCGTCGCACAGGGCGAGGGCCTGCTGGGTGCGGGCGTTGCCCGCGTCCACCACCGCCAGCTCCAGACACGTCCACGCCTCGCCGTGGGCGACACCGATGCGCTGGAAGTCGGCGCGGGCGTCGACCAGCAGCTGGCGGGCGAAGCCGGAGTTGCGCAGCGACCCCGTCTGGGCCGCCCGCTGGTCGCGCGTGACGCGGGCCGAGTGGTGCCGGGCGCACGCGAGGCCGTAGACGTCCCGCATCCGGGAGAACATCGTGCGGGAGCGCTCCAGCTCGCGCACCGCCTGATCCAGGTCGCCGGTCTCCTCCAGGGCCTGGCCCAGGTAGTAGACGGTCCAGGCCTCGCCGCGCGCGTCCTCGTTCTCCCGGTGCCGGGCCGCCGCCTGGCGCAGCCCGTCGACCGCCGGGGAGGGATCGCCGGCCACCAGCCGGGCGCGCGCCAGCTGGGTCAGCGCCCACGCCTCGCCCCGGGCGTCGCGGGTACGGCCGTAGCGGTCCAGGGCCGCCCGCAGCTCCGCCTCCGCGCGCGGGACGTCACCCATCCGCAGACCGAGCTGGCCGAGCTGGAAGTGGGCCCAGGCCTCGCCGTGCAGGGACTCGCCGGCGTGGTGCAGCACCAGGGACTCGGTGAGCAGCCGCATCGCCTCCGGCAGATGGCCGCGGTCGCGCTCCACCGCCGCCAGCGCGTGCATCGTCCAGGCCCGGTCCGTCGCCAGCTCGGGAACCGACTGCAGCTCCAGCGCCTCCCGCAGCCGCGCCGTCGCCTCGGTCAGATTGCCCTGGTGGTGCAGGGTGATGCCGAGGGAGCACAGCGCCCTGGCCGCGCCCGCGTCGTGGTGGGCCTCCATGTACAGGTCCACGACCGAGGTCAGGGTCGTCCGGGCCTTGTCCAGCTCGCCCAGCTGACGGGCCGCGATGCCGGTGCGCCACTGCACCGAGCGGACCAGCAGACCCTGGTCGACGGCCTGCGCCAGCTCGCTGATCTCGCCCAGCCGGTAGAGGTCGCCGCGCAGCAGGCAGTAGTCGCACAGGGCGCCGAGCAGGTTCAGCACGGCCGCCTGGTTCACGCCCTCCGCGTGCCGCAGCGTGGAGGTGATGAAGCTCGACTCGTCGTCCAGCCAGCGCAGCGCCTCGTCCAGGGACGTGAAGCCGTGCGGGCTGAAGCGGTCCGAGCGGGTCGACATGTTGCCGTCGACCAGCCGCAGCACCGAGTCGGCGAGATCCGCGTAGTTCACGATCAGGCGTTCCTGCGCCGCCGTACGCTCGGCCGGCTCCTCCTCGTCGAGGAGACGGGCCTGCGCGAAGGCGCGCACCAGGTCGTGCAGCCGGTACCGGTTGCCCCGCACATGGTCGATCAGGCCCGCGCGGGACAGGGCCAGCAGATGGCGGGTGGCCTCCGTCTCGTCGGTCGCGAGCAGGGAGGCCGCCGCGGCGGCGCCGAGCGAGGCACGGCCGGCCAGGGCGAGCCGGCGCAGCAGCCGCCGGGCCGTCTCCGACTGGTCGGTGTAGCGCAGCCACAGCGCCCGCTCCGTCGGCTCGACCGGTCCGTACGCCCCGAGGTCCGTGGCCAGTTGGCGCGGTGAGCGCGGCCCCAGGGAGGACCCCGCGATGCTCAGCGCCAGCGGCAGCCCGCCGCACAACTGTCTGATCCGGTCCGCGGAATCCGCGTCGTACGGCCCGGAACTGTCCTGCGCCGCCGCGTCCAGCAGCTCCTCCGCGCCCGCCGCGTCCAGCGCCCGCACCGGCAGCTGATGGACGTCCGCCGGCAGAGCGGAGGGCAGCGCGAGGGGCTCGCGGGCGGTGACCAGGACCAGGCTGTCGGAGCGCTCCGGGACGAGAGTGCGGACCTGCTCGGGATCCGAGGCGTCGTCCAGGACGATCGTCACCGCGACACCCGTCAGATGCTGGTGGTACAGCTCGCTCAGCCGCTTGACCTGCTGGTCGGGGGAGGAACGCTCACGGAACAGCAGCTGCTCGCGGGGCGCGCCCAGCCGGTTGAGCAGATGCAGCAGGGCGTCACGGGTGGACAGGGGCGCCTCCTCCGGGCTGCCGCCGCGCAGATCGACCACACAGGCGCCGCGGAAGTAGTCCTTCAGGTCGTGCGTCGCCCGTACGGCGAGCGTCGTACGGCCACTGCCGGGCGCACCGTGCAGCACGACGACCGTCGGACGCGTCTCCGTCGCCGCGCGCGAGGCCTGCACCCACTGCCGGATCCGCGCCATCTCCTGCCGTCGGCCCGCGAACGCGCCGACCGGCTCCGGGAGTTGGCCGAACGACTGCGCCAGCACGCTCCGCCCGCGGGCCGCCGCGCTCTTGTCCGTGCCGCGCAACTGCGGGCCCGTCTTCTTCGGGCCGGTCGAGGCGGCGAGGACGCGCTGCTGGTCCAGGAAAGGGCGGATGCCGCGCACCTCCAGCGCCGTCAGCCACTGCAGCCGCAGCTGTTCGGGCCCGCCGGGCTGGCTCGCGGCGCCGGCGCGGTGGTGGGCGGCGGGCAGATGCGAGCCGGCCACCTTGACCACCGTCGCCGCGGCGGCCACGACGCCGACGGCCACGCCGGCGCCCAGCGCGGTGCCCGTGTCGGTGCCCAGGGCCAGGTCGGAGACGGCGGCCGCGAGAGCGGCAACGGCCGCCACCAGCAGGGGAGTTCCCGCGCCCTCCTTCGCGTACCGCTGCGCGAACGAGAGCCGCCCGGCCTCCGCCTCGTCCAGCGCGCGGGTGTAGGCCTCGTACTCCTCGGCGGACGTCTCGGCCATCGCGTCCAACGCGCCGCGCGCCCGCGACAGCAGGACCGCTCCGTCGGTACGTCCGCCGGAGCGCCGTACCTCCTCCTCCACCGCCCGTGCCAACAGCCGTTCGGCATCAGCCCGATGGCCGTCCCGCATGTCCCGTCCCCCTCCGGCGACAACTGGTTCGCCTACGAGTGTCCTTCCCGCGGGCCGCGAGCGCGAGAGGGCGGCGATCACCGCGTTCGTCCGGGGTGACCTCCGGGGCATTCGTTCGTTCTTACGGGTGTGGTGCTCATTGTCGAATCGGGGGGCGCTGTGATCCAGCATGGTGGGAGCGAAACGGGCGGGCTGATTCCGGTCGCGTCGTATGCCCGTACGTCGGAAGACAGTCGGCAGCGTGACGGGCACGGGGTGCGCTATCAACTGCGGATCAACGAGCGCACCGCACGCGATCACGGCTGCGTCGTTGTGATGGCATACAGTGACAACGCCCGCAGCGCGTCGAAGGCCGGAGTTGTGAGACCCGGCTTCGATCGCCTGATGGCGGACCTGGTGCGCGGGCGAACCGACGGCGGACAGCCCATCAAAGGGGTGGTCTGCGTCGCGGACGATCGGCTGTACCGCCGTGCGGAGGACCTGGCCCGGTTCTTCGCCGCCCTGACCAGTTCGCCGGGACGGATCTACGTCGACCCGCAGGGTGTTCGGGATCCGTACTCCCAGGAGGGGCTCATGCAGGCGGTACGGTCGCTGGACGCGGCCGCCACGGAGACGCGGGTGAGGAGCCGAAGGCTGTCCCACTGGCACTGGGCCCGGGCTGTCGAAGGAGTACCGCACAGCGGACCACGGCCGTTCGGCTGGCTCGAGGACAGGATCACGCTCCACCCCGAAGAGTCGAAGCTGGTGGAGCAGGCCATCAGTGATCGGCTCTCGGGGAAGGCTGTGCGGGCCATCGCGCGTGATTGGTGTGAACTCGGCGTCACCGGCACACGGGGAGGCAGACCCAACGGCCAGACGGTAACCCAGATCATCACCGCGCCGAGAGTATGCGGCTACCGGGCGAACAGAGGCGAACTGCTGTTCGTCCCGGAGACTGGAGAACCGGTGGTGGGGCAGTGGCAGCCCATCTCGACGCCCGAACTATGGCACGCGGTGTGCGCCACTTTCTCGCCTGGGAGCCTGTTCCTGCACCGAGGCAGTGGCGCACCGAGACTCACTGACAGCCGCCGACCCGTACCGCGCCACCTCGGCACGGGCTTCCTTCGGTGTGGGGCTCGAAGCCCCGACGGCACGGCGTGCGGTGGTGCTCTGTGCGCGCAGAAGGGGAGAAGCCAGCGGAGCCCGTATGTGTACTCCTGCCGCAACTGCCGGAGATGCAGCATCAGCGGGCCGCTCGTGGACACCGCCCTCGAACGGCTGATCTTCGACCAGGCTCACGGCTGCACTCGGGTGCCTGACACCACACGGCAGCGGTGGCAGGTCGGCGAGATGGGACTGGATGAGAAACGGAAGATCGTCGGATCGTTCGTCACCCACTGCCTCGTCCGCCCCGGGGTGAAAGCGGATCACACCTGGGACTTCTCGCGAGTCGAGCCGATCTGGCGCTGAGCGGATCGGGTGGTGTGCTCAGAGGCGAGCCCCTGGCGGAAGGCCGCGTCGCCACCTGCCAGGGCTCGTCGGGCACGATGGGTATATGGCGAACCGACTGGCCCATGAGACGTCCCCCTACCTCCTCCAGCATGCCGACAACCCCGTGGACTGGTGGCCGTGGTCGGCCGAGGCTTTCGAAGAGGCGCGTCGGCGAGACGTTCCGGTGCTGCTCAGCGTCGGTTACTCGAGCTGCCACTGGTGCCATGTCCTCGCAACGGAGAGCTTCGAGGACGAAGTCGTCGCCGGCTTCATGAACGACCACTTCGTCAACATCAAGGTCGACCGTGAGGAGCGGCCCGATGTCGACGCCGTCTATATGGAGGCGGTGCAGGCGGCGACCGGGCAGGGTGGGTGGCCCATGACCGTGTTTCTCACGCCCGACGCCGAGCCCTTCTACTTCGGTACCTACTTCCCGCCCGCCCCGCGGCACGGCATGCCCTCGTTCCGGCAGGTGCTGGAGGGGGTGCGGGCCGCCTGGGCGGACCGGCGGGACGAGGTGGCGGAGGTCGCGGGGAAGATCGTGCGGGACCTGTCCCAGCGTGAGATCAACTACGGCGGTACGGAGATCCCCGGCGAGGAGGAGCTCGCGCAGGCGCTGCTCGGGCTGACCCGGGAGTACGACCCGCAGCGCGGCGGGTTCGGCGGGGCGCCCAAGTTCCCGCCGTCCATGGTGATCGAGTTCCTGCTGAGGCATCACGCACGCACCGGTTCCGAGGGCGCCCTGCAGATGGCCTCGGACACCTGTGAGCGGATGGCCCGCGGCGGCATCTACGACCAGCTCGGGGGCGGGTTCGCGCGCTACTCCGTCGACCGTGACTGGGTGGTCCCGCACTTCGAGAAGATGCTGTACGACAACGCCCTGCTGTGCCGCGTCTACGCCCACCTCTGGCGTACCACCGGCTCGGAGCTCGCCCGCCGGGTCGCCCTGGAGACCGCCGACTTCATGGTGCGCGAACTGCGCACGAACGAGGGCGGGTTCGCCTCGGCCCTGGACGCCGACAGCGACGACGGGACGGGCAAGCACGTCGAGGGGGCGTACTACGTCTGGACGCCTCGTCAACTCGCCGAGGTGCTCGGGGACGAGGACGGTGAACTGGCCGCGCAGTACTTCGGGGTGACCGAGGAGGGCACCTTCGAGCACGGTCAGTCCGTACTCCAACTTCCGCAGCAGGACAGTCTGTTGGATGCCGAGAAGGTGGCCTCCATCCGGGAGCGGCTGCTCGGTGGGCGCGCCGGACGGTCCGCCCCCGGCCGTGACGACAAGGTCGTCGCCGCGTGGAACGGTCTCGCGATCGCCGCGCTGGCCGAGACCGGCGCCTACTTCGACCGCCCGGACCTGGTCGAGGCCGCGGTCGGCGCCGCCGATCTCCTCGTCCGGCTGCATCTCGACGAGCAGGCCCGCCTCGCCCGCACCAGTAAGGACGGCCAGGTCGGCGCCAACGCGGGCGTGCTAGAGGACTACGCCGACGTGGCCGAGGGCTTCCTGGCGCTCGCGTCGGTCACGGGGGAGGGGGTGTGGCTGGAGTTCGCCGGGTTCCTGCTGGACCACGTCCTCGCGCGCTTCGTCGACCAGGAGTCGGGTTCGCTGTACGACACGGGCGCCGACGCCGAGCGGCTGATCCGCCGGCCGCAGGACCCGACCGACAACGCGACGCCCTCCGGCTGGACCGCCGCCGCGGGCGCACTGCTGAGTTACGCGGCCCAGACCGGCGCGGAGCCCCATCGCACCGCCGCCGAGCGGGCGTTGGGCGTCGTGAAGGCGCTCGGTCCGCGGGTGCCCCGGTTCATCGGCTGGGGGCTGGCGGTCGCCGAGGCCGTGCTCGACGGGCCCAAGGAGGTCGCGATCGTCGGGCCGGCGATCGACGAGGAGGGCACAAGGGCCCTGCACCGCACGGCACTTCTGGGCACCTCCCCGGGCGCGGTGGTCGCCGTCGGCACACCGGGTAGCGATGAGTTCCCGCTGCTCGCCGAGCGTCCTCTCGTCGACGGACGGCCCGCCGCCTACGTCTGCCGCCATTTCGCCTGCGACGCCCCGACCACCGACCGCGACCGGCTGCGTGCCGCGCTGGCCGGCCGGAGCTAGCGCGCGAACTCCTCCAGGGCGCGTTCCACGATGGCCACGAGCTGCTCGTGGTGCGCGCCCTTCCAGTAGGCGCGCCCGCAGTCCTGGCACTGGGCGAAGACGTCGTACGAGCGCTGGGTCCCGCCGTGCAGTTGGTCCGCCACCTCCTCTTTGGTGGCCTCCTTCAGCAGGCCGTTGCAGGCGGTGCAGCGGGTCCAGGGCCGCAGTTCGGGGCGGAACCGGTCCAGGACGTCCCGGAGTTGGTCCTCGGGGCGGGTGCTGTAGACGTAGGCGCCCGCCCACAGTTCGCGGCGCCGCAGCAGGCCACGGTCGCGGCTGAGCATCACCCGCTGTTCGGCGGCGGAGAGGGCGGCGAGGGCCGGGTCGCCGAGGTCCGTCGACTCGTAGGCGGTGTCCACGCCCAGCAGCCGCAGCCGGCGGGCGAGGGTGCCGAGGTGGACGTCGAGGAGGAAGCGGAGGGGTGCGCCGGGGACCTGCTGGGGGCGCTCGACGGGCCGTACCTCGACCGCGTCGCCGGCGGCGGGGACGTACGACGTCGGGACCTCGCGGCCGTGGACCCAGAGGGAGCCGACCTCGGTCAGCGGGACGCCGGCCGACTCGACGACGTGGCCGAGGGAGGAGACACCGTCGGTGACGAGCGTCCGGCGCGGGCCGCGCGGCACGAACGGGGTCAGGTCGGGGGCGAACTCGACGTGGATCTCGGGACCGTTCACCCGGTCAGGATGGCATGTCGCGGGGCGCGGGGCTCAGGGG
>NZ_WVUG01000235.1 GCF_017614965.1 Streptomyces griseorubiginosus | reverse complement strand
GGGTCATGGCGCTCCGGTCTTCCGTCCTTCGTGGGTAGGGGTGGGGGCCCTGAGCGGATCAGTCGATGCCGCGGACGATGTGCGACTCGGCCGGGCCCGTGTCCTCGGTTCCCGCCAGCAGCGGTAGGGGGAGCGGCTCCTGACCGGCTGGCAGGGGGACCGTCCCGCTGGCCGGCGGCCGCACGGTCCCGGCGCACGGGGTGTCGGGGAGCTGGGAGCGGGTTTCCTGGGGGAGTAGCAGGTCTGACACGGGATCTCCGGGACTGTTTCGGACCGTGGTCTGGGAGGGGGCTGTGAAAGCCTCCGAGGCCACGGTGCATACCAGGTATTGGGGCGGAGTGGCCTGGAGGGGGGCGATCCGGCCTTGACCCTCCGTGGTGCGGGGAGCGGCCATCAGGCGTCGTAGGCCGAACGGTCTCCCCGTATCGGTTGTTGACGAAGGTCCGCTTGCCGGGGGCGAGGCGGGGGGTGGCCGAGATGAAGCCGCGGAAGTGCCTTTTCCACTCCTGCGCGTGGTGGAGTAGGTCCACGAGTGCCTGGGCCTGTCCGGCCCGGGCAGTGGCGGGTGGCCACGAGGACGACGTCCGGCGGCTGTGCGTTCGCCGGCGGCTTGTGCTCGGTGCCCGGTACGGCCGGTGCGGCGGGCGCCGTCTCAGCTCCTGAGCTGGGATCTCGGCCGGGTTCGCCGCAGCTCGTCGCGCCAGCTGCGGGCCCCCCGGTGGGTCAGCGCCCGCTCCAGCCGGCGCCAGGTGGCCGGGCGGTGTACGGGGCCGGGTGCCTGCTCGTCCTCGGCGGCCGGGGCGCCCGCGCGCAGGAACAGGGCGACGGTGAGCGCGGCCAGTTCTTCGGGGCTTGGGTGGCCTGTGGTGACGCGGATGAGAGGGGCGCTGCCCGCCCGTACGTCAGGCATTGGTGCCTCCGTGAGTCACTGCGGCTGATTGCCGTGCTTGCGGGAGGGAAGCTCGGCGTGCTTCTCGCGCAGCATCGCCAGCGCGTCGATCAGGACCCGCCGGGTGTGGCGCGGATCCACGACGTCGTCCACCAGGCCGCGCTCGGCGGCGTAGTAGGGGTGCATGAGCTGCGTGCGGTATTCCTTGATCTTCTGCTGCCGGACCTCCTCGGGGTCGTCGGCAGCCTGGATGTCGCGCCGGAAGATGACGTTGGCCGCGCCTTCGGCTCCCATGACCGCGATCTCGTTGCCCGGCCAGGCCAGGGCGAGGTCGGCGCCGATGGAACGCGAGTCCATGACGATGTAGGCACCGCCGTACGCCTTGCGCAGCACGACCGAGATCCGGGGGACGGTGGCGTTGCAGTAGGCGTACAGGAGTTTGGCGCCGTGGCGGATGATCCCGCCGTGCTCCTGGTCCACTCCGGGCAGGAAGCCGGGGACGTCGACCAGGGTGACCAGCGGGATGTTAAAGGCATCGCAGAACTGGACGAACCTCGCCGCCTTCTCGCTGGCGTGGATGTCGAGGACGCCCGCGAGGGCGGCGGGCTGGTTGGCGACGACGCCCACCGTCTCGCCGCCCAGCCGCGCGAACGCGCACACCACGTTGCGCGCCCAGCCGGAGTGGACCTCGAAGTACTCGCCGTGGTCGGCGATCTCCTCGATGACGGCACGCACGTCGTAGCTGCGGCCCGGGTCGGCGGGCACGATCTCCAGGAGCGCCTGTCCGTCACGGTCACCGGGATCGTCGCAGGGGACCTGAGGCGGCAGTTCCCGGTTGTTGGCCGGCAGCAGCGACAGCAGGTACCGGACGTCCTCCAGGCACGCGCGTTCGTCGTCGTGGACGAAGTGGGCGACGCCGGAGGTCTCGCCGTGCACGTCGGCGCCGCCGAGTCCGTCGTGGCCGATCTGCTCTCCCGTGACGGCCTGCACCACGTCCGGCCCCGTGATGAACATCTGCGAGGTGGTGCGGACCATGAAGACGAAGTCCGTCAGCGCCGGCGAGTAGGCCGCGCCGCCCGCGCAGGGGCCGAGCATCACACTGATCTGCGGGATGACGCCCGAGGCGCGGGTGTTGCGCTCGAAGATGCCCCCGTAGCCGGCGAGGGCCGAGACGCCCTCCTGGATGCGGGCGCCGGCACCGTCGTTGAGCGACACCAGCGGGGCACCGGCCGCGATGGCCATGTCCATGATCTTGTGGATCTTGGCGGCGTGGGCCTCGCCCAGGGCGCCGCCGAAGATGCGGAAGTCGTGCGCGTAGACGAACACGGTGCGGCCGTGCACCGTGCCCCATCCGGTGACGACACCGTCGGTGTACGGCCGCTTGTGCTCCAGTCCGAAGCCGGTGGCCCGGTGCCGTCGCAGCGGTTCGACCTCGTGGAAGGAGTCCGGGTCGAGCAGCAGGTCTATGCGCTCGCGCGCGGTCAGCTTGCCCTTCGCGTGCTGCCGTTCGGTGGCGGCCGGGTCGGGTCCTTGTCGCACTTCCTCTTTGATGCGCGTGAGTTCGGCCAGTCCCTCGTGGGTGGGGAGTGCGGCATCGTCGAGGGGCGCGGGTGTGAGTGTGGTCATGGGGGTTTCAGCTCCTGTGGTTCTCGCCCGGCGGGTGCGGCTGCGCGGGCGGGCGGTGAGCAGTGCCGGAACGGGAGGCTTGCGGGTCATGGCCGGGCGGGGATGCTCCGCCCGGCGGCGCGGTCGGGGCCGGGCGGTGCGCCGGCCGGACGACCGCCGCGGCCAGCCCCAGCGCGCCGAGGGCGACGACCAGCCACAGCGCGGGCCGGTAGCCCGCGGCCACCTCGGCGGCTGGGACGCCGACGGGGGCGCGGTGCGCGATCATCAGCGCGGTGACCAGCGCGGGTGACAGGACTGCGGCGGTCTGCACCGCCGTTTGGTAGTGGGCGGTGGCCGCCGGCCGGTCCGCGGCCGGCACATCGGCGGCGGCCTGCACGTTCAGGGCGGTGAAGCCCAGCGCGAAGCCGATGCCGACCAGCAGCATGGTGGGCAGGACGTCGGTGAGGTAGGCCGGGTGCGGGGTGAGCGCGCGCAGGTAGAGGAGGTGGCCGAGCAGTGGTGCCGGGGCGCCCAGGGCGATCAGCCGGCGGCTGCCGAACCGCCCGATCAGACGGCCGGAGAACGGCGCCGTCACCGCCAGCGGCAGGCTCGCGGGCAGGAAGGCCAGCGCGGTGCGCAGCGGCGGCCAGCCCTGTGTCGTCTGCAGCTGGAGGGTGGCGATGAGCAGCAGCCCGAGGTACGAGCCGTTGAGTGCGACCGCGCCCAGCATGGACCGTAGGAGCCCCCCGTGGGCCAGCAGGCCCGGGCGCAGCAGCGGGTCCGCGCAGGTGCGCTCGACGAGGACGAGGGTGGCCAGGAGCAGGGCGGCAGCTGAGAACGCACCGATGACGACCGGGCTGTTCCAGCCGCGTCCGGGTAGCTGCACGATGCCGGTCGCCAGGGCGGCCAGGGCTCCGGCCAGGGAGACGGCGCCGGTCGTGTCGTAGTGGCGGCGCCCTCCGTCGGAGGGCGGGTCCGACGGGATCAGGCGCAGGCCGAGGGCGAACAGGACCAGCACGACCGGTGCGGGAAACAGGAACGCCCAGCGCCAGCCGACTTCGCTGAGCACCCCGGACAGGAGGAGTCCGCCGGTGAACCCGCAGGCGCCGACGAACGCGTACACCGACACGGCCCGCCCGCGGGCCCGGCCCTCGGGGAAGGCGGTGGTGATGATGGTCAGCCCGGTCGGCGCGGTCAAGGCGGCGCAGAAACCTTTGACCACCCGGGTGGCCAGGAGCAGGGTGGGCCCGTCGGCCAGCCCGCCGGCCACGGTCGCCGCGGCGAAGACCGGCAGAGCGGCCAGGTACACCCGCCGCCTGCCGAGCAGGCGTACGACCCGGGTGCCGAAGAGCAGCAGCGCCCCGAAGCCCAGGGCGAATCCGCTGACCACGCCCTGAAGGGCCGTCAGGGGTAGGTGCAGGTCCCGGCCGATCGACGGCAGCGCCACCATCGCCGTCGACACTTCGAGGGAGTCGATCAGCATGTTCCCGGCCAGGACGAGCAGCAGGCCCCACTGGCCGGCGCTCCAGGCATCCGGTGCCTCGTCCGGGGCACCGGCTGGTACACGCGTCGAAGATCTCATCGAACCGCTCCGAAGTCTGGTGCACGGATCGGGGTGGGTGCCACGCCCCTCCGGCCGCGCGGTGGCCGCCGGAGGGGCGGTGCGGTCAGCCCAACAGGGTGCCACCGGTGGCGTCGAGGAAGGCGCCGGTCACCCAGCGGCTGTCGTCCGAGGCGAGGAAGGCCACCACGTCGGCGACGTCCTGCGGTTCGCCGACCCGGTTGAAGGCGGACAGCCGCGCCATCCGCTCGACCGCCTCGGGCACGTCGAAGAGCGGGTTGCCGTTGCGGGTGATGCCGGGCGCGACGCTGTTGATGGTGATCCCGCGCGGAGCGAGCACCTTCGCGAAGTGCAGGGCGAGCTGTTCCACGGCGCCCTTGGTCATCGCATAGGCGATCTCGTCGGGGTTGGCGAAGCGGGTGAGCCCGGAGGAGATGTTGATGATCCGGCCGCCGGAGACGAGGTTCGCCAGGGCACGCTGGATGATGAAGAACGGCGCCTTGGCGTTGACGGCGAACAGCCGGTCGAACTCGTCCGGGGTCATCGTGTCGACGGGTACGCCGCCCATCCGGCCCGCGTTGTTGACGAGGATGTTCAGATCGGTCGCTCCGGTGCGCTCCTTCAGCCCCTGTTCCAGTCCCAGGAACAGCTCGTGCACGTCGCCGGGCACGCCGAGTTCGGCCTGCACGGCGAAGGCCCGTCCGCCGTCCTTCTCGATGGCCGCGACGACTTCCTCGGCCGCGTCATGGTTGGTCGCGTAGTGCACGGCGACCAGGGCGCCCTCGGCGGCCAGCCGGGTGGCGATCGCCCGGCCGATGCCCCGGCTCGCCCCGGTGACCAGTGCCGTCCTGCCCGTGAGCCTGCCCATCGGTGTGTCTCCTTCTTCTCGTTCGTGGTGCCGTTCCTTGCTGTGCCCTGCGACGCCGGGCTGTGCCGGCCGCGGGTTGCCCGGGGTGCCCGGGCGGGCCGGAGCCGCCGTCCGCGGCGCGGAGGCCGGCGGGCCGAACCAGGTGCGCAGCGCTTCGGCCGGGCTGTCCGGGCCGGCGGACGACGTCCAGGCGACGTGACCGTCGGGGCGTACCAGGAACGCGTCGGCGTGATGCGGGAGGCCGTCCGGCCCCGTGGCGGCCGCCACCAGGTCCACCCGGTCCAGCCACGGGCCGCACTCCCGGCTCAGGGCCGCGTGGCGGGCGGGGTCGCCGGAGAGGTCCAGCAGCAGCCCGCGGCCGGAGCGCAGCAGCGCGGTGGTCGTCGTGGTTGCGCCGTCGGTGACGACTTCGGTGGGCTCCAGGCGGGTGCCCGGTGCCCCGGCGGGGACCGACAGCGGGTGGCCGTCCGCGCCGAGGTCGTAGCGGACGTCCAGGCCTGAGATCGTTCCGGCCAGGTGCCGTCGCACCCTTTCGTGGCCGAGGAGTTCGGCGAGGACGGACCGCGTGGCCTCGACCTCGGGGCCGCCCAGCAGCAGGGCCGTCTGTGCCTCGATGCCGGCCAGCACCCGGGTGCCGACGGCGTGCCGCTCGTCGTGGTAGGTGTCCAGCAGGCTCTGCGATGCCCGCCCCCGCACGACGGCGGCCAGTTTCCAGCCGAGGTTGACGGCGTCCTGCAGCCCCAGGTTGAGGGCTTGGCCGCCGACCGGCATCTGCTGGTGGGCGGCGTCGCCGGCCAGCAGGACGCGCCCCGCGCGGTAGCGGGCGGCCAGCCGGGAGGCGTCACCGAAGGCGTTGAGCCACAGGGGGGTGCCGCCCCTGATGTCCTCTCCGGTGACGTGCCGCCACACCTCGCAGACCTCGGCGAAGTCCGGTTGGCCGGTGCGGTGTCGCGGTGCGCGGCCGTAGGCGTGGACCATCACCCGGGTCACGCCGTCACCACGGCGGGCGGCGATCGCCAGGCCGTGCTCCAGCCGCTCGAAGCGCCGGTCGGGGATGGTGATGCCGTCGACGTCGGCGCGGATCAGCTCACGGACGGCGTCGTGCCCGGGGAAGCCGATGCCGGCCAGTCGGCGGACGGTGCTGTGTTCGCCGTCGCAGCCCACCAGGTACCGCGCACACAGCCGGACCGGCCCGTCGGACCGTACGGCCTCGATCTCCACGTGGTCTGCGTGCTCCGCCAGGCCGGTCACCTCGTGACCGCGCCTGAGGTCCGCGCCGATCGAGACGGCCCAGTGGGCGAGGACCTCCTCGGTGCGCGTCTGGGGCATTTTCCACTGACCCGGATACGGTCCGGGCAGCGTGAGGTCCAGCGGGATCCCGCCGAAGTGCCCCCGGGGATCGTTCGGCAGGGTCCCGATGCGGCCCAGCAGGCCCCGCGCGTCCAGCAGTTCCATGGTGCGGGCGTGCAGGGTCGAGGCCCGGGACTCGGTGGTGGGCGCCGTCAGCCGTTCCAGGACGGTCACCCGGGCGCCGCCGGTGCGCAATTCCCCGGCGAGCATCAGCCCGACGGGCCCCGCGCCGACGACGACGACGTCGGTGTCCAGCGTGTGCGCGGTCATGATCAGCGCCTGTTCTCGGCGTGGTCCTTGGCGTGGTTCAGGGTGGCGCGGCTGTTGGCGCTCAGCGCGCCGTGCACATAGTCCCGGGCGTCGGCGACCGTGGCCTCAGGCCCCAGTACCTTGGTGATGTTGTCGGTGTTGAGGACCACGGTGTGCTGCGAGGTCGCGGCGACGCCCCGTTCGTTCTCCGTGAACGTCCACACCCCGGTGTGCAGGGTCATCAGCGCGGGCAGGGTGACCTGCTTGTAGGCGATCCTGTGGTGCGGGAAGGTCACCCGGTAGGACTTCGTGGTGTGGGTCGAGCCGTCCTTGGCGCGGGTGTCCATCTCCAGACTCTGCAGTCCCGGGGTGTCCTCGGTGAGGCGGACGCGGGCCACGTGGGGCAGGCGTTCCGCCCACAGGCCGGCCTCGTTGACGAAGTCGTAGACGTCCTTGGCGGAACCGTCGATCTGGACGGTGTCCTCGAAGGAGAACGTGATCTCGGCGGCGGCGTGGGCCAGTTCGACGTTGGTCTTCAGCGCCGCCAGCTCGGAACGCGAGTTGCGGTCCACGGCCTCGTCGATCCACTTCAAGCCGTCGGGGTCGTCGTCGACGGCCCGGTAGTCGTGCAGCAGCCGGATGCGGGACCGGGTGTCCGACAGCGGCTCGATGATCCAGGTGCCGCCCATCGCGGCGACCGGCGGGGCGGAGACCTCCTGGCGGAAGGTGATCCGCCGGTTGTCCGGGTCCAGTGTGCGGCGCGAGGTCCAGCTCTTGGCCTCGCCGTTGGCGGTGGCCCAGATGCGGATCCGCTCCTCGCTGTCGCCGCGCTCGACGTGGTCGACGTAGATGGTGGGCGGGAAGATCCGGGGCCAGTTCTCCACCTCGGCGATCAGCCGGTAGACGGTGGCGGCCGGGGCCTCGGCGGTGATCTCGTGCTCGACCTGACGGGTCGTCATAGCGGTTGTCTCCTCGGTGGGTTCAGAAGTTGCCCAGGCCGCCGCAGACGTTGAGGGCCTGCGAGGTGATGGAGGCGGCGGTGTCGGAGGCCAGGTACGCGACAAGGCCGGCGACCTCCTCCGGCGTGGAGTAGCGGCCGAGGGGGATCTTCGCCTGGAACTTCTCGAGGATGGCCTCCTCGGTGGTGTCGTAGGCGTCGGCGTACCCCTGGCGGACGCGCTGGGCCATGGGGGTTTCCACGTAGCCGGGGCAGACGGCGTTGACGGTGATGCCGGTCGGGGCGAGCTCGTTGCCGAGGGCCTTGGTGAAGCCCACCACGCCGTGCTTGGACGCGGAGTACGGGGCGCCGAGCACCACGCCCTGCTTGCCCGCCGTGGACGCGACGTTGATGATGCGTCCCCACTTCTTGTCCCGCATGCCGCCGGTGTTGAGGACTTCGCGGGTCATGCGGAAGACGCTGTTGAGGTTGGTGTCGATCACGTCGTCCCACAGCTCGTCGGTGATGTCGGCGGTGACGCCGCCGCCGGACCGGCCCGCGTTGTTGACCAGGACGTCGATGGTGGCGAAGGCGTCGACGGCGGCCCGGACGAACCGCTGGACCTCGGCTCCCGAGCGGACGTCCACCGGGCTGCCGTCGACCGTGACGCCCTGCTCACGCAGCTGCTTGACGGTCGTGCTGACGTTCTCGGCGTTACGGGCGCCGATGTACACGCGGTGGCCCTGAGCGCCCAGCTCCTTGGCGACGGCCAGGCCGATCCCGCTGGTGGCTCCGGTGACGACGGCGACTCGCTGGTTGTGCTCGATCATGCTTCCTCCGGGTGGGTGCGTGCGCGGGGTGGATGTTGTGGTCCGTGCGTGCCGGCCCCCGGTCTCCGGCGAGCGGTGCCCGTAACCGGAGGCGCGCTGCTGCGGTGGGCAACGGCCGGGGACAGGGGGCCGTCCGGTACCGGCGGTGCGGGTGCCAGGCCGCCGGCACCGGACGGGGACTGTGGATCAGGCGGCGGCGGTGGTGGCGAGCTGGGTGTTGACGATCGCCAGCAGTTCGCGCGGGGTGTGGGCGTCGGCGACCTCCGACTCGTCGAGCGAGATGCCGTGCTCGCGCTCGATGCGGCTGCCCGTCTCAAGCAGGGCGAGAGACTCGTAGCCCAGTTCGTCCCAGCGTCGGTCCAGGATGTCGCCGTCGAGGTCGACGCTCTCGTCGGCTCCGGCGCTCTCCAGGAGGATGCGCTTCAGGTCGTCGAGGGTGAACTGCACGGTGCTTACTCCATTTCCGTTGTTCTCAGGGATTGCTCCGCCTCACGCGGACCGGTCGCGGGGTGCGGCCGGAGTGCCGGGCGGCCGCGGTCCGTCAGGCGACGGAGCGGACCACCATGGCCGAGTTGAAGCCGGCGTGACCGCGGGCCAGGACCAGGACGGTGCGCAGCTCGGCGGGCCGCGGCGCGCCGGTGACGAGGTCCAGGCCGTAGTCGGTGACGGGACGGACATTGACGGTCGGGGGGATCTGCCGGTCGGCGATGGACAGCAGGGCCGTCGCCAGGTCCAGGGGTGCCGCTCCGGAGTACAACCGGCCGGTCATCGTCTTCGGAGCGGTGACGGGCACGCCTGCGCGGCCGAAGACGGCCGTGATCGCCTCGGCCTCCGCGCGGTCCTCCTCCGGCAGGGCCGCGCCGTCGGCGAACACCACGTCGACGTCCCGTTCCTCGACCCCGGCGTCGGCCAGGGCCAGCTCGATCGCCCGGCGCAGCCCGCGTTCGCGTCCGCTGCCCGGCCGGGGATCGAAGGTGGCGCCGTATCCCGCGATCTCGCCGTAGGGCCGGGCGCCGCGGTGCCGCGCCGCCTCGGCGTCCTCCACGACGAGGATGGCGCCGCCTTCGCCGGGGACGTGACCGCATGCGTTCGCGTCGAAGGGCAGGTACGCGCGGTCGGGATCCTCGCTGGTGCTCAGCCGGCCACCGGCCAGCTGGGCCACCCAGCCCCACGGGCAGATCGAGGCGTCGATGCTGCCGGAGACGATCAGCGGGGTGCCCCGACGGATCTGCCGACGGGCCTGGGCGACGGCGTCCAGACCACCGGCCTGGTCGCTGACCACCACTCCGCTGGGTCCCTTCATCCCGTTGCGGATGGAGATCTGACCGCTGTTGACGGCGTAGAACCAGGCGAACGACTGGTAGGCGCTGACGTACTGGCTGCCCTTGCTCCACAGGTTGCGCAGTTCGTTCTGGCCGAACTCGAAGCCGCCGCTGGAGCTGGCTGTGACGACGCCCATGTCGTAGGGGGGCAGTTCGTCGGGCCGCACCCCGGCGTCGTCCAGTGCCCAGTCCGCGGCCACGAGGGCGAGGCGTGTCATGCGGTCGGTCTGCGGCAGCAGCCGGCTCGGCAGGTGATCCTCGGCGACGAAGCCGCGCACCTGACCGGCGAGCCGCGCCGGGTAGCGCGACGGGTCGAACCGCTCGATCCGGGCGATAGCGCTCTCGCCCCTGAGCGTGGCCGTCCAGTACTCCTTGACGCCCAGCCCGTTGGGTGCGGCGACGCCCAGGCCGGTGATCACCGCGGTGGCGGTCATGCGGCCCTCCTCTCGGGACGGGTGAGAACCACGGCGGTCTGGAATCCGCCGAAGCCGCTGCCGACCGTCAGCACTGCGTCGGTGCGGTGCTCGCGGGCGGTCAAGGGCACGTAGTCCAGGTCGCACTCGGGGTCGGGGGTGTGCAGATTGGCGGTGGGGGGCACCACGTTGTGCTCCATGGCCAGCGCCGACGCCGCGATCTCGATCGAGCCGATCGCGCCCAGCGAGTGTCCGACCATCGACTTGATGGAGCTGACGGGTGCGGCGTAGGCGTGTTCGCCCAGGCTCCGTTTGAACGCGGCCGTCTCGTGCCGGTCGTTCTGCTTGGTGCCCGAGCCGTGTGCGTTGATGTAGTCGATCTCCTCGGGGTTGACGTGCGCCTCGTCCAGGGCGACCCGGATCGCCTCCGCCATCTCCGCGCCGTCGGGGCGCAGACCGGTCATGTGGAAGGCGTTGCACCGCGAGGCGTAGCCCGCGACCTCGGCGTAGATGTGGGCGCCGCGCCGCTTCGCGCTCTCGAGTTCCTCCAGGACGAAAACGGCGGAACCCTCTCCCAGCACGAAGCCGTTGCGGGTCCCGTCGAAGGGGCGCGAGGCGTGCTCGGGGTCGTCGTTGCGCGGGGTCGTTGCCTTGATGGCGTCGAAGCACGCCATCGTGATGGGCGAGATCGGGGCGTCCGTGGCGCCGGCGACCATGATGTCGGCGGAGCCCTCCCGCAGCAGTTCCACCGCGTGACAGACCGCGTCCAGGCCGGAGGTGCAGCCGGTGGAGACCACCGCGTTCGGCCCTTCGGCGCCCACGCTCCAGGCCACTTCGGCCGCGAACGAGCTGGGGACGAAGTAGTTGTACAGGTGGGGCACCGCATAGGTGTGGTCGACGAGTTCGAGTCGTCCGGCGTCGCTGACCACCCGGTACTCCCAGTCCAGCCCCATGGTGGCGCCCACCGCGCTGCCGATGGTGACGCCCACCCGGTACGGGTCCAGTTCGTCGAATTCGAGGCCGCTGTCCTCGACCGCTTCCCGCGCGGCGACGACGGCGAGCTGGGCCGCGCGGTCCATGCGCCGCGTCTCCTGCGGGCTGAGGCCGTGTTCGTCCGGGTCGAAGTCGATCTCGGCAGCCACCCGTGAGCGGAACTGTGAGGGGTCGAAGAAGGTGATGCGGCGGGTCGCGGTGCGTCCCGAGCTGAGCAGGTTCCAGAAGTTCTTGACGCCGATGCCGCCGGGCGCGACGACACCGATGCCCGTGATGACCACCCGACGTGCCGTCACACCGACGCCTCCCAGCTGTAGAAGCGAGTGGCCATCGCATCGGAGGGTGAGCGCCAGGTCGCCGGGTCGTAGGCCTCGATGAACGGCTTGAGGTCGTCGCTGATCCGGATGAAACGCGGGTCCTGCTTGGCCTCCTCGATACGGTGGCCGCCGTCGTCCGAGTCGAAGTCCTGCAAGTGGAAGTACAGCCCTCGGTACGAGAACAGCTGACGGCGGCGGGTGCCCATCAGGTGGGGCATCTCCGTCTCGTCGAACGCGCGGAAGATGCGTGCGACGTCGTCGCTGGACCCGGGGTCCATCCGGGCCACGATGAGCGTGCTGTGCATGTCGGTTTGTCTCCTCACGACCAGTGGGGTCTTCGTACGTCACGGTCGTCGGGGGACCGGACGTGAACGGGGAGCGGGCCGTCGTCGGCCGCGACGCCGCCGACCGCACGACACGGCCGACCGGGCGGCGGCGCCTGGGTCCGGGACGAGCCGTGCGGTGGTTTCGGGTGCCGCACATGGGCCGCGAGCGCCATGGGCGACGTCCGCGGTGGTGCGGCGGTGCCGCGAAGGGGCGCGGGGAACTGCGCGATCGGTCACGACGGTTCCGCGGCCGATCGGCGGCGCAGGGCGGCACTTGTCACGGAGCGCCTAGCGGATCGGACCGAACCAGCGTTCCAGGGCCATGGGCAGGTCGCCGTGGCTGCCCGGTGCGGCCCAGGCCACGTATCCGTCGGGGCGGACCAGCACGGCGGAGCTGCCGGCGAGCCGTTCGGCAGCGAGGGCGCCCTGGGGTGCCGCCGTGACGATGTCGACGCGGTTCCGCCAGCCTGCCGTCCGGCGGCGCAGGGCGGCGTTGTCCTCCAGGTCCAGCAGCACGCCGCGCCCGGTGTGCAGCGCCTCGGTGCTGGTGGTCCGGGTGCCGTCGCGGCGGGCCAGCTCCACCTGCGGCATCCGCCGGCCGAGCAGGGCGTTCGTCCCGCCGCCGACGTCGTAGCGGATCTCCAGCCCGCTGACCATGCCGGCCAGATGACGGCTGACCTCGCGGTACTGGATGAGCTCGGTCATCACGTCGCGCAGCGGCTGCATCTCGGGGCCGCTGAGGAAGAGCAGTCCCTGCGCCTGCGTGTTCATCAGCAGCCGCTTGCCGACCTGGTGACGCTCGTCGTGGTAGGTGTCCAGCAGGCCTTCCGGTGCCCGGCCCTGCACCACTGCGGCCAGTTTCCAGCCGAGGTTGACCGCGTCCTGGATGCCGGTGTTCATGCCCTGCCCGCCGGCCGGCAAATGGATGTGGGCGGCGTCGCCGGCGAGCAGCACCCTGCCGCGCCGGTACTCGGTGACCTGGCGGGTGGCGTCGCCGAAGGAACTGACCCACACCGGCTCACCGTGCGAGATGTCACCACCGGTCAGACGCTTCCAGGCGGCGGCCACTTCGTCGAACTCCGGCGGAGCGGTGCGGCGCCGCGGCGGGGTGCCGCGTTCGCAGACGATCAGCCGGGTGATCCCGCCCGGCAGGTGCCCGACCATGATCATGCCGCCGGGCAGGGTCTCGCCGATCATACGGGGCTCCAGGTCGAGGCCCCTGACGTCGGCCAGGAACATTTCCATCGTCGCGGCCGTGCCCGGGAAGTCGAAGCCCACCGCCTTGCGCACCGTGCTGCGGCCACCGTCGCACCCCACCAGGTAGGGGGCCGTGAACCGCTCGACACCGTGCGGGCCGCGCGCCTCCACCGTCACCGAGTCGCCCTCGTCCTTGAGCGCGATGACCTCGTGGCCGCGCCGGATGTCACCGCCGAGCTCGGTCACCCACTCCTCGAGGACCGTCTCGGTCTGCGACTGCGGGATGGTCTTTGCGGCCTGGTGGGCGCCGTCCAGCACTCCGAAGTCGACGGGCAGGCCGCCGAAGTGGCCCTGGTTGCTGATCTCGATCTCCCCGAACCGGGGCAGCAGCCCGCGTTGGTCGAAAACCTCCATGGTGCGTGCGGTGAAGCCAAGGCCGCGGGATTCCCCCGTGCGCCGGTCGAGACGCTCCAGTACGGTCACGCCGACACCGGCCAGGCGCAGCTCGCCCGCCAGCATCAGGCCGGCCGGTCCCGCACCCACGACTATGACTTCGGCATCCATGTGCCTCTCCTTGGCCATGCGTCCTGTTCCTCGGAATGTCCTCGGTTCTCCGGTTCCGACCGCGACCGAATTCCCGCTGATTTCTCTTCCCGCGGTGCCGCGATCGTTCTCTGTCGCTCCCGCTCCGTCGGGCCGGGTGTTCACCGTCACACCGACGGAATCCGCAGTCAATTATTGGGCGTATTTCCGTAGGGCCGACCGACAGTTTTTTCCGGGTGGTCGACCAGTAAATGCATATCCCTTTTTCATCATCCGCAAGCCCCAGCATTGCGTCAACGGCATCTTCGACAAACCTCTGCAAGGAAATGCAAAGCAATCGATCCCGTGGTGCGGACCGATCAGTCCTTGATCTTGCAGATGGCGGCGCCGGAGCTGAGGGACGCGCCGATCTCCGCGGACAGGCCCTTGATGGTGCCGGATTTGTGGGCGTTGAGGGGCTGTTCCATCTTCATCGCCTCCAGGACGACGACCAGGTCGCCTTCCTTGACTTCCTAGCCCTCCTCCACGGCGACCTTGACGATCGTGCCCTGCATCGGGGAGGCCAGGGTGTCGCCGGAGGCCACGGCCCCGGACTTCTTCGCCGCGCGCCGCTTGGGCTTGGCACCGGCCGCCAGCCCGGCACGGGCCGGCGACATCCCCAGCGAGGCGGGCAGCGACACCTCCAGACGCTTGCCCCCGACTTCGACCATGACGGTCTCCCGGCCGGCGTCCTCCTCCGCCTCGGCATCCGCCGCGGCGGCGAAGGGCTTGATGTCGTTGACGAACTCGGTCTCGATCCAGCGGGTGTGGACCGTGAACGGCTCCTCGGAGCCGGTCAGCTCCGGGGCGAAGGCCG
>NZ_WVUG01000234.1 GCF_017614965.1 Streptomyces griseorubiginosus | reverse complement strand
AAACCGGCCGGGAACGGGGTATCAACATATCTGGCGTTGATTTTTGGCACGCTGTTGAGTTCTCAAGGAACGGACGCTTCCTTCGTACTCACCCTTCCGGGCTTTCCTCCGGGCGCTTCCCTTCGGTCTTGCGTCTCCGACTCTATCAGACCCTTTCGGTGTCTGATTCCCCGTCAGAGGGGGTTGTCTTCCCGGCCGTTGGGCCGTTCCGACGAGTGAGACTTTAGCGGATTCCCGGCCCCCGCGCTAATCGGGGGCTCACGTCCATTCGAACGCGGATTCCTCATTTCGCAAATACGCATGCCAATAAAACGACGGCGGCCTGTTCGACGGCAGTCGACTAGTGGTTGGTACCTGCGGAATGGCTGTCCGGGGACCGACCGGAGTCGGCTCTCACGTCGGACAACTCGAAGTACCTTACGGATCTCTCCTGGGTGTGTCAACTCGCTGCCGGTCCGCACCTCGGAGGCGTAGGCTGGCTGTCATGACAACGCGTACGTGTACCCATCAGTGGTGGGCCGCCTGACGGCGGCCGAACTCGCGTATGCACTCAACGGCCGCCGCTTCGGCGGCCGTTCTCGTATCTCCTCCGGATCTCCGAGGGGCGGCCGACCGGGACGGCGGGCCGCGACGGAGAAGGAGTGGAGATGGCACGGGTCTTCAGCGGTATCCAGCCGACCGGACACCTGACCCTGGGGAACTATCTGGGAGCCATGCGGCGGTGGGCCGCGGCGGACCAGCATCAGGCCGACGCGCTGTTCTGTGTCGTCGATCTGCACGCGCTGACCGTGGAGCACGATCCGGCGCGGGTGCGCAGACTGAGTCAGCAGGCGGCGACGCTGCTGCTGGCGTCGGGCCTGGATCCCGAGTTGTGCACCCTCTTCGTACAGAGCCATGTGGACGAGCACGCGCGGCTGTCGTACTTGCTGGAGTGTGTGGCGACGGACGGCGAGATGCGGCGCATGATCCAGTACAAGGAGAAGGCCGCGAAGGAGTCCGCCCGGGGCAGGAGTGTCCGGCTGTCGCTGCTGACGTATCCGGTGCTGATGGCGGCGGACATCCTGGCGTACGGCACGGACGAGGTGCCGGTCGGCGAGGACCAGAAGCAGCATGTGGAGTTGGCGCGGGATGTGGCCGTGCGGTTCAACCAGCGCTACGGCCACACGTTCACGGTTCCGCGGGCGACTGTGCCGGCGGTCGGCGCGCGGGTGATGAACCTGCAGGAGCCGACGCGGAAGATGGGGAAGTCCGACGAGTCGGGCCTGGGTGTCGTCTATCTGCTCGACGAACCCGACGTGGTGCGCAAGAAGGTCATGCGGGCCGTGACCGACAGCGGGCGGGAGGTCGTCTACGACCGGGAGGAGCGGCCCGGCCTGGCGAATCTGCTGGAGATCCTGGCCGCCTGCACAGGTGGGAACCCGGAGGACCTGAGCGGTGTATATGAGTCGTACGGGTCCTTGAAGCAGGACACCGCGGAGGCCGTGGTCGAGGTCTTGAGGCCCGTGCAGGAGAGGCACCGGGCGCTGTGCGCCGATCCTGGCTATGTGGAGGGGGTGTTGCGGGATGGTGCGGAGAAGGCACGGGCGATGGCCCGGCCGACCGTGGATGCCGCGTATCGGGCGATCGGCTTGCTGCCGGCCGTTTCGGATACCGGCGCCGCTGCCGACGTGGTGCTGAACACCGCAGGATAGGCGCGCGGGCCGACGCCGGTGTCTCCGTGCGGTCGGTCAGTCCTTCTTGCCGGAGGCCAGTTCGCGGCTGCGGTCGCGGGCGGCTTCCAGGGCGGCGATGAGGGCGGCCCGTACGCCGTGGTTCTCGAGTTCGCGGATGGCGTTGATGGTGGTGCCCGCCGGGGACGTGACGTTCTCGCGGAGCTTGACCGGGTGTTCGCCGCTGTCGCGGAGCATGGTGGCGGCGCCGATCGCGGACTGGACGATCAGGTCGTGGGCCTTGTCGCGGGGCAGGCCGAGCAGGATGCCGGCGTCGGTCATGGCCTCGACCAGATAGAAGAAGTAGGCCGGGCCGGAGCCGGAGAGGGCGGTGCAGGCGTCCTGCTGGGACTCGGGGACGCGCAGTGTCTTGCCGACGGAGCCGAAGATCTCCTCGGCGTGGGCGAGGTGGTCGGCGGTGGCGTGGGTGCCGGCGGAGATGACGGACATCGCCTCGTCGACGAGGGCGGGGGTGTTCGTCATGACACGGACGACGGGGATGCCTGCGGCCAGGCGCTCCTCGAAGAAGGAGGTGGGGATGCCCGCGGCGCCGCTGATGACCAGGCGGTCGGCGGGGAGATGCGGGGCGAGTTCGTCGAGGAGGGTGCCCATGTCCTGCGGCTTGACGGTGAGGATCAGGGTGTCGGCGGTCTTGGCGGCTTCCGGGTTGCTGACCGGGGTGACTCCGTAGCGGGTGCGGAGTTCCTCGGCGCGTTCCTGGCGGCGTGCGGTGACCAGGAGGTCGGCGGGGGCCCAGCCGCCGCGGATCATTCCGCTGAGCAGGGCTTCGCCGATCTTGCCGGTGCCGAGGACTGCGACTTTCTGGGTCATGGCGCGGATGCCTCCGGGGGTTTGCGTCGTCCGGGTTCATCCTCGCACCGGGGGTGGTCGTGCGGCTCGGTTGTCCGGTGGGTGGTCACGCGGTGCGGCGGCGCAGGGTGGCAGCTCCGAGGCCGAGCACCAGCAGCGCGCAGCCGGCCACGATGAGGACGTCGCGTACGAAGGTGGCGGTCATGTCGGTGTGTTTGAGGACCTCATTCATGCCGTCGACGGCGTAGGACATGGGCAGGACGTCGGAGATGGCCTCCAGGACGGGGTGCATGTCGGAGCGGGGGGTGAACAGGCCGCAGAGGAGGAGCTGGGGGAAGATCACGGCCGGCATGAACTGGACGGCCTGGAACTCGGAGGCCGCGAAGGCGGAGACGAAGAGGCCGAGGGCGGTGCCGAGCAGGGCGTCGAGGAGGGCGACCAGGAGCAGGAGCCAGGGGCTGCCGGTGACGTCCAGGCCGAGGGCCCAGAGCGCGAGGGCGGTGGCGAGGACGGACTGGATGATCGCGATGGTGCCGAAGGCGAGGGCGTAGCCGGCGATCAGGTCGCCCTTGCCGAGGGGCATGGCGAGGAGACGTTCGAGGGTGCCGGAGGTGCGTTCGCGGAGGGTGGCGATCGAGGTCACCAGGAACATGGTGATCAGCGGGAAGATGCCGAGGAGTGAGGCGCCGATGTTGTCGAAGGTGTGCGGGCTTCCGTCGAAGACGTAGCGCAGCAGGACCAGCATCACGCAGGGGACGAGGAGCATCAGCGCGATGGTGCGCGGGTCGTGGCGCAGTTGGCGCAGGACGCGGGCGGCCGTGGCGGTGGTGCGGGAGAGGTTCAGGGCGCGGGGTGCGGCGGGGTCGGCCGTCGTGGTCGGCGCGGTCGCGGTGCTCATCGGGTGGTCTCCTTCTCGCGGGCGGCCGCTGTGGCCTCGTCGACCAAGTGCAGGAAGGCTGCTTCGACGGTGTCGGCGCCGGTGCGGGTGCGCAGGGCGTCGGGGCTGTCGTCGGCGAGGATCTCGCCCTCGCGCATCAGCAGCAGGCGGTGGCAGCGTTCGGCCTCGTCCATGACGTGGGAGGAGATGAGGAGGGTGGCGCCGCGGTCGGCGGCGAGGGAGTGGAAGAGGTTCCACAGGTCGCGGCGGAGTACCGGGTCGAGTCCGACGGTCGGCTCGTCCAGGACGAGGAGTTCCGGTGTGCCCAGCAGGGCCACCGCCAGCGAGACGCGGCTGCGCTGGCCGCCGGAGAGGTTGCCGGCGAGGGCGTCGGCGTGGCTGGTGAGGTCGACGTCGGCGAGGACGCGGTCGACGTCCTGGCGGCGGTCGGTCGAGCTGCGGTTCGGGGTGAGGATCGAGGTGAAGTAGTCGAGGTTCTGGCGGACGGTGAGGTCGTCGTAGACGGAGGGGGCTTGGGTGACGTAGCCGATGCGGGTGCGCAGGGTGGGGTGGCCGGCGGGGCGGCCCAGGACCTCGAGGGTGCCGGTGACCTTGGCCTGGGTGCCGACGATCGAGCGGATCAGGGTCGACTTGCCGCAGCCGGAGGGCCCGAGCAGGCCGGTGATCTGGCCGCGCGGGACGGTGAAGCCGAGGCCGCGCAGGACGGTGCGGGGGCCGCGGACGACGGTGAGGTCGTCGGCGCGGACGGCGGGATCGCCCGGGGGGTCGCTGCGCACGGACGCGTAATTCATCATGCGATGAATAATCCTCGCGGGCGGCCGGAGGCGTCAAGTGCCGAAGGGGGTGGGCATCGCTTGCGCGCGCTTGACGCGTCGCTGGGAGGCCGGCCGCCGCGAGGGAGCCTCAGGGTGTGGCGACAATCAGCAGGACGTCGTAGACCTCCTCGACCGTGCCGTCGGGAAAGATCCGCAGCAGGTGCTCGCGCTCCTCGGCGAGGAAGGCGTTGGTCGTCTCCTTGTCCTGGACGAGGAAGATCGAGTGGCTGCCGATGTTGGCGAGATGGGTGTCGAGGGGGATCCTGCGGCTCCAGCGCACGACGCGATGCGCGTGGGGTGGGACGTCCTCGACCCCCTTGAAGGCACCCTCCGTGCGGGTGGCGGCGGCGCCCTGCTTGTTGCCGTGGTGGCCGCGGAAGTGGTGCCGTATGCGCTCGGACTGCTCGGTGATCCAGGGGACGTCGGTGGGGTCCCGGTTCCACCAGAGGGCGAGCGCCCCGCCGGGCCGCAGCACGCGCCGGGCCTCCGGCACCGAGCGCGCCGGGTCGGTCCAGTGCCAGGCCTGGGCGTAGGTGAGGAAGTCGACCGAGTGGTCGGCGAGCGGGAGGGCGTTGCCGTCACCGCGGACGAGGGGGACGTCGGGGAGGGTGCGGCGGAACTGGGCCGCCATGCCGTCGCCGGGTTCCACCGCGAGCACCTCGGCTCCGCGTGCGTGCAGCAGGGCGGTGGCGATACCGGTACCGGCCCCGACGTCCGCGACCCGGGCTCCGGCCAGGGGGCGGCCGGCGAGTTCCTCGACGGCGTCGAAGAGGGACGGGGGGTAGGCGGGGCGGTTCGCCGCGTACTGGGCGGCGGCCGCGTTGAAGGAATGGGCCCTGGTGGCGTCCGGATGCAGCGTCATACGGCCATGGTGGCCCGCGTTGGTTGGCCCGGGCAGCGAATTTGTGGTGAGCGGGAGGCGTGCGGTGCGCCCCGCTCACCCCTACGAACGGCGGCGCTTCTTGGAGGGGTTGCCCGTGCGGCGGACGGTGCGCTTCTCGTGCTGCTCGAGGGCGGCTTCGTACTCGTCGCGGTGAAGTGTCTCGCCGGGGGCCTCGGTGAGGGAGCGGAGGAAGTAGGCGAGGAGGGAGCCGACGAAGCCGATGGCGAGCAGGCCGCGCAGGGAGGCCTGACGGTCGGGGTCGGGGTGCCGGTTGAAGGAGTCCCAGGTGTGCCGGAAGGCCAGCGCGCTGCAGACGGCGAACATGACGACGACCAGCGCGGTGACGAAGGCGCCGCTGTCGGCGATCTGGAGCCCTTGGTAGGCGAAGTCGAGGACGAGGCAGGCGGCCACGGCGGCGGCGAGGGAGCCGGTGGCTGCGCCGATGCGGCGGAGGGCGTAGCCGTTGTCGTGGTTCACCCAGGTCGTGCCGAAGAAGCGGATCGGTTCTGGGCGGGGACCGGTGGAGCCCGCCGGGGCCGCCGGGGTGCCGTTTTCGTCGCTCACGTGACGATTATGGCTCCGGGGCCGGGGCGGGCTCCCTCCGGGACCGGACGGGTCAGCCGCAGCGGGAGGCGACGTAGCCGTCGCTGCCGGTGTTGACGTAGGCGTCGGAGACGTATTCGCCGCTGTCGATGTTGTCCCAGATGTTCGAGGTGCCGTAATAGCCGGACACCGTCGTGCCCGGGGACTGGCAGAAGATCGGGACCCGTGTGTCGGAGGGCAGGACACGCACGATGGTGAAGTTCGTGCCGGGCCCGCTGCGAACGTTCAGCCGGATCCCGGGTGCGGTCGGATAGGTCTGTACGGTCACCGCGTTCGCCGTGGCCGCCGAGCCCAGGACCATGAGCAGGGCTCCGGCGGCACCGCCGAGCAGTAAGGATCTACGTCTCCGAGAGGTCATTCAGAGTCCTTCGCATAGGGAATGTCAGCCGCAGCGGGAGGCCACGTAGCCGTCGCTGCCTGTGAGGACGTAGGCGTCCGAGACGAACTCGCCGTCGTCGATGTTGTCCCAGATGTTCGAGGTGCCGTACGGACCGGTCACGCTCGTGCCCGGTGTCTGGCAGAAGATGGGGACCTGCGCGCCTTCGGGCAGGACACGGACGATGCCGTACTGAGTCCCCGGGCCGCGACGGACGTTGAGACGGACGCCGGGTGCCACCGGGTAGTAGTGCAGGGTCGCGCTCGCGGCGGCCGTAGTCGCGACGGCCTCGCCCTTGTTGCTCTCGGCCTCGCCGAGCTGGTCGACAGACATGGAAAACCTCCCCCGTTGAGCCCCATGCATGCCATGGGGTCCCGTTGATTCCCCGAAAACGCGCCATGAAACACATGTACGCAACTCGCTCACGAACGCCAGCAAGCCGCCTCGGTCTCGTACGCGTCATCGACTAGGCTCCGTGCGTCGCGCGCGCGGACGAACAGCACGGGGGTGGTCCCATGGCGCCTGAGCGCAACACCGGAGCGGGCGCGGAAGCGGAACTTCCCGCCTACGCCGGTCACTACCGCTTGGAGTCCTGCCTCGGTTCCGGCGGCATGGGAGTCGTGCATCTGGCCCGCAGCACCTCCGGGATGAAGCTCGCGGTGAAGGTCGTACACGCGGAGTTCGCCAAGGACCCCGAGTTCAGGGGGCGTTTCCGGCAGGAGGTCGCTGCGGCGCGACGGGTGAGCGGCGCCTTCACCGCGTCCGTGGTGGACGCCGATCCGGAGGCCGAACGGCCTTGGATGGCCACGCTGTTCATTCCGGGACCCACGCTTTCCGATCATGTGAAACGGAATGGACCGATGGCCCCGGCCCAGTTGCGCCGACTGATGGCCGGGCTCGCCGAGGCGCTGCGCGACATCCACCGGGTCGGGGTCGTGCACCGGGACCTGAAGCCGAGCAACGTGCTGCTCGCCGAGGACGGTCCGAAGGTCATCGACTTCGGCATCTCTCGGCCAAAGGACAGCGAACTGCGCACCGAGACAGGGAAGTTGATCGGTACGCCGCCCTTCATGGCACCCGAGCAGTTCCGGCGGCCACGGGAGGTCGGGCCCGCCGCCGACGTCTTCGCGCTCGGTTCCGTACTGGTGCACGCGGCCACGGGGCGCGGCCCGTTCGACTCCGACAGCCCGTACGTGGTCGCCTACCAGGTCGTGCACGACGAGCCGGATCTGACCGGCGTACCGGAGGACCTGGCGGAGCTGGTGTCGCGCTGCCTGGCCAAGGAGCCGGAAAGCCGCCCCACACCCGACGAGTTGATGCGGGAGCTCCGGTCGGTCGCGGCCTCGTACGACACCCAGGCGTTCATACCGGCGCAGCGGTCCGGCGACGAGCCACCACCGCCGGTCCCACCGCGCGTCGAGGAGCCGGCACAACCGCCCGCGCGGCCCGGCCGGCGCCGGAGAGTGCTGCTCGCCGCCGGGGCGCTCGTCCTCGTCGCGAGTGGCGTGCTCACCTCCGTCCAGCTGTTCGGTGACAAGCCCACCGCTTCGCACGGCACAGCGCGCCCGACCGCCCCCGCGACGTACCGTGCCTGGGCTGCGGATCCGGTGTCGGGGAGCGGTGCGGTGCGGTGCTCGTACGGAGCGGGGAAGCTGCTCTGCGCGCGGCCCGGCGTCGTGTTCGCCCTCGACCCGTCCGACGGCGGTCTCCTGTGGCGGCACGGCGCCGGCACGACACGCTGGAGCACTCCTCCGGTCCTGTCGGGTGGTCTCGTGCAGCCGCTTCCCGACCATGGCAGGCACCTTGAAGCCCTGGATCCCGCTTCGGGCAAGGTCCGTTGGGAGCGGGACGTCCGCGCGTACACCCTGGCGCAGCCGGTCGGCGGCATGATCCTGCTGACGCACGCGGACGGCACCGTCAGCGGCGTGGACGGCGCGTCGGGCGAGACGAAGTGGTCCCGGCCCATCGCGGACGACCATGCGTCGGCCTTCAGCTCCTTCGCCGGCGACCCGCTGGCATACCTGTTCAGCGTCTCCGCCCAGGGGACGAGCACTCATGTCACCGCCGTGGATCCCACCACCGGTGACGTCCGTTGGGACGCCCATCTGAAGGGCTCCCTGGAACCGGTCGGAACCTCCGGCGGCTCGGTCTTCTTCCTGGCCGCCGACCCCGTCTACGGCGACACACAGGCGGTGGTCCGCTACAACCCCCGATCCGGGGCGACGCGCAGGGTCGCCCTGCCCGTCCGCCGTCAGAGTGCCCACGCCGGCGTGCGCGGCGGCGTCGTCTACCTGCTGGCCGCCGGCGGTTCGCTGGCGGCCGTCGACACGCACTCCGGCAAGCAGTTGTGGACCATCGAGACCTCGGTGAGCCGGGGCTCCGCTCCCGTCTCCGACGGCCGTTACGTGTATGTCAGCGCCGCCGATGGACGCCTGCTCGCGGTGGACGCCCGCAAGGGGACACTCGCCGGGCAGACCCCGGCGCGGCTCGGCGCGAGCACGGCCCAAGTGGTGACCGCCGCCCTCCCCACCCCCGTCCTGACCCACAACCACGTCTACGCCACCGCCCCCGACGGCACCGTCTTCGCTGTGGATGCGCGGGATCCGTCGGGATGGTGAGGCGGCGGGGGGCGTCGTGGGACGTGGAAGGGGCCGCCCCCGGCAGGGACGGCCCCGACAGCTTCCGTTACGGCGGCGCGGCTCAGCCCAGCTTTGAGACGTCCCGCACCGCGCCCTTGTCCGCGCTCGTCGCCATCGCCGCGTAGGCCCGCAGGGCCGCCGAGACCTTGCGTTCGCGGGACTTGGGGGCGTAGACGCCGCCGAGGGCCTGCTCGCGGCGGGTGAGTTCCTCCGGGGAGACGAGGAGTTCGATCGTGCGGTTCGGGATGTCGATGCGGATGCGGTCGCCGTCCTCGACGAGGGCGATCGTGCCGCCGGACGCCGCCTCGGGCGAGGCGTGGCCGATGGACAGGCCCGACGTGCCGCCGGAGAAGCGGCCGTCGGTGATCAGGGCGCAGGTCTTGCCGAGGCCGCGGCCCTTCAGGAAGGACGTCGGGTAGAGCATCTCCTGCATGCCGGGGCCGCCCTTGGGGCCCTCGTAGCGGATGACGACCACGTCGCCGTCCGTGACCTGCTTGTTGAGGATCTTCTCGACGGCCTCTTCCTGCGACTCGCAGACGACCGCCGGGCCCTCGAAGGTCCAGATGGACTCGTCGACGCCGGCCGTCTTCACCACGCAGCCGTCGACCGCGAGGTTGCCCTTGAGGACCGCGAGGCCGCCGTCCTTGGAGTACGCGTGCTCGACGGAGCGGATGCAGCCGTCCACCGCGTCCTCGTCCAGGGCCTCCCAGCGCTCGGACTGGGAGAAGGCCTCGGCGGAGCGGACGCAGCCGGGGGCCGCGTGCCACAGTTCGACCGCCTCGGGCGACGGGGAGCCGCCGCGCACGTCCCAGGTCTTCAGCCAGTCGGCCAGCGACGGGCTGTGGACGGAGTGGACGTCCTCGTTCAGGAGGCCGCCGCGGTGCAGCTCGCCGAGCAGGGCGGGGATGCCGCCCGCGCGGTGCACGTCCTCCATGTAGTACGTGCGGGTCTTCGCGACGTTCGGGGCGACCTTGGCGAGGCAGGGCACCCGGCGCGAGACCGCGTCGATCTCGTTCAGGCCGAAGGGGACGCCCGCCTCCTGGGCCGCGGCCAGCAGGTGCAGGATCGTGTTGGTCGAGCCGCCCATCGCGATGTCCAGCGCCATCGCGTTCTCGAAGGCCGCGAAGGTGGCGACGGAGCGCGGCAGGACCGTGTCGTCGTCCTGCTCGTAGTAGCGGCGGGTGATGTCCATGACCGTCCGCGCGGCGTTGACGTACAACTGCTTGCGGGCGGTGTGGGTGGCCAGGACCGAGCCGTTGCCGGGGAGGGAGAGGCCGATGGCCTCCGTCAGGCAGTTCATCGAGTTGGCGGTGAACATGCCGGAACAGGAGCCGCAGGTCGGACAGGCGTTCTCCTCGATGCGGAGGATGTCCTCGTCCGAGATCTTGTCGTTGACGGCGTCGGAGATCGCGTCGACGAGGTCGAGCGTGCGGACCGTGCCGTCGACCAGCGTGGCGCGGCCGGCCTCCATCGGGCCGCCGGAGACGAACACCGTCGGGATGTTCAGGCGCAGGGCCGCCATCAGCATGCCCGGCGTGATCTTGTCGCAGTTGGAGATGCAGACCAGGGCGTCGGCGCAGTGCGCCTCGACCATGTACTCGACCGAGTCCGCGATCAGGTCGCGGGAGGGCAGGGAGTACAGCATGCCGCCGTGGCCCATCGCGATGCCGTCGTCCACGGCGATCGTGTTGAACTCGCGCGGGATGCCGCCCGCCTCGGTGATCGCCTCGCTGACGATCCGGCCGACCGGCGCCAGGTGCGTGTGGCCCGGCACGAACTCGGTGAAGGAGTTGGCGACCGCGATGATCGGCTTGCGGCCGATGTCCGCACCCGGTACACCGGAGGCGCGCATAAGGGCGCGGGCGCCCGCCATGTTGCGGCCGTGGGTGACTGTGCGGGACCTCAGCTCGGGCATCGTCGCTCGCTCCTTCAGACAGGTAGGGCTGCTACCGAGACTACGCCCGTCATCCAGGGGTCGGGACGCGGTGTCCGGAATGCGGGACGACCGTCTCGGCGGCCCGCACCGGGTCGTACCGTCAGCTCCCGGTCAGATGGCCCTGCACCACCGGCGCCACTCGCGCGATCACCTGCTCCATGTCCGCCGAGGCCAGCGGCTCCAGCTTGATCACGTACCGCATCATCGCGCAGCCCACCAGCTGAGCGGCCGCCAGTTCGGCGCGCAGCTCGGCGTCCGGCGCGTCCAGCTGGGCGGCGACGCGGCGCAGCAGCTGGGAGGCGACCAGGCGGCGGAAGACGGCGGCGGCGGTCTCGTTGTTGACGGCGGAGCGCAGGATCGCCAGCAGGGGCGTGCGGGTCGTCGGGTTCTCCCATACGCCGAAGATGAAGCGGGTCAGGCGCTCCCCGACGCCGTCGAGGGGGCCGTCGGCCAGCGCCTCGGGGGCGTGCAGCGCGGGGGCGAAGGCAACCTCGATCGCCGCCGCGAAGACTTGTTCCTTGGTGCCGAAGTAGTGGTGCACCAGCGCGGAGTCCACACCGGCCGCCTTCGCGATCCCCCGCACGGACGTCTTGTCGTACCCGCGTTCGGAGAACTCCTCGCGGGCCACGGTCAGGATCCGGTCCCGGGTGTCGGCGGATTCGGTACGGGGGCGACGTCCCCGGCGCCGGGAGGCGGTGTCGGTCACGGCCGGGGCACCTTCACCGCCGACGCGAGGTGCAGCCGGGTGAAGGCCAGCGCCTCCGCGAGGTCGGCCTCGCGTTCGGCGCCTGACATGGCGCGCCGGGTGTTGACCTCGATGACGACATGGCCGTCGAAGCCGGTCAGGGCGAGGCGTTCCAGCAGCTCGGCGCAGGGCTGGGAGCCGCGGCCGGGTACCAGGTGCTCGTCCTTCGCCGACCCCTTGCCGTCGGCCAGGTGGACATGGCCCAGGCGGTCGCCCATGCGGTCGACCATGTGCATGGCGTCGGAGCGGGCCGTGGCGCTGTGACTGAGGTCGATCGTGAAGTGGCGGTAGTCCTCCTTCGTCACGTCCCAGTCGGGTGCGTACGCGAGCATCTCGCGGTCGCGGTAACGCCAGGGGTACATGTTCTCGACGGCGAACCGCACGTCCGTCTCGTTCGCCATGCGCCAGATCCCGGTGACGAAGTCCCGCGCGTACTGGCGCTGCCAGCGGAACGGCGGGTGCACGACGACGGTGCTCGCGCCGAGCTTCTCGGCCGCCGCGCGGGCGCGCTGCAGCTTGACCCAGGGGTCGGTCGACCACACGCGCGGGGTGATGAGCAGACAGGGGGCGTGGACGGCCAGGATCGGGATGCGGTGGTAGTCGCTGAGTCTGCGCAGCGCCTCGATGTCCTGGCTGACCGGGTCGGTCCACACCATGACCTCGACTCCGTCGTACCCGAGGCGCGCGGCGATCTCGAAGGCCGTCGCCGTGGACTCCGGGTACACCGAGGCCGTGGACAGCGCGACCTTCGCATCCGGGATGCACACGACTGGCTCCGCCATGCGGACAGGGTACGGGGTGCGGGGGGTTGGGGGCCGGGTGCCTCTTCGCCGTTGTGGTGTTTGCCACGGGCGGGTGCGGGTGATTTGTGGTTGCTCGCGCCCGCGACGGAGTCGCCAATGTCACAGCACCGCACCCCTTTGGGGCGCGCTACGCCGCCCCCATGTGGTCGAGGCGGCGGAGGATGACGCCCTCGCGGAGGGCCCAGGGGCAGATCTCCAGGCTGTCGACACCGAAGAGATCCATGGCGCCCTCTGCCACCAGGGCGCCGGCGAGGAGCTGGCCCGCGCGGCCCTCCGAGACGCCCGGGAGGTCGGCGCGCTGGGCCTCGGTCATACCGGCCAGCCTCGGCACCCACGCCTCAAGGGACTCGCGCTTCAGCTCTCGCTGGACGTACAGGCCCTCGGTCGACCGGGCCGCGCCTGCGATGCGGGCCAGTTGCTTGAAGGTCTTGGACGTGGCGACCACGTGGTCGGGGGCGCCGAAGCGGCTGAACTCGCCCACCGTGCGGGCTATCTGGGCGCGGACATGGCGGCGCAGGGAGCGTATGGACTCCGCGTCCGGGGGGTCGCCGGGGAGCCAGCCCGCGGTCAGGCGGCCCGCGCCGAGGGGGAGGGAGACGGCGGCGTCGGGTTCCTCGTCGATGCCGTAGGCGATCTCCAGGGAGCCGCCGCCGATGTCCAGGACGAGCAGCTTGCCCGCGGACCAGCCGAACCAGCGGCGGGCCGCGAGGAAGGTGAGCCGGGCCTCCTCCTCGCCGGTGAGGACCTGCAGCTCGACGCCGGTCTCGGCCTGCACGCGCGCGAGGACGTCATCGGCGTTGCTGGCCTCGCGCACGGCGGAGGTGGCGAAGGGCAGGAAGTTCTCCACGCCCTTGTCCTCGGCGGCCTGCAGACAGCCCTGGACGACGTCGATCAGTTTCTCGACGCCCGCGGGGCCGATCGCGCCGCTGTCGTCGAGGAGTTGGGCGAGGCGCAGTTCCGCCTTGTGCGAGTGCGCGGGCAGCGGGCATGCGCCGGGGTGCGCATCCACCACCAGCAGATGCACCGTGTTCGATCCCACGTCGAGGACACCGAGTCTCATGTACGGAACGCTACTGCCACCTGGGCGGTCCTCCGTATTCCATGGGGCTGCGGGGGCCGTACGCTGGTCCTGTGCCAAAGACGAAAAGGGCGAAGGACGACAAGTCCGCCAAGGGTTCATCACCGGTGAAGCCGGCGAAGAGGTCGAAGCTGCCGAAGCAGCCCCGGGAGGCCGACGAGAAGGGCCTCGACTTCCCGCGCGCGTGGGTGGAGTTCCCTGATCCGGCGGACGACGAGCAGGTCTTCCGGTGCGATCTGACATGGCTGACCTCCCGCTGGAACTGCGTCTTCGGCAGCGGCTGCCAGGGCATCCAGGCCGGCCGCGCGGACGACGGGTGCTGCACGTTGGGTGCCCACTTCTCCGACGAGGACGACGAGAAGCGCGTCGCCCAGCATGTGGCGAGGCTCACCCCGGACATCTGGCAGCACCACGACGAGGGGCTGCGGGGCGGCTGGGTCTCCGAGGACGAGGACGGCGACCGGCAGACCCGCCCCTTCCAGGGCTCCTGCATCTTCCAGAACCGCCCCGGGTTCGCGGGCGGCGCGGGCTGCTCGCTGCACATCCTGGCCCTGCGGGAGGGCCGCGAGCCGCTCGAGACGAAGCCGGACGTGTGCTGGCAGCTGCCGATCCGGCGGACCTACGACTGGATCGACCGGCCCGACGACACGCGGGTGCTGCAGGTGTCGATCGGCGAGTACGACCGCCGGGGCTGGGGTCCGGGCGGGCATGACCTGCACTGGTGGTGCACGTCGGCGACCTCGGCGCACGGCGCGGGCGAGCCCGTGTACGTGTCGTACCGGGCGGAGCTGACCGAGCTGATGGGCAAGGCCGGCTACGACCGTCTCGTGGAGCTGTGCGAGCAGCGGCTGGCCTCGCAGCTGCCGTTGCTCGCACCCCATCCCGCCGATCCCGTCGCCTGAGACGCGCGCCCTAGGACACGGCCGGGCTCGGCGTGCCGCTGTCGGGCGGTGGCGTCGAGCCGCCCGGGTCGGACGGGGTGGAGC
>NZ_WVUG01000233.1 GCF_017614965.1 Streptomyces griseorubiginosus | reverse complement strand
CCCGGCCACCCCGGCGCCGGTGATGCCGGCGCCCCCCGCCACGACCAGCGCCCCGCCGCCCGCCAACTCGGGGGCCGCCGCCGGGGCGAACGGATCCGGTGGCGGAGGCGGGGGCGGTGCTTCGGCCCCCAAGCCGGCCAAGCCCAAGCCGGACACCGCGGCGACCGCCGTGAACCGGCTGGCGAAGAACGACCCCGGCGGCCGGCACGTCTGCTATCGCGCCTACGTCCAGGGCGACGGCTGGCAGAAGCCGGTGTGCGACGGCACCGTGTCCGGCACGGTCGGACAGGGCCAGGCGATCATGGCCCTGAACGTCGCGGTGTACGGCGTCCAGGGTTCCGCCGGCAACGCCATGGTCTACAACCCCCAGTCGACCAACGGTCAGGGCACCTGGAAGCCGAACTGGACGGCCATCGTCGCGGACGGCAAGGACAACTACATCGGCAGCACCAAGGAGGGTGCCCCCTACATGGTGACCTTCGTCTGGAACGTCGGTTCCGGTCAGCTGTGCAGCGTGGTCAAGATCAGCGGCCAGAACTGGGACGGCCAGACCTGCAACAACGCCCGCCCCGACCTCAACACGGCCGGCCACTTCGACAACTCGCGCTTCGTCGAGGCGATCAAGCTGACGGTGTGACGCATGACTCTGTGGACCTCTCTCGAGCCCGCCTCCGCGACTGTGGATCCGGGTGGCAGTACACGTGTGCGGTTGCGGTTGCGTAATACCGGTGACGTGGTGGACGAGTACCGGTTCGAGCCGGTGGGGCCGGTGGCGCCGTGGACGAGGGTGGAGCCGCAGTCGTTGCGGTTGTATCCGGGGACGACGGGGACGGTGGAGCTGACGTTCGCTCCGCCGCGTTCGCCGGATGCGGCGGCGGGTCCGCATCCGTATGCGGTGCGGATCACGCCGACGGAGCATCCGGAGGCGACGACGGTTCCGGAGGGGAATCTGACGATCACGCCGTTCACGGAGGTGCGGGCGGAGTTGGTGCCGCCGACCGTGAAGGGGCGTTTTCGGGGCCGGCCGCGGCTGGCGGTGGACAATCTGGGCAACACCAAGCTGACGGCGTCGATCGGTGGCAGTGACAACGGTGATCAGTTGTCGTACGACATCCGTCCGAGCAATGTGCAGATCGAGCCGGGGCGTGCGGCGTTCGTGAGGACGACGTTGAAGCCGCGCCGGATCATCTGGTTCGGGAGCAGGGAGCAGCATCCGTACACGCTGAACGTGGTCCGTTCGGGCACCAGCCCGCTTGCGGTGGAGGGGACGTATCTGCAGCGGGGGTTCCTGCCGCGGTGGCTTGCGACGTTCTTCGGTGTCTTCGTGGCGCTCGGGATCACCTTCGTGATGCTGTGGATCGCCTACAAACCCGCCGTCAACTCCGCAGCCACCGAGAAAACCGTCGAGGCGGCCAACACGCTGGCCCCGACGCCCACTCCGACACCCGCCCTCACGCCCGCCGCGCCTCCGGCGTCCACCCCCGTGCAGGGCGGTGGCGCCGAACAGCCCAAGGGGACGGGGAACTCGGGGACTTCGCAGGGGTCCGGCTCGTCCGGGGGCGGTGGCAAGAAGTCCGGGGGCGGGTCCTCGAAGACCACGCCCAGGAAGACCGCCACCCCTGTCGTCGGGCAACTCATCATCGGGCAGGGCTCGAACCGCTGCATCGACGTCCCCGACGCGCAGAACGGCGTCGGCAAGGACGGCAAGCAGCTGCAGCTCTGGGACTGCGCCGGAAGCGCCAACCAGAAGTGGGACTTCCGCGGTGACGGCACCGTGCGCTCCGTCGGGATGTGCATGGACGTGGCGTGGGGCTCCAAGGACGACGGGGCGCACATCCAGCTGGCGCGGTGCAGCGGCAACCCGGCCCAGCAGTTCGTCCTGAGCCAGGCCGGCGACCTGGTCAACCCGCAGGCCGACAAGTGCGTGGACGCCACGGACAACGGCACCGGCAACGGCACCAAGCTCCAGCTGTGGACCTGCTCCGGCACACCCAACCAGAAGTGGCGCGTGCAGAACTGACCCGCCAGGGCGCCGCTACCAGGCGCCCTCGCCCGGCACCAGACGGCCGGCCTTGCGGTACTCACGCCGGGCGCCCTCCAGCAGATCGGCCGCGGTGACCAGGTCGCCGCGGCCGGCGGCGAGGTACGCGGCCGTCACCACGGCGCTGCGGATGGAACCGCCCGCCAGCTCGAAGTCGGCCGCCACCGGCCCGAGTCGGACGTCCTCGGCGCACGGCACGTGGGACAGGCTGTGCCGCCACAGCGCGAGCCGCTGCTCGGCGTCCGGGAACGGGAAGTCGACCACCAGGTCCAGCCGACGGGTGAACGCCTCGTCGATGTTGGCCCGCAGGTTGGTGGTGAGCAGGGCGATCCCGTCGAAGGACTCAAGGCGCTGGAGGAGATAGGCGCTCTCCATGTTGGCGTACCGGTCGTGTGCGTCCTTCACTTCGGACCGCTTGCCGAAGACGGCGTCGGCCTCGTCGAAGAGGAGCACGGCGTCCGTGCGGTCGGCCTCGGTGAAGATGCGTTCGAGGTTCTTCTCCGTCTCGCCGACGTACTTGTCGACGACCGAGGACAGCTGGACGACATAGAGGTCGAGACCGAGTTCGGCGGCCACGACCTCCGCGCTCAGCGTCTTTCCGGTGCCGGACTCGCCCGCGAACAGACCCAGCACGCCCCGCCCCCGGCCGCCGCCGGCGCTCAGCCGCCAGTCGCCGAGGACCCGGTCGCGGTGCCGGGCACGCAGCGCGAGCTCGCGCAGCTGGGTGAGCGGGCGGTCGGGCAGCACGAGGTCGGTCCAGTCCACGGCCGGGCGGATCCGGCGGGCGTGCTGCTCCAGCCCCGAGGCGGACTGCTGCCGGGCGGCCAGGCGCAGATGGGCGGAGGAGAGCGGGGTCCCTTCGAAGCGGGCCAGGTCGAGAGCGGCCCGCGCGGCCCGGGAGATGTGCTCGCCGGGGAGGTGGTAGGGGGCGACGGTGGCCGCCAGCTCGAAGCCGTGGACGTTCTCCGCGCCGAGCGCGGCCTTCCAGGCGCCCACCGCCCCCGCGTGCTGCCGGGGCACGTCCAGCACGAGGGGGTCCTGGTCACACCAGTGGGGGTCGTAGGGGCGCGGGGCCGTGATCAGCACGGGTACGTCGGCGGCTGCCACCAACTGCCGTATCAGACCGGCGGGTTGGTCCGGCACCCCGGACACCACCACCGTCTGCCCGCCCAGCCGGGCCTCCCGCAGCAGGTCGGGGACCCGGTCCTCGGGCCCGGAGAAACGCAGGGCGGGGACGCCGGCGGCACGCAGAGCGGCGGCCGCACAGGCGAGCCCGTCGCCCTCACGGCGCTCGCGGAGATAGACGGTGAGCGGGGGGCCGCCGTCGAGGCGGGCGGCGAGCCGTTCGACGAACCGGCCGAACTCGCCCTCGGTCCCGCCGTCCGACGGCGCGCTGAGCGGATGCAGATGGCCGGCGAGCGCCGCGTCGGGGGTGTCGTCGCCGAGAAGGTGGGCGGCCAGACGGTCCGGGACGCGCAAGGAGCGGCCGAGGAAGGGGCGTTCGGGTTCCTCGACCGTGAGGAGACCGAGCGCGGACAGGGGGGCGGCCGGCTGGAACCGGGCCCGTCCGGCCGGGGAGTGGACGGGGACGCCGACCAGGTCCAGGGCGAGTGCGACGGTGGCCCGGCGGCGGCTGACGTCGTCGTTGAGGTACCCGTACAGCGGCTCGAAGGTGCGGTCCAGGTCGGGCGCGAGGGCGATGAGCAGCAGCATCGCGTCGAGCTCGGTCAGCCCGAGCCGCGCGGACAGCTCGCCCAGCCGGTCGTACGGCTGCTCGGCGGGGTCGGGGAGAGGGAGCCGCACCGGAGGCACCGGCCGCAGCAGATGCCGTACCGCCTCCTCCGACAGATACAGCCCGCGCAGCGGATCGGCCGCCGTCGGATCGTCCACGGACCGCTGCTCCACGACCAGGGCGACCCGCTCGCGCAGTGCCTGGAGCCGCGCGACGAGGGCGACGGCGGGATCGGTTCCGGCCGACTCGGCCATGTCGTACGGCACGTGGGGCGCCTCGGCCCCCGGGGTACGAGGCGTCACGATGTCCGGTCCGCCGCGCGGGCCGCCGCTCGGGCCTCCCTGGCCGCCGTCACCTGGGCCGGGCGGTGGGCGCGTTCGTCCGTGACCGGGGCGTCGTCCAGGGTGCGGACGCGGACCGCGGCGCCCTCGGTGACCGGCGGGCCGGCGTCGTACTCGGGGTAGGCCGGGAAGGGGGCCGTGACCACCAGGTCCAGGGACGGCTTGAGTTCGCCGCCGAGCGCGGACCAGATCTCGGCGAGGGAGCGGGACTCGGTCTGGATGCCGGCCACCGACAACGGGATGGTGAGGCCCAGCGCGCCGAGTGCGCCCGGGAGTTCGGACGGTCCGATCAGCTCGCGCGGGATCAGTGTGGCCAGCACCGCGGACAGCAGCCGGTGTTCGTCCTGCGGCCGCTTCGTCCACGCCGTCACCAGGTACGACAGCCGGAACCAACGCGGCGGCTGGCGCCGCTTGACGATCACGTCCCGCTCGTCGTGCACGGCGACATGGCCTCGCTGCCGGCGGTTGACGTCCTCCCGGATGTCGTACAAGTAGGCGTTGATCGTGGGTGAGTTGCGGCGCGCGGCCCAGTCGCGGGTGGGGGCGTCGAAGGCGACGTCGATGCCCGAGCCGGACAACGCGCCACCGCTCAGCAGGTCCTTGAGGACCTCGTCCACCTCGTGGATCACCGTCTTGCTCCCGCCCCGCGATGCCCCGCACCGCATGAAACCCGCTGCCGTACCCGATCCTGCCCTGCGCCCCGGCCGTCCGCGCAGGCACGCGGGGGACGCCTCACGGGCGCACTCCGCTGCCCAAGGGGGCGCGGTGGGCTGCCCGTTCGGTCAGATGTAGCCTTCCCGCAGGGCATGCGCGACCGCGTGGGCCCGGTTGCGCAGATGCAGCCGGGTGGTCAGCCCGTGGATCACGTTCTTGACGGTGCGTTCGGAGTAGGACAGCTTGCCGGCGATCTCTCCGGTGTCGAGGCCCTCGGCGACCAGACGCAGCACGTCCACCTCGCGCGGGGTCAGCCCCGAGGACGGTCCGCCGGGCCGTCCGGCCGCACTGCGGTGCAGGGTCCCCACCTGGTTGATCAGCCGGCCCAGCAGATCGGCGGGCAGGTCGCCGTCGCCGCGCGCCGCCGCGAGCACGGCCTGCACCAGACGGGTCGAGGTGGCCTCGTGCCGCCAGACGATGGCGCCGACCCCGCACTCGATCACGTCGAGCAGTTCGCTCTCGCGCAGGGACCCGACGACGAGCACCGCCCGCGCCCCCTCACTGCGCACCAGCCGGCGCAGCCGGGTCAGCGCGGTCTCGTCGAGCACGTCGCCGACGAGCAGCGCCACGGTTCCGGGACCGGACTCCTCGCGCAGGTCGATCTCGGGGTACCGGCGCAGCTGGCCGATCGCCCCCTCGCGCAGGATCGGGTCGGAGGCGAGCACCGCCACGGGTATCCGCTCGGGCACGTCGGCCGTACCGGAGCGTGTGGTCCGCGATGAGCTGAGCAAGCGTTTCCCCTATGTCCACGTGCACGCAACCTCTGGGGGGTTGGTGACAGGCGTGCGTTTCCCACACTCGTGTGACGGGTGGGGCGGCCGCAATCGTGGAGGACCACGAGCAGCACCACGAGATCGGCCGTACGACTACCACGACGGCGGCCGGCCGCCCGGTTCCGCGGGGGCCGGATCCGGCCGCCGTGGGACTTGTCACGCCACCGCCGCGGGACGAGGGCCGTCCTCGACTGCGGAACACGTCCGGTCCGAGCAAGGAGGCAGACATGGCCGTGGCGCAGGGTGAGCAGCCGCGCGAACACCGGGAAGCCGCCGCGCTGTTGGCGGACGCCGCGGCGCGCGCCCGCACCGGGGCGGGCGGTCTGGTGCTGCTGCGCGGCGCCACGGGCACCGGCCGGACCACCGTGCTGGAGGCCGCCGCCGAGGCCGCCGCCGCGCACGGCATGCGGGTGCTGCGCGCCCGCTGCGCCCCCGCCGACGCCGCGGTGCCCTTCGCCGCCGTGTTCCAACTCCTAGGCCGGGTACCGGGATTCGACACGGCCGACACCGAACGCGAGCAGGGCGCCGTGCTGCAGAGGGCGTTGGACGCCCGCGCCGAACAGGCGCCGCTGCTGGTCGCCGTGGACGACGTCCACCTCGCCGACGCCCCCTCGTACCGCTGGCTGGTGGAGTACGCCCGCCATGTGGACCGATTAGCCCTGCCGATCCTGCTGGCCGTCACCGAGCGCAGTCAGTACGACGTCGAACTGCCCGCGCCGGGCTTCACCCACACCCTCTCGCCGGCCCTCGTCGGCACCCACACCCTCGCCCCGCTCAGCCCGGAGTCGGCGGCCGCCCTGGTGCGCGCCGAGTTCCCCGGCGTGACCGCGTCCTGGGCGGACGACTGCGTCCGGGCCGGCGCGGGCAGCCCCCTGCTGCTGCGGGCCCTCCTCGACGACCTGCGGGCGTCCGGCGAGCCCGCGTCCGTACCGGAGAGCTGCGCCGCGCTGTACCCGGGGGCGTATCCGGCGGCCGTGTCCTGGTGGCTGGACAGCGCCGGACCGGGCACCGCGGAGGTGGCCCGTGTCCTGGCCGTGCTCGACGAGGGCTGGGACCACAAGGGGCCGTCCCGAACGGGCCGTACGCACACGGAGCTTCGCGAGGTGCGCGCCTTCGACGGCTCCGACGAACGGTGGGAGCGCTCCGCCCCCGAGTTCGACCGTGTCCCCGAGCGGCTCGGCGCCCTGCTCGCCGAGCTGGCCGGGACCGACCCCGCCCGGGTGGTGGGCTGGCTCACCGCCATGACCGGGCTCGGTCTGCTGCGCCCCGACGGCCACGGCCGCCCGCGCTACGGCCATCCGCTGCTGCGGGACGCCGTGCTCACCGGCGTGCCCGTGTCCCGACGGCGGGCCGCGCACCGGACGGCCGCCGAGACGATGCTGCACCGCGGCGCCCCCGTCGAACCCGTGGCCCGGCAACTGCTGCTGGCCGACCCGGTGCACGCCCCCTGGGCCTCGACCGTGCTGCAGGACGCCGCCTCGTTCGCCCTGCGCGACGACCGCGCCGAGGACGCGGTGGCCTTTCTGCGCCGGGCCCTGGACGAGCCGCTGCCCGACGAACGCCGGCAGCGGCTGCTGACCGAACTGGGCTCCCTGGAGGTCGCCGACCGTGAGTCCTCGGCCGGCATCCCCCGGCTCACCGAGGCGCTGCGGCTGCCCGGCACCCCGCAGGACCGGGTGCGCGCGGCGATCGCCCTCGGCACCGCGCTCGCCGGGCGCGGCCGGCCCCGCGCCGCCGTGGACGTCCTGCGCTCCGTCGGCGAACAGCTCGCCGACCGGCCCGAACTGGCCGCCACCCTGCAGAGCGCCTCCGCCCTGCTCTCCGAACAGGACCAGACGGTCCGCCGCGAGGTGTACCGCGAGCTGTGCGACACCGCGGAGAACGCGCCGGAGCTGCTCGGCCCGGCCACCCGGGCCCTCCTCGTCCGGTACGCGGCCACCGCCGGACTGACCTCGGCGGCCGAGGCGATGCACCGGGTGCGCGCTCTGCTCGCCGAGCCCGCCGACCCGCTGACCGAGCCCTTCCTGCTGGGCACGGCCGCCGCCCTCGCCCAGTGGGCCGACGAACTGGACGAGGCGGACCGGCTGGCGGAGCGTGGTCTGGCCGGCCAGCGGCCCGGACTGCTGCACCCGATGCACCAGGCGCTGCTCAGCACCCGCGACGACATCGCGGCGGCCCGCGGCGAGTTCGGCCGCCTCCCGGCCGAACCGCCCGTGCTGCCCGCCACCGGCCCCTCCAACGCGCACGCGCACATCCTGCTGGCGCTCGTGGAGACCGGCCGCGCGGCCGAGGCGCAGCGCCTCGCGGACGGCTTCGACCTGCGCGAGGCCCCGGACAGCTGGGAGCTGAACCGCTTCCTGTACGCGCGTGGAGTGCAGCGTGCCGCCGCGGGCGATCCGGCGGGGGCCCTGCACGACTTCACGGAGTGCGGGCGCCGTCAGTCGGCGCGCGAGGTGGTCAGTCCGGTCGTCACCCCGTGGCGGTCGGCCGCCGCCGAGTGCTGGTTCGCCCTCGGCAACCCGAGGGAGGCCCTCGCCCTGGCCGAGGAGGAGCTGCGGCTGGCCCGCGCGTGGGGCACGCCCCGCGCGGTGGGCCGTGCCCTGCGCACCCTCGGCTCCGTCACGGGCGGCCGCCGGGGCCTGGAGCTGACCGAGGAGGCGGTACGGCTGCTGCGGGACGCGCCCGCCGCGACGGAACCGGAGCTGGCGGCCGCGCTGCTCGCGCAGGGGCGGCTGCTGACCGCCGCCGGGGAGCGCGGCAGGGCCCGGGAGTGTCTGCGGGAGGCGGCCGAACGTGCCGAGAGGCTGGGCGTGTTGCGGCTGCGGGAGCTCGCCGAGGAGGCGCTGCGCGAGGGCGGCGCACGTCGCCCCGCCCTCGTCCGCACCGGTTCGGGCTCCCTCACCGGCAGCGAGCTGCGCATCGCCCGCCTCGCCGCCGACGGCCGCACGAACACCGAGATCGCCGGGCTGCTGCACCTCGCCCGGCGCACCGTGGAGACCCATCTCACCAGCGCCTACAAGAAGTTGGGCATCCGGCGGCGCGGCGAACTGAAGGAGGCGCTGAGCGCCGACTGAGCGGGACGTGGTGAAGTCCGCAGCGGTTCGGTAGCGCCCCCGAAGGGCGCGGGGCTGCGTTCGATGTGCGGCTCCGCCGCGCGGGCGCGACCGGCCACGACTGCGCCGCGGACGACCGACGGCACAGCGTGGCACTTCCAGCGGAGCGCTTAGGTGGCCGACGGGGGCGGCGGCGCGACCGCAGCCGTGACGCCCATGTGGTTGTCGGGGTCCTGGAGTCGCGCGCCCTCCGTCGTCAGCATGCGGCGGACCATCGGCTCCGGCATACGGATCACCACCGGCGTCGGCAAGGTCAGCTCGCGCACCGCCGTGCTCGTACGGCCGCCGCGGACCCGGTTCGTCACCTTGGCCACCACCCTGACGTCCAGCGTGAACTGGACCAGGACCGCCTTCATCTTCGGCTTGTGCAGCGGCATCGAGCCCGCCGAGTTCGCCGCGGCGTCCGAGACACCGCCCGATCCGCCCGTGTTGGCCATCAGCTGGTTGAGCCGGAACTCGTCCGCGTTGAGCAGCCCCGCGCCGCCGAGCGCCCGGGCCTGTCTGCCGTGCTCGGCGGAGCTCACGCCGTCGGTCTGGGTGGGCCGGGGCGCCTGGAGGTGGCTCTGGCCCACCGTCTCGAACGTCATCGTGTCACCCAGGCCCAAAACCCGCCCGTCCCGGAGCCGCGCGTGCAGGGAGGCCCGCAGGTCCTGCCCCTCCGCGCCGGAGGCGTGCACCGGCGGCAGGTCCACTCCGGCGGAGGTGAGCAGCGGCAGCGCGGCGATCATCCACTCGGTGGAGACGGCCTCGTTGAGCGCGTACGCGGCGGCCTGACCCTTGTCCCGGAACCGCTCGCCGCCGCCCGCCTGCCGAACCGCCGCGGTCACCAACTCGCGTACTCGTGGTGCCCCTTGGAAGCCGTTGACCTGAGCCTCCATCGGCAGCCGCACCCCGCCCGCGTGCCAGGAGCCGAGTCCCGACGGGCCGTCGTCGCGCGGGCCCCGCACCGGGGGCGCCGTGGCCCGCACCGGTGCGGTCACCCGGCTCAGCGCGGCCAGGTCCTTGTGCAGCACACGGTGGGTCAGCGCCAGGTTGTCCATGCGGGCCAGCGCCAGCCGGGTGCCGCCCTTGTACAGTTCGAGGCTCGCCCGCACCGGCAGCCGCATCCTCGCGGACGGCGCGGACTTCGCCTCGGCGACCGTCTTCATGCCGAGCTGTCCACGGCTCGCCGCACCGCTGCGCCGTGAGTCGCCGGAAGCGTAGCCGACGCCCGCCGCGCCGCCGGTGCTCTTCAACTGCCCGGCACCGCCGTCCGGCTTGCCCGATCCGGCGAGGACGCCCTCGACGCCGGTCACCGTGGACTCGTCCTGGGAGACGGCCTGCTGGGAGACGGCCGCGGTGATGTACTCCATGTCCCGGCCGTCGCCCGCGTCCCCCGTGTACGCGCCCTCGCCCCTGCGGTCGACGCGGAACACCGCCCAGTAGGGCGTCCTGCGGCCGTCGAGCAGTTCCACGGTGACCCCGCCGTCCATGGCGCTGGACAGCAGCCCGGCCGAGCCGTCCCGGTCCAGGACGCGCAGCAGCCGCTGCACGTTGTCGTTGCGGTCCTTGAGCTGCTGCCGGGGCAGCAGGTCGTCGGCGACGTCCTGGTGCCGGTTCTGGACCAGGGCGGACCGCAGCCGTCCCAGCAGCGGCACGAAGTCGGGCAGGTCCTCGACCATGCCGAAGCCGAGGGGCAGCCCGCTGCCGAAGCCGGGGCGGTCCGTCCGCGAGGACGCGGGCCCACCGCTGCTCCGGGCCGGCGCGGACGAGGACGTGCCCGCGGTGGCCCGCGCCCGTTCCGCGGCCATCCGGGAACTCTCCGCCCTGCTCTCGCCCGGCGCCGCCGGGGGACGCATGACGAGGTCGGCGTCGGCGTCGAGGTTCAGCTGCCGCCGGATCCGCTGCGGCAGCTGCGCCTCCGTCAGCCACACCGCCGCCGCGCCCGGCAGCGTGCGGGTGCCCTGGCTCACGTAGGGGCCGCCGCCGGTGACCTTGACCTCCGCGACCATGTTGACCAGCACATCGCACTGGACCAGATACAGCGGGGCCTTCTTCGGCGTGTGCGCGTTGCGCTCCACCGTGCCGGACAGCGCCTCGGCCCGGCTGTCACCGTGGCCCGTGGTGCGGAACGTCGACAGGCCCTGCCCGGTGCGCCACTCGGGGCCGTTCTCCGAGCCGGTCGCCCCGAACTGCACGGTGCTGGTGGTCCCTTGGCCCACCTGACCGGCGGACTGGTGGCCGCCCAGGATGAAGGTCTCGGTGCCCGGCCCCTCGCCCTTGTGCACGAACTTCGGGTTGGCCAGCGTCAGCCGGGTGCCGACCGCGCCGTTCAGGGCCGCGAGCCGGCGCGGATAACGGAGGTTCTTCACCACCCAGCCGGAGGACGCGGCCTGCCTCAGCGCCGCCTTGACCGCCCGCTCCCCGAACCGCTCCTCCACCGCCAGCCGGGGCGCGAGCCCCTCCGTCGCCAGCGCCGGATCCTCCCGCAGAGCCTTGTTGCGGGCCGCGGCCCGCGCCAGCAGCTGGAAGGCGAGCGCCCGGACCGGCTCCGAGTCGAGGTTCTCCACCAACTGCCAGTCGCCCAGCGCCCGCCCGGTGGACGGCCGCGGGGTGATCGAGGCCAGGTCGCCGATGCCCTCGGCGTTGAAGGCGTGATCCGGGGCGGGCGCCTGCGCCCTGCGCGCCCCCGCCACCGTGTCCCGCCGGTCTCGGCCCTCCTGGTCCAGCGTGAACTCCGCCGGAGTGAGCAGCCGTACGTCCTGCGGCTCCATGTGCAGCCCCGCCAGCAGCTTGGCGTCCGGCGCGTCCTGGCCGGGCGAGCCGACGGTGAGGCCGCGGGCGAGCTTGCGGGGCCGCGAGGTCATGGTGACGTCCACGTGCATGCTCAGGGCCGCCGCGAAGGCGCTCGCGGTCTCCGAGCCGTTGGTCAGGACGTCCGAACGGCCCGTGGGGCCCGCCTGGTTGCGACGGGTGCCGGTGCTGTGCCTCTCGTAGCGGGCCGCACCGGTCAGCACCCCCGGGATCAGCCGGGCCTGTCCGAGCACCAGTCCGCCGATCGAGCGCGAACTGCTGCGCCCACTCGTCGAGTTGCTGGTGACGCCGGAGTGGGCGCGCACCATCCAGTCCTTGATGTCGCCCTGGTACTCGGCGTCCGACATCTCGCCCTTGACGAGGAGTTGGACGTCGTGCGCGTGCAGGGTGGTCTTGCGGCGCAGCCGCACCCGGATGCCGGTCGACAGCAACTGGTCCTTGTTGACCCGGAGGTTGGTCTCCGACAGGACGGTCATCAGCTCGCGGTAGTTGCGCCGCTGGGCCTCGGCCTCCTCGTCGCTGGTCCGCAGGGCCGGCGGAGTGGCGCCGAAGGCCGGCAGATAGCCCGCCAGCCTCGGGTCGGTGGCGAACAGTTCCCGCACGGCCCGCACCATGGGCCCGGTGTCGAGCCGGCTCAGCGCGACACTCGATCCCTTCGCGCCGTACGGGAGATGGCGCTCGACCTCCGCCTCCTCGCCGTTCTCGTCGGTCCGCCGGGGCTTCTCGGCGAATGGCCCGGCTTTCGTGCCCTGTGGCAGCGGCAGTCCCAACTCCTGTGCCTCGTCGGCCCGCAGACTCATCCACACGTTCATGGAGTGGGTGGCGACCCGGCGCCCGGGGTTCAGGATGTGCTCGGCCGAGCGCGGGCCCGTGCCCTCCGCGGTGAACAGCACCGTCCCGAAGTACAGCACCTTCTCGCCCCGCACCTCGGCGCCCTGCCGGGTGGAGACGGTCTGCTCGGTCACGCTGAAGCGGGCCTTGCGGGCCGCCGCGACCGGCATCGCGGTTCCGCGCAGCACGGCCGCGTTGCCCGCCGCGCCGACACCGATCGCCGGGCCGAGACCGGCGGTGACGGCCCGGCCCTTGCCCGCGGACTCGGTCACCGTGTGCTGGGTCTGCTGATGGGTGCGCAGCTGGGTCTTGCCGGTGCCCCAGGCGGGGGAGAGGCCGGTCAGCGCCGCCCGCAGGTGGTAACTGCCCGCCGTCTTCCCGTCCTTGGACTGCAGGTCCTCGCCGACCACGCCATCCCGCAGCAGCCGGGGCATGTCCTCAAGGACGGTCGCCGTCGCGGTCGCCTCGTACAGCCGGGCCCGGCCCGGCGCGCCCGGCGCGGTGAGCGAGGGGTGCAGCACGGAGGCGACCGCGTCGAAGAGCCCACGGCCGCTCTGCTGCGGGGCCGCCGTGTCGGTCACGGCGACCGGCGCCAGCGAGTCGGCGAGCGAGACGCTGCGCGCGGTGTCCGCGGCGAGCGGCCGCGCGGGCGCCGGTGCGCCCGTGCCGACCGGGACCAGATGCTCGGTCGGCACCCGCTGGGTGAGCGTCCCCTTGTCCCGGAAGGTCTGCGTCTCCTCGGTGCCGGTCTTGTGCACCCGCACCTCGTAGACCACCTTGCGGTGGACCTCGACCGAGCCCTTGTCGCTGCGCAGGACGCGCGGCTCGGCCACGTTCCTCTGGTGCCGGGACTCCCGCGAGGACTGCCAGGGCTGGACGTTGCCGGTGGCGGCGCCGCCCACCCACAGACCGGGCGCCACGGGAGCCAGCCCGAACGCCAGCCCGCCGACGCCCTTGGAGGACGAGCCGCCGGCCGTACCGCTCACCGTGGCGGCGGTGTTGTGCTGGACGTCGACCTTGGTGTCCTTGCCCTCCGGATCCTCCAGCTCGGCCACCTCGTCGGTGCCGGAGACGGCGGCGGCCGGCAGGTCCTGGGAGCGGAAGACGGGCGGCCGGTCGTCGGGGGCCCGGCGGACGGCGACCGTGACGTCGTACCACTCCTTGCCGGTCCGGCCCCGCACGGCGAAGGCGCGGCCCTGGCCGAAGAAGCTCTCCGGCCGTCCGGCCAGCTCGGCCGCGATGTCACCGACCGTGCCGTCGGCATGCCCCACCGCGGCGGCCACCGCGTGCCGCACGAACTCGTGCCCGGTCAGCCCGTACGCCGTCGACAGCCCGGCCGCCTCCAGCCCCATCAGGTACGACGGCAGCTCGAACCCGGCCTCGGCGCGCTCCTCGATGCCCGGCAGCGCGGGCCGGGAGCGATCGGTGCGCGCCCGCCGCACCGCCCGGGCCGTGGCCGCGTTCCCCGCGGACTGCTGGAAGGCGAGCAGGGGATGGGCGGGTGGCCCGGCGGTGCGGGGCGCCGGGGGCGCCTGCTGGGAAGTGCCGGTTCTGCCGTCCCGTGGCTGCTGCTGGTTCCACACGGCCTCAACGTAATCAAGGCACACGCACGGCAGACGCCCCTTGGGCCACCCCGGTCCCATTCGCCGCGCCCACGCCACCGGTGGGCCAACTCCCGTACACCTGAAGGCCATTCGACGACTTTGCCAGCTCTTTACAACCCGCTCCCGTGCTGTCTCGTCTCTCCGCTCGATCCACGCCACAGCCCGCCCGGCCCGACCGCCGGGCGGACCGACGAAAGAGAGCGATTCATGCGCCGAACCGGCCTCAGTGCCATGGTGATCGCGGCCACCGCCGTCCTGGCGGGCGCGATGCCCGCGTTCGCCGCGGGGACGTCCACGACCACGAGCCCCGCCCAGCGTGCCACCGCGAGCCCCTCCCCGCGCGCCACCACCGCTCCC
>NZ_WVUG01000232.1 GCF_017614965.1 Streptomyces griseorubiginosus | reverse complement strand
GTGCGGGGTGGGGCGACTCCTCGGCGGGCTGGGGGAGTCGGGTGTCCGGTCGGCGCAGCAGGCGCCGCGCGAGACTGCGCGCGGGTTTGCCGAGGAACGGCACGACGCCGCCGGGCAGGAAGAGGAGCACGCAGATCAGGACGAGTCCCTGCACGACCGGCTGGGGCAGCCCCACGGCGGAGGACAGCGAGGGGTTCCACGTGAGATAGACACCTCCGGCCACGGCGCCGACGATGGTGCCGACCCCGCCGAGCACGCACGCCGCGATCAGCGAGATGCCGAAGGACAGGGAGAAGGGATCGGGGCTGACGAAGCCGGTGAGCAGCCCGAGCAGCACGCCCGCCAGGCAGGTGCAGGCCGCGCTCACGGCGAAGGACAGCGACGACTGCGCCTCCGGGGCGATGCCGATCGTGCGGGCGGCCAGGGGGTGCGACTTGGCGGCAACGAGCCGCATCCGCACTCCCGAGGCCGCGGCCGGCACCGCCAGCGCGAGCACCACGGCGGCCGCCCCGACCGCGAGGTACTGGGCCTCGGTGCTGCCGCCCAGGATCGTGCCGAGGCCGAGCGCGCTGCGCAGCTGGACGACCGGCACTCCCTGGTCGCCGCCGGTCACGCTGCTCCAGCGGTTGACCAGTTCGAGGGTCACCATGGTGAAGGCGAGGGTCAGCAGGGCGATGTAGAGCACCGAGAAGCGGGCGCCCGCGTACCCGAGGAAGGCGCCCAGGACGGCGCCGGTGGCGACGGCACCGAGCACCACCGCCTCCAGGGGCCAGTCGTGGGCGCTGCCGTACGCCGCGAAGTACGCGCCGACGGCGAAGAACGCGGGGTGGCCCACCGACCAGATGCCGGACCAGCCGGCGAGCAGGCCGACCGAGAGCACGACGACGGTGTACACGGCCGCGAGCCCGACGGAGTACATCTGGTACGCGGGGATCGCGCCGGAGGCCATGAACACCATCAGCACCGCGCCGGCAGCCGGACCCAGGGCGGCCCTGGCCAGGAGGGAACGGTTGAAGACCATGGATGCGACCCCTCAGACCCGTTGGAAGGTGCGGGTGCCGAACATGCCCTGCGGACGGATCAGCAGGACCAGCACGGTGAACGTGAACACGAACGTGTCCCGGAAGCTGGCGGAGACGTAGTTGGCCGCCAGGTTGTCCAGGACGCCGATGGTCAGCCCGCCCAGGACCGCCCCGTACATGCTGGTCAGACCGCCCAGGAAGATCCCGGCGAAGGCCCGGAACAGCGGGGCGACCAGTGCGGTGGGCACCAGACCTGAGCGCGGCGCGTACAGGCAGGCGGCGAGCGCGGCCAGTCCCAGGCCGAGCGCCCAGGAGATCCGTGCCAGCCGCTGGGCGCTCAGTCCGACCACGCGCGCGGTGTCGGCGGACTCGGCGACGGCGCGCATGGCCGAGCCGAGCGTGGTGCGGGCGAACAGATAGCCCACCAGGGTCATCGCCACGGCGGCGACGCCGATCGTGAGCAGACTCTGCACCGGCAGGGCGGCCCCCGACCAGCGCACCGTCCCGTCCACCAGGCTGGGGAAGGACTTGGGCTGGTCGCCCCAGATCGATCCGGCGGTGCTCTCGGCGATCAGGGACACGCCCATCGTGACGACGAGCGCGGAGAACAACTGGCCCTGCCCCAGGGGCCGGATCACCGTCTCCCGGACGAGCAGGCCGGCCGCGACGGTGATGGCGACGGCGGCGAGGATGCCGAGCACCGTGGCCACACCGTGGTCGTGGAGCGAGACCGCCACGTACAGGCCCAGTGTCGCGAGCGACGCCATCGCGAAGTTCACGACGTCCGTGGCCCGGTAGATGATGACCAGCCCCAGGCCCATGAGGCCGTAGACGGCTCCGCTGGCCAGACCGCTGACCAGGACAAGCAGGAACTGACTCATAGTCCCTCCCCCGAGGAAGGGCGCGTTCGCGCCACGCATGCAAGCGGCATGATCACCTCACGGACACGCGAAGTTAAAGTGAACTCAATTCAGTAAGCTAGGCACTCCGGTGCCGGGCGGGCAAGCCTCGTGCACGGGATTTGTGCGCCGCGGCCCGACCGGGCTCAGCGGGCGGCGGTCGTCGGAGCCCCGGCGAGGGCGGTCCGTGCCGCCGCCAGGCCGAAGACCAGGGCGGGGGCGAGGCCGCCCGCGTAGGCGCGCCGGTACAGGCCGCCGGCGTCGGCACCCGCCGCCAGCAGCCCGGGCACCGGACCGGCCCCGCCCGCGGACCGTACGCGTGCCTCCGTGTCGATCAGCAGCCCGCCGAAGGTGAACGTGATCGCGGGGGCCGCCTCCACGACGTAGAAGGGCGGTTCGTCGAGCGGCCGCCGGTCCAGCAGCCGGCCGGGTGCGGTCGTGGCGTTCGCGCGCACGGCCGCGTTGAACTCCTCCACGCGGTCGCGGATCGTGGCGCCGGGATAGCCCCACTCCTCGGGCATCGACGCGAAGTCCTCCAGGCTGTCGGCCACCGCGCTGCGGGCGCCGGCGCGGTGGCACAGCTGGAACTTGTCCACGCCGGGGATGCCCTCGACGTAGGAGGCGCTGATCCACTCCCGGTGCACGCGCGCGTCGGCGACCAGCAGGCCGCGGGCCTCCGGCCGCTCCAGCAGCGCCATCGCGGTCAGATGGTCCCCGACCGTCTCGTCGACGAAGCGCTCCCCGGTCGTGTCGAACAGCAGGGCGTGCTCGCTGTAGTACAGCGCCAGGTCGACGAAGCGCGCGGGGTCGGCCAGGGAGACGCCCGCCGGCATCAGGTGGCCGTAGAAGCCCGCGTCCTTCTTCCCGAACGCGGCGCCGGCCGAACGGCCGAGCGCGAGGCCGTCGCCCCGGCTGTGCGGGTTGGCCCGCAGCCCGATGTGGGCGGCCCGCGGGTGGACGTGCTCGGCGCGCAGGCCCGGATCGCCCTGGAAGCCGCCCGTCGCGAGGAGGGTCCAGGCGGCCTCGATCCGGCGCACCGATCCGTCCGGCAGGACGCACTCCGCGCCCTTGACCGCGCCGTCGTCCGTCACGAGGGCGCGGGTCCAGGTGTCGGTCAGCACCTCTTGGCCACGGTCGCGGATCAGCCGTTCGCACGTGTCGAGGTAGTGGTTGGTGTCGACCTGGTGCCCCCGGCCGAAGCCGAGCACGGGCACCGGCGGCCGGCACTCCACGCCGAGTGACCGGATCCAGGCCACCCCGTCGGCGAACCCGTCCACCAGGGCGGTGGCCAGCCCGGGGTCGCCGTCCGGGTTGACCCGGCGCATCTCCTCGACCGTCGGGGTCGTCCAGACGAAACCGGCGAAGCGTGCGGAGCCGCCGGTGCGTTCCGCCTTCTCCACCACGACCACCGTGCCGCCCTCGGCGGCCACCCTCGTGGCGGCCGAGAGACCGGCCATGCCGCCGCCTATCACCAGAAGATCCACTGTCTCCGCATCCATAGCGGGTCCCACCGCCTTCGTGTCGCCGAGTGGGACAAGACGCTAATTGAACTCACTTCTGGAGTCGAGAGGGTGGATGGCGGGAGGTGGGACGGTACGGGTTCCGGCCGCGTCGGAGGCTCGCCGGACGGGTCGGCGACCGGCACGTCAGTCGGGAACCAGGACCGCGCGCCCCCGCACATCGCCGGAGCGGAGCCTCGCGAGGGCCCGCGGAGCCTCCGACAGCGGGAACCGCTCGACGCCCACCCGCAGGACGCCCTCGCGGGCCAAGGAGACCACCGTCCGCAGTTCGGGCAGGGTTCCCCAGAACGGCAGCGAGATCCGCGTCCCCGGAGGCAGTGCGCCCGGTTTGCGGACCGTCAGTTCCCCGCCGCCGCTGCCCACCACCGCCAGCTCCCCGCCCGGCCGCAACACCTCCACCGCCAGCTCCAGGCTGGACGTGCCGCCGACGAAGTCGAGCACGGCCGCCGCACCCGCGCCGCCCGTCCGGTTCCGCAGGACAGCCGCGGTGTCGGGCCGCACGAGGGTGGCGAAGTGCGCGCCGCACTCCTCGGCCAGGGCGAGCGCCTCCTCGCGTACGTCGACGGCCAGCACCCGCGCGGTCGTCGTGGCCCGCAGCAGCTGAACGGCCAGGTGCCCCAGGCCGCCGACGCCGATGACGATCACGCAGGCGTCCTCGTCCAGCGCGCCCCGGACCGCTGCCACGGCGTGACAGGCCGTGAGCCCGGCGTCCGACAGGGGCGCCGCCTGCACGGCCGGCAGGTCGCCCACCGGCACCAGCAGCCGGCCGGACGGCACGAGCAGCAGGTCGGCCATCCCGCCGTCCCGCCCGAGGCCCGCCCCGGTCCCCACGCGGTCCGCGTCCAGCGCCGGGCGCCGGTCGCAGTAGTTCTCGGCTCCCGCCGCGCAGCGCGCGCAACTCCCGCAGCCCCAGGGGCCGTACACGACCACACGCGCGCCGATCGCCGGGCCCGTGGCGAGCGGGCCGCGCTCGACCACACGACCCGCGGTCTCATGCCCGAGGGTGAACGGGAGCCGGTACGCGAGGGCGCCCGGCGGCGCGTCGATGACATGGAGGTCCGAACGGCACACGCCCGCCGCCTCCACCTCGACGAGGACCTCTTCGCCCGTCAGGCTCGGCCGGGGCACCTCGGTGAGTTCCGGTGGACCGCCCCAGCGGGTCAGCCGGACCGCTCTCGTCCTGCCTGTTGACATACTCGGCACATTAACAAAAATGAAGTCAGTTCAGTAGCCGGGGGCGTGAGGTGGTGACCGTACGTGGAGGGTGAGCACGCGGGGCGCTTCGGCGGGCGGGTCGCGCTCGTCACCGGCGCGGGATCCGGCATCGGCGCGGCGGCCGCCCGGCGACTCACCGCACAGGGTGCCCGGGTTCTCGTGGCGGACATCGACGGGCAGGCGGCCGCGACCGTCGCCGAGGAACTGCCGCGGGCGCACCCCCTGACTGTCGACGTGGCCGAACCGGCCCAGGTCGACGCGGCGTTCGAGGAGGCCGTACGGCGGCACGGGCGGCTCCACGTCGCCGTGCACGCGGCCGGTGTCGACGATCCCACTGCCAAGGAGTGGATCGCCGAGGCGCTGCGCGCGGACCGGCCGCCGGAGGTGACCGCGCGGCTCGGCGACGAGGCCTGGCGCCGCGTCATGCGCGTCAACCTCGACGGAACCTTCCATGTGCTGCGCGCGGCCGTGCGGGTCATGGCACCGCGCCGGTCCGGGGCCGTCGTCACCGTCGGCTCCTCCTCGGCCTTCGACACCCTGGTCGGCTATCCGCACTATGCGGCCTCGAAGGCCGGGGCCCACGCACTGAGCCAGTCTGTCGCCAAGGAGGCGATCGCGTTCGGCGTCCGCGTCAACACGGTGGCACCCGGTCCGACCGAGACCGGCATGGCGGCGCGAACGCCCGCCGCACTGCGGGAGGGCTTCGCGGACGGTCGGGTACGGCCGTACGCCACACCGGAGGAGATCGCCGACGTCGCCCTGTTCCTGGCGAGCGAGGAGGCGGCGAACCTCGTCGGCGCGGTGCTGCTCGCCAACGGCGGACGGTTCACGGTGTGAGCACCGAAGCGTCGTGGGCGACCGCCCGATCCCGGCGGGCGGTGGCGCCCGTCCCGCGCAGCCGCACGATGTCACATCCCCGCGCCCCCTCGGGCGGGCGCGGCCGAGGGAGGTACGCATGTTCCGGCTCGACGCCGACCCCGCGCTGCTGCGGGAGACCGAGGAGCAGCGCCAACTGCGCTCCGTCCTGCGGGACTTCCTCGCGCAGACCTGCGGACCCGAGGAGGTCCGCAAGCAGGCCGACAGCCCGCGCGGCCACGACGAGGTCCTGTGGCACCGGCTCGCGGACGAGATCGGCGTCCATGGGCTCGCCGTCCCCGAGGAGTACGGCGGCGCCGGCGGCACGTTCGCCGAACTCGCCGTGGCGATGGAGGAGACCGGGCGTGTGCTGTGCCCGGCGCCGCTGCTGAGCACCGTCGTCCTCGCCGGGCACGCCCTGCTGGACAGCGGTGACCGGCAGGCCTGCGAGCGCTGGCTGCCGGGCATCGCCGATGGCATGCTCACCGCCTCGGTCGCCGGATTCCCGCATCCGGGCGGAGTGACGGCCGAACAGGGCGCCGGCGGCTGGGTGCTGCGCGGCGAGGCCGATTTCGTGCCCGACGGAGCGGGCGCCGATCTGCTGCTGGTCGCGGCCCGGGCGCCGGACGGCGAGCGGTTGTTCGCCTGCGCACCCGACCCCGCGACCTGCGAGCGCACGGCTCGTCGCGTCCTCGACCCGACCCGCCGGCAGGCGCGCGTCCGCTTCCGGGGAGCACCGGCCGAACCGGTCGGCGAGCCCGGACGGGCGCCGGACACGGTCGCCGGGGTGCTCGACGCGGCACGGGCGGCGCTGGCCGCCGAGCACGTCGGCGGGAGTGCGCACGCCCTGGACGCCGTACTCGCGCATGTGGTGCGCAGGACCCAGTTCGGGCGCCCCATCGGGTCGTTCCAGGCGGTCAAGCACCGGCTGGCCGACCTGCTCGTCGAGGTCGAGGGCGCGCGGTCGGCGGCGGCGTACGCCGCCGCCTGTCTGGCCGGGCGGCGGACGGACCAGCTGCCGGTGGCCGCGAGCGCGGCCGCGGTGGCCTGCACCGCGGCCTACCGTCTGGCCACCGCGGAGTACGTGCAGCTGCACGGCGGCATCGGCTTCACCTGGGAGCACCCGGCCCACCTCTATCTGCGCCGGGCCCGGGCCGACGAGGCGCTGTTCGGCACCGGCGACGACCATCGTCTGCGCCTGGCCGGGCTGCTGGGGCTCACCGGCCGCACCGGCTGACTTCTCGGGCCGACCGGCAGCGGCCGGTCCATTGACAGGGACATCCACTGCCCACAGAATCGAACTCAATTCAGTTCAGTTTGGAGGAACTCATGGCAATCGAGGACGAGATCCAGTTCGAGCGGGACGGGCATGTGGCGCGGGTCTGGCTGAACCGACCGCACAAGAAGAACTGCGTGACCGTGCCGATTCTCGAGCGGCTGGACGAGATCATCACCGAGGTCGACGCCGACCCGGAGCTGCGCGTGCTGATCCTGCGCGGACGCGGCAACACCTTCTGCTCCGGGTTCGACCTGGACAGCCTCAAGGCCGACTTCGTCGGCCGCTCCAACGCCATCGACGTCGCGGTGCTGTCGGCGAAGGTCTGCGACCGGCTGTACTCGATGAGGACACCGTCGATCGCCGTCCTGGAGGGCCACGTCACCGCGGGCGGCTTCGAGCTCATGATCTCCTGCGACTTCGCGATCGCCGCGGACGACGCCCTGATCGGCGACTTTCACATCCGGCGCGCGCTGTTCGGCGGCGCCGGCCCGATCTACCGGGTGCCGCGCATGATCGGCGTCCGCAAGACCAAGGAGCTCATGCTCACCGGCAAGCTGCTCACCGGCGTCGAGGCGGCCGACTTCGACCTCATCAACGCCTCCGCGCCCGCCGACAAACTCGACGCCACCGTCGAGGAGTTCGCCGACCAGCTCGTCGACAAGAGCCCGTTCACCATGTGGATCACCAAGATGACCATCGACCGCAGCCTCGACGCGGACATCCAGTCGCTGATGGTCATGGAGCACCTCGCGGTCGGCGTGATGCTCAACTCCGAGGACGCCGCGGAGGGTGTGTCGGCGTTCCTGGAGAAGCGGGAGCCGCAGTGGAAGGGCCGCTGAGCGAAGTGCCGGGGACCGGGGGCAGGCTGCGCGGCTCCCGGTGCGCCGACTGCGCGGTGGCCGTCTACCCCGCCGACCCGGCGTGTCCGCGCTGCGGGGGACCGGCAGAGCCGGTCGTGCTGTCCGCCACCGGCACCCTGTGGACCTGGACCGTGCAGCGCTACGCGCCCAAGTCGCCGCCCTATGTCCCACCCGCCGCCGGCTTCGCGCCGTTCACCGTCGGATACGTCGAGCTGCCGGAAGGCGTGCGGGTGTTGGCCAGGCTCGACATCCGTCCCGAGGACGCGGAGATCGGCATGCCGGTGACGCTGACAGCCGGCGACGGGGTGCCCAGGGCAACGGGAGCCGCCGTATGAGCGGCGAGGACGTGCTGGTCTGCGGCGCCGGGATCACCTCCTTCGCCCGTACGGAGGCGAGCGGCCGGCACCTGGCCGTAGAGGCCGTGCGGGCGGCCCTCGCCGACGCCGGACTGCCGTGGTCCCGGGTGCGGGCCGCGTACGGCGGCAGCGACGCCGCCGGCAACGCCGACACCCTGGTCGCCGAACTCGGCCTGACCGGAGTGCCGTTCACCAATGTGCGCAACGGCTGCGCGACCGGCGGCAGCGCCCTCGTCTCGGCCGCCCACGCCATCCGCTCCGGCGCGGCGGACGTGGCGCTCGCCGTCGGCTTCGACAAGCATCCCCGCGGCGCCTTCGACCCGCGGCCCGCCGACTGGGGGCTCGACGACGCCTACGGCCGCGACGGGCTGATGGTGACCACCCAGTTCTTCGCCATGAAGATCCAGCGGTACATGCACGACCACGGCATCAGCGCCCGCACCCTCGCACTGGTCGCCGAGAAGGCGTACGCGAACGGCGTGCTCAACCCGCACGCCTGGCGCCGCAAGCCGCTCGACGCGGACGAGATCCTGGCGTCCGGGATGGTCAACGACCCGCTGACCCGCTACATGTTCTGCTCGCCCGGCCAGGGCGCGGTCGCCCTGGTCCTGTGCGGTCCGGCGGTGGCCCGCGAGATCGGGGCGAAGGCCGTCACCCTGCGTGCGGCGGTCGTGCGCACCCGCCGGTTCGGATCCTTCGAGGTGTTCAGCCCGTGGGCACCCCCCGGGACCCCGACGAGCGTCAGCGCGGACGCCGCCCGCAGCGCCTTCGAGCAGGCCGGGCTGGGGCCGCGGGACATCGACGTGTGCCAGCTGCAGGACACCGAGAGCGGCGCCGAGGTGATGCACCTGGCCGAGTGCGGGTTCTGCGAGCACGGCGAACAGGAGTCCCTCATCCCGTTCGGGGCGACCGGGATCGGCGGCTCGCTGCCGGTCAACACCGACGGCGGATGCATCGCCAACGGCGAGCCCATCGGCGCCTCCGGACTGCGCCAGGTCCACGAGATCGTGCAGCAGCTGCGCGGCCGGGCCGGCGAACGACAGGTGCCCGGCGATCCGCGGACCGGCTTCACCCATGTGTACGGGGCGCCCGGCGTCAGCGCCTGCACCGTGCTGACCCGTTGAGAGGAGGACCATGGACGGCATACCCGGCCCGGACGAGTTCCGGGCGCAGGCCCGCAGCTGGCTGAGGACCGTGGCGCCGGCGCGCGCCACCCACCTGGAGTGGGGCCGAGGCGAGGACTCGGTGGCCGTCTTCGAGAACTGGACCGAGGACGAGGAACGCGCCCACACCGAGCGGACACGGGCCTGGGAGCGCGTCCGTCACGACCAGGGCTGGGGCGCGCTCTCCTGGCCGGCTGGGTACGGAGGACGCGAACTCCCCTCACACTACGAGCAGTTGTACCGAGCCGAGGAGTCGGCGTTCGACGTACCGCGGCGCACCGAGATCTTCCCGGTCACCCAGCAGCTCGTCGCCCCCGCCCTGCGTATCTGGGGCACCGAGGAGCAGAAACGGCGCCTGCTGCGCCCCCTGCTGCGCACCGACGAACTCGCCTGCCAGCTCTTCTCGGAGACCGAGGCGGGCTCCGACCTCGCCGCCGTCCGCACCCGGGCCGTACGGGAGGAGGACGGCTGGAGGCTGAACGGCCACAAGATCTGGACCTCCGGAGCCCGGGTCGCCACCTGGGGCGTGGCCGTCTGCAGGACCGACCCCGATGTGCCCAAACACGCGGGCATCACGGTCTTCCTGGTCCGGATGGACGCGCCGGGCGTGACCGTCCGGCCCATCCGGCAGATGACCGGCGGCTCCAGCTTCAACGAGGTCTACCTGGACGACGTACTCGTCCCCGACACCGACCGGCTCGGACCCGTCGGGGAGGGCTGGCGCGTCGCCCTCACCGTGCTCGCCGCCGAACGCCTCGACTCCGGCGGACTCGGCCTGGACAACGCCGACCGCGCCCTCGACCTCGCCCGGCACCTGCCCCGGCCGCTGACCGACGGCGAACGGCAGCAGGCGGCCGACCTGTTCGTCCGCGCCCTGGTCCAGCGGCTCATCGCCGTGCGGGTCACCTCGGCGCTGGCGTCCGGCCGCGCACCCGGTGCCGAGGCCTCGGTCGGCAAGCTCCACGCCACCGCGACCATGCGCGCCACCACCGACCTCGTCCAGCAACTCCTCGGGCCGCGGCTGGCCGCCGACACGGGGGAGTGGGGCACGTTCGCCTGGACCGAGCACCTGCTCGGCGCACCCGGCTACCGCATCGCCGGCGGTAGCGACGAGATCCAGCGCAACATCCTCGCCGAACGCGTCCTCGGACTGCCCAAGGAGCCGAAAGGAGCCGGGCGTTGAGCACCACGACCGAGGTGAGCGACCTCGCCGATCGGGTCCGGGGCCGACTGGCCCCACGGCACCCCGGCACACCTCTCGGTGACCTGCGCACCCTGCCGGGCGGCCACTCCGGGCTCACCTACCGCATCGCGGCGGGCCCCGTGTCGTACGTCATCAAGGCGGTGCCACCCGGTCGGCGCCCCGTCGGCCGCAACGACGTGCTGCGCCAGGCCAGGATCCTGCGCGCCCTCGCCGGATCATCCGTCCCGGTACCGCAGATCGTGGCCGCCGACGAGACCGAACCGGCCTGGTTCGCCATGGAGTTCGTGGACGGCGAGGCGATCGAGCCGGTCCTCGACGAACACCGCCTCGATCCGCGACTGTGCCGGACACGGATGCTGGCCCTGGCCGACGTGCTGCGCGATCTCCACGGCACCAAGGCGCCGCAGGCCACCGAACCGCTCGACCCGGCGGGGGAGTTGGACAGGTGGAGCCGCACCATGCGCGCGGTGCCGGCCGAACTCCGGTCCGGGGCCGAGGACGTGCTGGAGGCGCTGGGCTCCCACCTCCCGGACACGGTCCCCCCGGCGCTCACCCACGGCGACTTCCGCCTCGGCAACGTGCTGTGCCGGGGCGAACGGCCCACCGCCGTCGTCGACTGGGAGATCTGGGGACTCGGCGATCCGCGCATCGACCTCGCCTGGTTCCTCCTCTTCGCCGACCACCGCAACTTCCCCCTGCTGGGCCGCGCCGTCCCCGGCCTGCCCACCGAGCGGGAACTGCTCCACGCCTACCTCGACGGCCGCCCCGAACCCCCCGCCTTCGACTGGTTCCGCGCCCTGGCCCGCACCAAGATGGCCGCGATCATGGGCCACAACCTGCGCAGGCACCGTGAGGGCACCCACCTCGACCCCGACCAGGAGCGGCTGCCGCCGACCATCGCGGCGATGATCCGCTCGGCCCACGGCATCCTCGCCCGACGGCCCTGAAGGAGCGCCACCATGGATTTCGCACTCTCCCCGAGGGCCGACGAACTCCGTTCGCGCATGGCCGCGTTCATGGAGGAGTACGTCCTGCCCGCCGAGCCGGTCCACGACCGGCAGCTCGCCGAGGCCGACGACCCGCATGAACTTCCCCCTGTCATGCGAGAGTTGAAGGAGAAGGCCCGAGCAGAAGGGCTGTGGAACCTCTTCCTCGCGCACGGAGACTGGGGCGCTGGCCTCACCAACCTCGAGTACGCGCCGCTCGCCGAACTCGCCGGACGCTCGGTGATCGGGCCCGAGGTGTTCAACTGCTCCGCACCCGACACCGGCAACATGGAACTGCTCGCCCTCTTCGGCACACCCCGGCAGCAGGACCGCTGGCTGCGGCCGCTGCTCGCCGCCGAGATCCGGTCGTGCTTCGCCATGACCGAGCCCGAGGTGGCCAGCTCCGACGCCCGCAACATCCGCACCCGGATCACCCGGGACGGCGACGAGTACGTCGTCAACGGGCACAAGTGGTACACCTCCGGAATCCTCGATCCCGACTGCCGGCTGATCATCCTCATGGGCGTCACCGACCCGGACGCGCCGACGTACCGGCAGCAGAGCATGCTGCTCGTCCCGCGCGACACCCCGGGCATCACCGTGCTGCGCGATCTCCCCATGTTCGGCTACACCGACCGCTGCGGCCACGGAGACGTGCTCTTCGAGGACGTGCGCGTGCCGGTCTCGGCGCTCCTCGGCGGTGAGGGCGACGGATTCGCCCTGGCGCAGGGGCGGTTGGGGCCGGGGCGGATGCACTACGCCATGCGGGCGGTCGGATTCGCCGAGCGGGCACTGGAGTTGATGTGCCGCCGGACCCTGACCCGCACCGCCTTCGGCGGCAGGCTCGCCGAACAGGGCGTCGTACGGGAGTGGATCGCCCGCAGCCGCATCGAGATCGAGCAACTGCGGCTGCTGGTCCTGAAGTCGGCCTGGCTGATGGACACCTCGGGCAACGCGGCCGCCCGGACGGAAGTCGCCGCGATCAAGGTGGCCGCGCTGGAGGTAGCGCACCGGGTGGTCGACCGCGCGGTCCAGGCACACGGGGCCGCGGGGGTCAGCGACGACACCGTCCTGGCCCGGCTGTACGCCATCACCCGGGCGCTGCGGATCGCGGACGGACCGGACGAGGTGCATCTGCGGACCGTGGCACGGCGTGAACTGGCCAAGTACCCGGAGGAGTCGGCGTGAACGGACGACAACTGGACGGCCGGGTCGCCGTCGTCACCGGCGGTTCCCGGGGCATCGGCCTCGGGATCGCCAAGGCGTACCGGGAGGCGGGCGCCCATGTGGTCATCGCCTCCCGCAAGGCGGACGGGCTGGCCGCCGCACGCGAGGAACTGCTCCGGATCAAGGGGGACGGCGAGGTCCACGAGGTGGTCGCCAACGTCGGCGAGCCCGAGGACGCCGAGGCCTGCGTCGAACAGACCATGTCCCGCCTGGGCCGACTCGACGTCCTGGTCAACAACGCCGCCACCAACCCCTACATGGGCGACCTCCTCGGCCTCGACCTGCCGCGCGCGGAGAAGACCGTACGGGTCAACCAGTACGGCATGCTCGCCTGGACCCGGTACGCCTGGCAGGCGTGGATGAGCGAGCACGGGGGAGCGGTGGTCAACATCGCCTCCGTCGGCGGGCTGATCGTCGATCCGCACATCGGCTGGTACAACGCGACCAAGGCCGCCATGCTGCACATGACCCGGCAACTCGCCTACGAACTCGGGCCGATGGCGCGCGTGAACGCCATCGCGCCCGGACTGGTCAAGACGGAGCTGGCCCGCGCCGTGTGGGAGCCGCGCGAGCCCATCCTGACCGCGAGGCTGCCGCTGCGCAGGCTCGGGACGGTGGAGGACGTGGCGCACGCCGCCGTCTTCCTGGCGTCCGAGGCCTCGGCCTGGATGACGGGACAGACCCTGGTCCTGGACGGCGGGGCGACCGTGCTGCCGATCGGGGTGGACGCGTGACGCCCGCCGAGCTGTTCTCGCTGCGGGGGCGCACGGCCGTGGTCACCGGGGCCTCCTCCGGGCTCGGGGCCCGGTTCGCCACGGTCCTCGCGTCGGCCGGCGCGAGTGTGTTCGCCGCCGCCCGGCGACCGCACAAACTCAAGGAACTCGCCGCCGACGAGCCGCGCGTCCACCCCGTCGTCTGCGACGTCTCGCGCGAGGAGGACCGCGTCCGGCTGATGGGGACCGCGCTCGACGAGACCGGCCGGATCGACGTCCTGGTCAACAACGCGGGCGCGCCCGGCGCCGTACGCGCGGAGGACGAGAGCGCGGAGGACTTCGCGGGGGTGCTGGACGTGAACCTGGTGGCACCCTTTCACCTCGCACGGCTCCTGGCCGAGGCGCCGGTTCCGGACGGCGGCCGTACCCGGTCGGTCGTGAATGTCTCCTCCGTCCTGGGGCTGGTCTCCGGTGCGCCGCTGGGAGGCGCGGCCTACGCGGCGTCCAAGGCCGGGCTCGTCGGGCTGACCCGGGAACTGGCGGGACAGTGGGGGAGGTCGGGGGTGCGGGTCAACGCGCTCGCACCCGGCTGGTTCCGCTCGGAGATGACGGACGAACTGTTCTCCGACGACCGCTCACGGCGCTGGGTCGAACGCGGCACCATGCTCGGACGCGGCGGCGAGCGGGGGGAGCTGGACGGGGCGCTGCTCTATCTGGCCTCGGACGCGTCCTCGTACTGCACCGGGCACGTGCTCACCGTGGACGGCGGGTGGACGGCGCGATGAGGGTCACGGTCGAGGTCGACGACGACGGGCTGGCCCGGGTCGAGATGTGCCGGGGAGCGGGCAACGCCATCGACCTGGCGATGGCCCGGGCGCTGCTGGACGCCGCGCGGGAGTGCGAGAAGGCGCGGGCCCGGGCGGTGCTGCTCACCGGGCGGGGGCGGTCCTTCTGCGTCGGCGGTGACCTGAAGGAGTTCGCCGCGCTGTCGGGCGGCCGTCTGGCGGACCATCTCACCGAGGTTACCGACGCGCTCCACGGGGCGTTGCGCCTTCTCGCCGGCCTGGACGCACCGCTGGTGGTCGCCGCGCAGGGGGCCGTCGCGGGGGCGGGGCTGGGCC
>NZ_WVUG01000231.1 GCF_017614965.1 Streptomyces griseorubiginosus | reverse complement strand
GGACGGGGGCGGGAAGGTGCGGGAGTACACCTCCCGCCCCCGGTACAAGGTCCGTTTCGTCTGCCAGGTACGCCCGTACGCCGTGATCTCCCCGGCCAGCCCCGGCAGCATCCCGTCGAGCAGCGCGAGCGTCTCGCGGTGCACGAACAGGGCCCGGCTGCCCGGCCGTTCCCGGTCCTCGGCGTCCGCCTCCAGCAGCACGACCGGCAGCCCGCGCGCCCGCAGCCCGAGCGCCGCCGACAGCCCCACGGGCCCGGCTCCGACCACCACGACCGGATTCACGCGCGTGCGCCCTCCGTCAGCATCCGGCTGATCTCCACCCGCTTGACCTTCCAGGTCGCGGTCATCGGCAGATCCTCGAACCGCCACTGCCGAGGCTCGGCCAACGCCGGCAGATCGGCGGTCGCCTCCCGCCAGCGCTCCGGGTCCAGTGGCCGCTCGCCCCGTACACACACCACCGGCACCGGCTCCCGGTCCGCGCCCGGCACGATGACGACCTCACGCAGCTCCTCCAGGCGGTCCATCAGCGCGTCCTCGACCTCCAGATTGCTGTGCACGGAGTCGATCCGGTCGATCTCCCGGTCGATCAGGTACAGGGCACCCAGGCGGCTGCGATGCCCCATGTCGCCCATCTCCCACCAGCCGTCGCGCAGCTGCCGGTCGTAGCGGTCCTGCAGGCCGAGATACGTCAGGATCCGGCCCCGGGTGCGCGCCTCGATGCGTCCGGGCGTGCCCGGCGTCACCGGCCGCCCGTCCGGCCCGGTGACCCGTACCCGGGTGAACCCCGGTATCCCGATCCCGACCCGCCGCCCGTCCGCGCGCGCGGCACTGCGCCGGGTGAACCACTGGAAGGCGACCGGCCCGGTCTCGCTCTGACCGTACAGCTGGATCAGCCAGGGCGTACGGCGCCTGGAGGCGTCCAGCAGCCGCCGTACCGTGCGCGGATGGATCGCGTCGAACGTCGAGCCGTACGACTTCACCCGCGACAGGGGCGCGCCCGGTGCGTCCGCCAACTCCTCCCACAGCACGAAGGTGTTGGGGTGCGTCTCGACGATGCCGGGCCGGTGCCGGGTGAGCAGGGGTCCCACGGAGACCGGGTCGGGGTCGGTGATCAGCACCAGCGGACTGCCGAAGTGCAGCAGTACGCCGAGCAGATGGTAGAAGCGCGAGTGCACGAACGACATGTGCAGTGCGGCCGTCTCGCCGCGCGTCGGCCAGCCCATCGCCTTCTGCGGCACCAGCCGGTTCCACATGGTGTTCGCGCAGTGCACGGCGAGCTTGGGCAGGCCGGTCGTGCCCGAACTGTGGGTGATGAGCGACGGTTCGCGCGGATGCAGACGCACCGGGGCCGGGCGTTCGGCGCCCGCGTGCTTGGCCAGGGGCTCGGCGCCGGGCGCGTCGTCCACGGACAGCACGCGCCGCACGGCGGGTTTCAGCCCCTTCAGCGGCCCCTCCAGCTTGGCCCGGTCGGTGACCAGCCACGGCTCGCGCAGCCGCTCGGTCAACTTCCCCACCACCTCGCCCGCCAGGGCCGGGGACAGCAGCACCGGCACCGCGCCGATCCGGGAGATGGCGCAGGTCAGCAAGACGATGTCGACGTTGTCCGTCTTGTGCACGACCACCTGCTCCGAAGGCCGTACCCCGGCCGCCCACAGCCGGCCCGACAGGTCCTCGACGGCGTCCGCGAGCGCCGAGTAGGTGAGGTCGACGCCGAGGGCGGGGTGGGTGTCCAGCGGCCGGTCCAGGGTGACGAAGACGGCTCCGTGCCGGTCGGCCGCCCGGCGGAACACCTGACCCAGGTAGAACCCCCGGTCGGCGAGCGATGGTTGCTGCTGTCGCATCTGGCCGTTCCCTTCAGTGATGGTCACCAGGCGCCCTGGCGGACGAGGTGACGGCGGAGCTTGCCGGTGGGGGTGCGGGGCAGGGACGCCACCAGGCTCACGCTGCGGGGCACCTTGAAGGCGGCGAGCCGTTCGCGCGCCAGGCGCAGGAGGTCGTCCCGCAGACCGTCCGGGACGGGCGTGGCGGGGACGACGAAGGCGCGCAGCCGGCCGGCGCCGGTGCCGTCGGTGACGGTCACGACCGCGACCTCCCGCACCGCCGGATGGGTGCGCAGCACCGCCTCCACCTCCAGCGGGGAGACGGTGATCCCGCCGACCATCTCCATGTCGTCGGCGCGGCCCAGGTGCCGGTAGGCGCCGTCCGGTTCGCGCACCGCCCGGTCGTGCGTGGCGAGCCAGCCGCCGACCAGGGTGCGGGCCGTCTCCTCGGGGCGGTTGAGGTAGCCGGGGGTCACCGTCGGGCCGCGCACCCACAGTTCGCCCTCGGTGCCGTCGGGGACGGGCCGGCCCGCCCGGTCGCGCAGCTCCACCTCGAAGCCGGGCACGGGACGCCCGACGGTGCCGGGGTGGTTGTGCTCGAAGCTGTTGGCGCAGAAGGCGTGACCGGCCTCGGTGGAGCCGATCTGCTCCAGCACCGGCGCCCCGAGCAGCTCGGTGATCCGTCCGCCGAGCCCGTCCGGCAGCCCCTCGCCCGCCGACACCGCGGCCCGCACGGAGGCGAAGCAGGCCTCGTGCCCGCTGCCCCGGTCGGCCACCAGCGCGGCGAAGGCGGACGGCACCGAGTACAGCAGCGTCACCCGGTGCCGGGCGACCAGTTCGTCCACGGCGGCCGGGGTCGGACGCCGGTCCACCAGCACGGCGGAGGAGCCGGAGAAGAGCGGGAAGACGAACGCGTTGCCGAAGCCGTAGGCGAAGTACAGCTTCGACACCGACAGGGTGACGTCGTCCCGGGTGATCCGCAGCAGCCGCCGCCCGATGAGGTCGTGGTACGTCTTCGGGTCGCCGTGCGTGTGCACCACACCCTTGGGACGGCCCGTCGTACCGGACGTGTACTGCACGTACAGCGGCGTGTGCGCGTCGACCGGGTGGGCCGGGGCCGGTCCGGCGGAGGCGCTGAGCGCGAGGAGCTGGTCGGCGCCGAGCCGCTCCCGGCCGGCGAAGCGGTCCTCCAGGCCCGGTCCCGTCACACACAGCACGGCGGCGGTGTCCGCGGCCATGAACGCCCGGTCGGCGGCGGGAAGTTCGGGGTTGACCAGGACGGCGACGGCGCCGAGCCGGGCGGTGGCGAGGAACGCCGTCACCCAGGCGATCCCGTCGGGCAGCGCCAGCAGCACCCGGTCCCCGGGCCGCACCCCGTGCCCGTCGAGCACGGTCGCCGCCTTCGCCGCCAGGGCGTGCACCTGACCGTGGGTCCACACCCGGTGCCCCTGGTGGAAGGCGGGCCGGCCGGTCCAGCCCCGCCACTCGGCGAGCCCGGCGAGCTGCGCGGCGAGGTTGCCGGGCGCGTCGAAGTCGGCCGGGGCCAGCGTGCTCTGCGCAGTCGTCATCGCACCGGCTCCTCGCTCGCCGCGCGCTCCTGACGGGCGTCGGCACGGGCCGAGGCGTGCTGCCGCTGCTCACGGATCCGTTCCGCGGTGTGCAGGTGCAGGGCCCGCATCTGGGCCGCCGTCTTCAGCAGCATCTCGTCGTACTCGGCGACCGGATCGGAGTCCAGCACGATCGCGCCCCCGGCCCCCAGGTGCATCAGCCCGTCCGCGAACACGGCCGTACGGATCACGATGTTGAGATCCGCGCCCCCGCTGCACCCCAGGTAGCCGAGAGCGCCGGAGTACACACCCCGGGCCTCCGTCTCCAGGGAGTCGATGATCTCCAGGGTGCGCAGCTTGGGCGCCCCGGTCATCGAGCCGCCGGGGAAGCAGGCCCGTACGCAGTCCACCGCGTCCGTGCCCTCCCGCAGTCGTCCCTCGACCGTGGAGACCAACTGGTGCACCGTCGCGTACGTCTCGGTGGCCATCAGCCGGGTCACCCGCACCGAGCCGGTCCGGCAGACCCGGCCCAGGTCGTTGCGGAGCAGATCGACGATCATCAGGTTCTCGGCGCGGGTCTTCGCGTCCGCCGCCAGCGCGTCCCGCAGCCGGGTGTCCTCCTCGGGCCCCTCACCCCGGGGCGCGGTGCCCTTGATGGGCCGCGCCTCGGCGACCCCGTCCCGGGTGATCCGCAGGAACCGCTCGGGGGAGGAGCCGGCCACGTCCACGTCCCCGAACCGCAGGAAGGCCGCGTACGGGGCCGGGTTCACCCGCCGCAGCACCCGGTAGAAGTCGAACGTGTCCGGCGGGGCGGGTAACCGCGCGGCGTTCGTCAGGCATATCTCGTAGCTGGTGCCCTTGCGCAACTCCCGTTGGCACGCCTCGATGTCCGCGAGATACGTCGCCCGGTCCCGCACCAGCCAGGGCTCGGCGGCGCCGAGGCCGGGCTCCGCGCGTGCGGGCAGTGGGGACGGTTCGGACTCGGCGGCGACGAACGACAGCTGCGCCAGCGCGCTCTCGAGCCAGTCCTCGGCCTCCTGCGCGGCCTGCGGGGTGTCCTCGGCGAGACAGACCGCGTAGGTGAACCCCTTCAGATGGTCCACCGCGACGATCCGGTCCGCGAACAGCCAGCAGGCGTCCGGCACGTCGGAGGAGTGCCGGTTCGGTGACCCGCAGTCGGCCTTCGTCTCGTAGCCGAAGTAGCCGACATAGCCCCCCGTGAAGTCGAAGGGCAGCCCGGTGCCGTCCACCCGACGGCTCGTCAACTGCCGTCGCAGATAGTCGAAGACGCTCGCCGTCACCTTGCGCGTCGGCCGCCCGGCCCGCTCGATCTCGCACCGGCCGCTGTCGACGTCGTAACGGACGAACTCCGCGAGCGGGCCGCTGTCGTCCCCGAAGAACGAGAACCGCGCCAGCCCCTCCTCGACCAGTGCGCTGTCCAGCCAGAACGCCCGTCCTGAAGCCCCGTACATCCGCGTGAAGGCCGCCTCCGCGTCGACCGCGCCGGCGATGCGCCGGGTGTGCAGACGGTAGGCCGGGGTCGTGCGCCGGGGGCGGGGGATGGCCGGCGCGGAGGCCGGGGAGGCGGCGTGCCGGGGACGCGGGACCGCCGGCTGGGGGATCGCCGCCGCGGCCGGGGTGACGGCGGTGTTCTTCGTACGCTGCTTACGGGCCCGTTCCGCCGTCAGATTGCGGAAGTTGACGAGCATGCGGTGGCCGTACTCGGTCAGCACCGACTCCGGATGGAACTGCACCCCCCACAGCGGCCGGCTCTTGTGCCTGAGCCCCATCAGCACACCGTCCTCCGCCCAGGCGGTGGCCTCCAGGGTCTCCGGGAGCGGCTCGTGCACGGCCAGCGAGTGGTAGCGCACCGCGGTGAAGTCCTGCGGTAGTCCGAGGAACAGCTCCCGTCCGTCGTGCCGGACCGTGGACAGATGCCCGTGCCGTGGCTGTGGGGCGGCTTCCACCCGGGCCCCCTCGCCGAGGGCCATGCCCTGGTGCCCCAGACAGACCCCGAGCACGGGGATCGGGGACGCGGCGAGCACGGCGGCACCGAGCCCGAAGTCCCGAGGCTCGGCGGGGTGCCCCGGCCCCGGCGAGATGACGACATTGTCGAATTCCGCGAGATACCCCACCAGATCGGGAATTCTGTCGGCGACGTCGTTCAGGGCCACAACCGGTTCCTCGCCGTTGACCTCGGCGAGCAGCTGGAACAGGTTGTACGTGTACGAGTCGTAATTGTCGATGAGCAGGGTCTTCACCCGCCCACCTCCCTTTTTTCGTTCCGGGCCTATGCGGTCCGTCTTTTGTGCCGTCCCCGCAGTGCCTGGAGCGGTGGATACAGCCACTTCTTGAAGAAACGCTGAAGCCGTGGCATGAGAATCCAGGTGACGAGGGCCGTCACACACAGGCACAACAGCAGTGTGCGGACGAGCGGATTGAGTCCGCCGAGATAGGGAATGACAAGCAGGTTGAACAGGAGCACCGGCGGAAAAACCGCGCTCATGTTGATGAACCAGAGTTTCCATTTCGGGGGCGGGGCCGGCGCCTTCGGCGCGATGGTCTGGGAGTCGAACCACAGCTTGGACCCGCGTACGCTCCGGCGCTCCGCCTGTCTGGCGAAGCCCGCCGTCCGGACGTCCCACTGCGCCCGCTCGGCGGAGTCCTCCCAGGCCCGGGCCGTGCCCTCGCTGGCGAAGCGATAGACCACATGCCACTCCGCCTCTCGGTCGACAAGGACGCCACCCCCCAGGAAGCCCGGCTGCTGAGCGCTCGCGCCCAGCATCGCCCACCCCCACGAGTGGAAGTCGGCCTCTCGGCCCGGCACCACGTGGTAGGCCACGGTGACGGTGACGGGATTGCTGCTCACGACGACTGGTACGCAAGATCTCCACATCGCGTTCAATTTTTAACGACGGTTTTTCTAGTGTCCGTATCGTGACTCTTTATCAGTTTTTCGGGCGCCTTGATGTGTTGTAAGGGATCGGTACTCGAGGTAACTTCCGTCGAATTGTTGAAAGCGCTTGCCGAGGAACTCGCAAAAGCTGCACGATCGCCTTCCCTCGACTTTCCCTCATCTTCCCCGACCGAAGGAGAACCATGTCCAGGTACGACTGGGACATGCGGCACGAAGGAATCGACCGGGCCCGTTCCGTGATCGAACCGGCGCGAAAAGAAGTGACCGCGCACCCGATTTACCGGCACATAAACAGCCGTGCCGACATGGCCACGTTCATGGCCCACCACGTCTTCGCGGTGTGGGACTTCATGTCCCTGCTGAAGTCGCTGCAACGTGAACTCACCTGCGTCGACGTCCCCTGGCTCCCGCGTGGGTCACAGGCCAGCCGGCGCCTCATCAACGACATCGTCCTCGTCGAGGAGAGCGACGAACTGAACGGCGGCTTCACCAGCCACTTCGAGCTCTACCGCGCCGGTATGGAGGAGGCGGGGGCCGACACGACCCGTATCGACACGTTCCTCGGCCTGATAGGGGAGGGCCATGGCGTGCCTGCCGCCCTGCGCGGCGCCCAAGTCCCGCTCCCCGCGTCCGACTTCGTGCGCACGACCTTCGGCATCATCGAGGACCGCCCCCTGCACTGTCGGGCCGCCGCCTTCGCGTTCTCCCGCGAGGACCTGATCCCCGATATGTTCGACCAGGTCATCAAGAAGGAGGGCACGGAACGCTTCCCGCTCTTCTGCGACTACCTCGCCCGCCACATCGAGGTCGACGGCGAGGAACACACTCCCATGGCCATGCAGATGGTGGCCGACCTCTGCGGCACCGACGACACCCGCTGGGAGCAGGCCGTCGAGACGGCCATCCTCGCCCTGGAGGCCAGGTCACGCCTGTGGGACGGCATCATGGAGACGATGGGCTGAGCAGCGGCACGGTGGATTGGGGGCGGCCCAGCGCACCGGCGTCGGTGGTGCGGGGCGTCGGTTTCGGTGGTGCGGCGGCCGGTCGCCGGCCGCTCGGCGCGCCGGTCTCAGTGGCTCGGGGCGCCAGTCGTTGGCCGCTCGGCGCGCCGGCCTCGGCCGCTAACGCCGTTGGCTACAGCGCTCGGTGTGCCGGGTTCGGTGGCTCGGGGCGTCGGTCTGGGCCGCCCTGCACAAGGCCGCCGCTCGCCGGCCTGAGCCGTTCAGCGTGCCGGCCTCAGTCGCTCAGGTCGGCGGTCCCGCAGTTGAACCCTGCGAGGTCAACCCTGGGAGGTCTCCGGTTCGGACGGAGTCGGTGCCTCGCCGAACCGGGCCAGTGCCAGCGCTCCCGCCACCGCGACGAGGAAACCCAGCACCGCCAGCCAGGCGAGCCCCTCCCGTGTCCGGTCGCCGAGCCACACCACGCCCACCGTCGCCGGCCAGAGCGTCTCGCCGATGACCAGGCCGGCGGTGGCCGTCGTGACCGAACCGCGCTGCAACGCCGAGGTGAGCAGCAGGAAGGCCGCACCCCCGCCGATCAGCAGGGCGTACGTCGCCGGATTGGCGAGGAGCTTCAGCGGTGCGAGCGAGTCGATCAGCCGGACCGCCACCTCGACCACCCCGAACCCGAACCCGGCCCCCAGTCCCAGCACCAGATCCCGCCCGCGCCCTGACCAGCGTCCGCTCAACAGCCCGAGCGTCAGCACCGCCACCGCGATCGCGAGCATCGCCCATTTCAGAGCCATGGATCCCTGGCGATCCCCCTCGGCACCCGACGCCAGTCCCAGCATCGCGAGTCCGGCACACACCACGCCGACCGCACTCCACTCCATGCGGCTCAGCCGCACGTGCAGCAGGCGTGCCGCGACCACGCCGGTCACCGCCAGGCTGGACGCCAGGGCCGCGGCGACCGCGTAGATGGGCAGCGACCGCAGCGCCACGATCTGCAGCAGGAACCCCAGCCCGTCCAGCCCGAGCCCGGCCAGATACCGCCACTGCCGCAGCGCCCGCAGCAACAGCGCGGCCTCACCGCCGCCACCCGTGGTCGCGGCCCGCGCGGCGACCGCCTGCAGCACCGTCGCCGTACCGAAACAGACCGCCGCTCCGAGCGCGCACACCATCCCAAAGATCACAAAGTGACTGTAGGGGAGAGCGCCCGGGGTGGGGGTGCCGGGGGCCGATCTCCTCTCGATCTCTAGGCTGGTGGCCAGGAGGCCGGCGCAAGCGGCCGCACCCACAGTCACACCGACAGCCACACGACAGTCACATCAACGGGGAGACACGCCATGGCGGACGCACGCAGACAACTCCGGTCGGGCACGGTCGTACTCGGCGGCATGGGCCTGCTCGCCGCCGCCCTCACCGCCTGCTCCTCCGACCCCGACAAGCGGTGCGTGGACCGTGACGCCTACAACCTCGCCAAGGGCTACAAGGTCGTCGCCGACAAGAACTGCTCCTCCACCAAGTCCTCGGCGCACGGCACCTGGTACTACGGCGGCAAGAAGAAGGGCAGCTGGGTCGACGGCGGCTCCTTCACCAAGTCCCGCAAGGCATCCGGCGGTTCGGGCGGCGCCGGCGGCCACGGCGTCTCCCGCGGCGGCTTCGGCGGCGGCAAGGGCAGCTCCGGCGGCTGAGCCGGCGCATCGGACCAAGACCCGTCACCGCCCATGGAACGCCACCGCATCACCCCGCGCCCCGACTGGCAGCGCATCGTCGAGGAACAGGGACTCGTCTACCCGCTGACCCGCCACCCCGACGGCTCCCTGCGGCCCTACTGGGACGAGAGCGCCTACTACTCCTTCACCCTCCCCGAGGTCGAGGCCCTGGAGGAGGTCGTCGAGGAACTGCACGCCCTGTGCCTGCGGGCCGCCGACCACATCGTCACCACCGGTCGCTTCGCCGACCTCGGCATCACCGATCCGCGCGTCGCCCACGCCGTCGCCGAGGCCTGGCAGCGCCGGGCCGAACTCCCCTCGGTCTACGGACGGTTCGACCTCCGTTACGACGGCACGGGCCCGGCGAAACTCCTGGAGTACAACGCGGACACCCCGACCTCGCTGGTCGAGGCCGCCTCCCCCCAGTGGTTCTGGATGGACGACCGCTTCCCCGGCGCCGACCAGTGGAACTCCCTCCACGAACGCCTGATCGCCGCCTGGCGGAAGCAGGCCGCCCTGCTCCCGCCGGGCAGCCCCCTCTACTTCGCGCACTCCTCGGACGACGAACTCGGCGAGGACCTGATGACGGTCGCCTACCTCAAGGAGACCGCCGACCAGGCCGGCCTGGACACCGACTGGATCTCCATGGAGGAGATCGGCTGGGATCCCCTCTCCGGCCGCTTCGTCGACAACCAGCTCCGGTTCATCCGCAGTTGCTTCAAGCTGTACCCCTGGGAGTGGCTGACCACCGACCCCTTCGCCGGACACGTCCTGGACACCCTCGACAACGGCGGCGGCACCGGAACGACGCTGTGGATCGAGCCGGCCTGGAAGATGCTGCTGAGCAACAAGGCGCTGCTGGCGATCCTCTGGGAACTCAACCCGGGCCACCCCAACCTCCTGCCCGCTTATCTCGACGGCCCCAGGGAGCTCGCGCACTCGACGGGTTACGTCGCCAAGCCCCTGCTGGGCCGCGAGGGCGCCGGGGTGACGATCCACGAGCCCGGCACCGAGGCGGTCCCGCGCGACGAGGCCTGCTGCTACCAGGAACTGGCCCCGCTGCCCGACTACTCCGGCAACCGAGTCGTCCTCGGCGCCTGGGTCGTCGAGGGCGAGGCGGCGGGCCTCGGCATCCGGGAGTCGTCGGGGCTGATCACGGACGAATACGCCCGCTTCCTGCCGCATGTGATCCGGTGAGGGGATCCGCGGCCGCGTGCGGTGACGGTCGCGCGTGGTGGCGCCGGCGCCCATGCAGGGCGTCTCACTCGCCCAGCACGTCCCGCAGCCGGGCCAGCCCCCAGTCCAGGTCCTCCTCGGCGATGACCAGCGGCGGCGCGATCCGGATCGTCGCGCCATGGGCGTCCTTGACCAGCACACCCTGGTCCATCAGCTTCTCGGACACCTCCCGGCCGGTGCCGTGGCGCGGATGGACGTCGACGCCGGCCCACAGACCCCGTCCGCGCACCGCGGTCAGCCGGCCCGTCCCCGCCAACGCCCCCAGCTCCCGGTGCAGATGCTCGCCCAGCTCCGCCGCCCGTGCCTGGAACTCGCCCGTCCGCAGCATCGCGATCACCTCCAGCGCCACCGCACAGGCCAGCGGATTCCCGCCGAACGTCGACCCGTGTTCCCCGGGCCGGAACACCCCGAGCACCGCCGCGCTCGACACCACCGCCGACACCGGCACGATCCCGCCGCCCAGCGCCTTTCCGAGCACGTACACGTCGGGCACCACGCCCTCGTGCTCGCACGCGAAGGTCCGCCCCGTCCGCCCCAGCCCCGACTGGATCTCGTCGGCGACGAACAGCACATCCCGCTCCCGCGTCAGCTCCCGCACCGCCCTCAGATATCCCGCAGGCGGCACCAGCACCCCCGCCTCGCCCTGGATCGGCTCCAGCAGCACGGCCACCGTGTTCTCCGTGAGCGCCGAACGCATCGCCGTCACATCCCCGTACGGCACGATCTCGAAACCCGGCGTGTAAGGCCCGTAGTCCGCCCGGGCCTCCGTGTCGGTAGAGAAGCTGATGAGGGTCGTCGTACGGCCGTGGAAGTTGTTGCCCGCGACGACGATCTTCGCCATCTCCGCGGGCACGCCCTTGACCCGGTAGCCCCATTTCCGGGCCGTCTTCACCGCGGTCTCCACCGCCTCGGCGCCCGTGTTCATCGGCAGCACCATCTCCATGCCGCACAGCTCTGCGAGCTGCTCGCAGAACGCGGCGAACCGATCGTGGTGGAACGCCCGCGAGGTGAGCGTCACCCGGTCCAGCTGAGCCTTCGCCGCCTCCACCAGCCGTCGGTTGCGGTGGCCGAAGTTGAGGGCGGAGTAGCCGGCCAGCAGGTCCAGATAGCGCCGCCCCTCCACATCCGTCATCCATGCGCCGTCGGCCGAGGCGACGACCACGGGCAGCGGGTGGTAGTTGTGCGCGCTGTGCGCGTCGGCGGCGGCGATGAGTGTCTCCGTAGCGGTCACGGGATCTCCAGACGGTGCCGAGAGGGGACGGTGGTGAGGTCGACGGCGTGGCCCCCTTCCTATCCTCGCTCGCATGGTGGACGTGGGATCTCACGTGTGCGGCACGCCCGGTAGGCTGGCCGACGGGCCGTGACTGGCGCGCTGGGATGGGACCGACCATCGGGGAGCGGCCTGTGAGGGAGCGAGTGCCGTGCGCCTGGGCCAACCGTGAACCGTGAACGCTTCAAGCCACGCCACCCGGAGGCCGACGACATGACAGAGCAGCAGCCCCTCTCCACCGAGTCCACCGCCTTCCGCGCAGCCCTCGACGTGATCCGCGCCGTCGAGCCCGGCGTGGCCGACGCCATCGGCCAGGAGGTCGCCGACCAGCGCGAGATGCTCAAGCTGATCGCCTCCGAGAACTACGCCTCGCCGGCCACCCTCCTCGCGATGGGCAACTGGTTCAGCGACAAGTACGCCGAGGGCACCATCGGCCGCCGCTTCTACGCCGGCTGCCGCAACGTCGACACCGTCGAGTCCCTCGCCGCCGACCACGCCAAGGCCCTCTTCGGCGCACAGCACGCCTATGTCCAGCCGCACTCCGGCATCGACGCCAACCTCGTCGCCTTCTGGTCCGTGCTCGCACAGCGTGTCGAGGCCCCCGCCCTGGAGAAGGCAGGCGTCCGCCAGGTCAACGACCTCAGTGAGGCCGACTGGGCCGAACTGCGGCAGGCCTTCGGCAACCAGCGCATGCTCGGCATGTCGCTGGACGCCGGTGGCCATCTGACCCACGGCTTCCGCCCGAACATCTCCGGCAAGATGTTCGACCAGCGCTCCTACGGCACCGACCCGGCCACCGGCCTGATCGACTACGAGGCGCTGCGCGCGTCCGCCCGCGACTTCAAGCCGCTGATCATCGTCGCCGGCTACTCCGCCTACCCCCGCCTCGTGAACTTCCGGATCATGCGGGAGATCGCCGACGAGGTCGGGGCGACCCTGATGGTGGACATGGCGCACTTCGCCGGTCTGGTCGCGGGCAAGGTGCTGACCGGCGACTTCGACCCGGTCCCGCACGCCCAGATCGTCACCACCACCACCCACAAGTCACTGCGCGGCCCGCGTGGCGGCATGGTGCTGTGCGACGACTCCCTCAAGGACCAGGTCGACCGCGGCTGCCCGATGGTGCTCGGCGGCCCGCTCCCGCACGTGATGGCAGCCAAGGCCGTCGCCCTCGCCGAGGCCCGGAAGCCCTCGTTCCAGGACTACGCCCAGCGCATCGTCGACAACTCCCGTGCGCTGGCGGACGGCCTGATGCGACGCGGCGCCACCCTCGTCACCGGCGGCACGGACAACCACCTCAACCTGATCGACGTCGCCACCTCCTACGGCCTCACCGGCCGTCAGGCCGAGGCCGCGCTGCTGGAGTCCGGCATCGTCACCAACCGCAACGCCATTCCCGCCGACCCGAACGGCGCCTGGTACACCTCCGGCATCCGCATCGGCACCCCCGCCCTGACCACCCGGGGACTGGGCACCGCGGAGATGGACGAGGTCGCCGGCCTCATCGACCGCGTCCTGACCACGGCGGAGCCCGGCACCACCAAGTCGGGCGCACCGTCCAAGGCCCAGCACGTCCTCGACCCGAAGATCGCGGACGAGATCTCCCACCGCGCGACCGACCTCGTGGCCGGCTTCCCGCTGTACCCGGAGATCGACCTGGGCTGAGCGCGCCCTCGCGCGACGCACCCTCTTGAGTTGTCAAGGTCCGGCGACTCTCGGAGATCGGCTCTCACAGGTCGGCCTTCACAGATCGATGAGTTCCTGTCGTGGTTCCTCCCGCGGCGGCCCCGCGTCTCGCCGGGCCGCCGCGCGGCGTATCAGCACGGTGCCGCCCGCCCCGACGGCGATCCCCACGGCCAGCCCCGGACCCGCCCACCGGACACGGTCCCGGCCGGACTCCGCCCGAGCGGTCCCCTGCGCGGCCGCGTTGTCGGCAGCCCCGTCGTCACCGCGCCCCGCCCTGCCCAACCCGCTGAGCACCCTCTCCTGCTCCAGCCGGACGAACACCGAGCGCGGTGCCCGATGCCAGCGGATGTCGTCGTCCTGGACGTCCGGCGCGGGATCGCTGCGTATCCAGGGCGTGCCGTCCGGCGCCACGAACAACTGGTCCTGCCGCTCGACGGCCACGTCATCGCCCGGCGCCCGGTTGGTCTGCGGCCAGCCTCCGACCCCCGTCAGCCCCCAGATCACCGTGAAGTCCACCGGCGGATAGCGGTCCTCGTTCCAGCTCGCCGGCACTCGCTCCGTTCCCTCGTACGTCGGCCGCAGCAGCTCCCGCAGCCGGGCGAAGGCCGGCTCAGGGGACCGCAGCACCACCGTCCGCCCGGTGTCACCGGCGACGATCATCGCCAGATCCGGGATGTCCCGGCCCGGAGTCCGCGGTGACGCCTGGGCGTCCTCCGACGGCCGCGGCACCGAGGAGTCACCGTCGTGCCCCGAAGTCGCAGCCCGGCCGGCCATCCCCACCCCCAACACGACCGCCAACGCTCCTGCCACGGCCGTCAGTTCACGAACCAGACCCCTCCACATGCGATCCCCCAGCCAGTCGCTCCCTGCGGCTCACCGTGAGCCGCGTGTCACTTCTGGTACACCGCCCGACCCGGCTGGGTTCCCACCCTCCGCACATCAAGAGGAAGATTTCCGCGACGGCGACGGCGACGGCGACGACGGCGCCGACGCCTCGAGGGACTTCGCGATCTCCACCGCCCTGGACCTGGACGCCACCCCCTCCAGCCGCAGCGTCACCTCGCCGCGGCCGTCGCCGCTCGGGTGGGTCCACAGCAGTGTCGGCCCCGCGGTCCGCTCCTTTCGGGTGAAACGGTCGCCGTCCGCGTCGACCAGCCAGAAGCTCAGCAGATGCGGGTGGGCGAACCACAGGGCGTACCGCTGCACACCGGACGCCGAGGGCTTCCCGCCCAGCCCGATCCACTCCGGTGACTCCCGCAGCCGCTTGGTGAACCCCACGTCGAGCGAGGCCGGGAACTCGTCCAGCC
>NZ_WVUG01000230.1 GCF_017614965.1 Streptomyces griseorubiginosus | reverse complement strand
CCCGCCGCCCCGTACGACCCCTACGGGCAGGGCGCGAGCAGCGGGCAGCAGCCGCGGGTCGCCGAGCAGACCGCCCACATCCCGCAGCAGGCCGGACCGGCGGAAGCCGAACGGGACGACACCGAGGCCCCCGCCGAACGGGACTACCGCACCGAACAGTTCGCCTTCGTCGAGCAGCCCGACGGTGACTCCGAGGACGTCATCGACTGGCTGAACTTCACCGAGAACCGCACCGAGCGCCGCGAGGAGGCCAAGCGCCGCGCCCGCAGCCGCCTCGTCGCCCTCGTGGTGGCCCTGGCCCTGGTCGCGGTCGGCGGCGTCGGCTACCTCTGGTACGCCGGGAAGCTGCCCGGGCTGTCCAAGTCCGGCGCCAAGAAGGGCACGGCGACGGCCGCGGGCGCCCAGAACCGAGACGTGATCGTCGTCCACCTGCACAACACCGCGAAGGGCGGCACCTCCACGGCACTGCTCGTCGACAACACCACCACCAAGCAGGGCACCACCGTGCTGCTGCCCAACTCCCTCTCCCTGACGGACGACACGGGCAACGCGACCACGCTCGCCAAGTCCGTCGAGGACGACGGCTCCTCCGGCACCCGCGACGCCCTCGACACGGTCCTGGGCACCAACATCGAGGGCACCTGGCGGCTGGACACGCCCTATCTGCAGAACCTGGTCGACCTCGTCGGCGACATCGACATCGACACCGACGCGGACGTGCCCGACCCGAGCGCCAAGAAGAAGGGCGGCGCGCCCCTCGTCCACCGCGGCAAGGACCAGACCCTCAGCGGGAAGATGGCCGTCGCCTACGCCACCTACCGTGCCTCCGGGGAGGCCGAGAACGCCCAGCTGGAGCGGTTCGGGCAGGTCATGCAGGGCGTGCTGCGCAAGATGTCCTCCGACCCCTCGGGCGCCACGACGACCGTCCAGACCCTCGCGCAGATCCTCGACCCGTCGCTGACCGACAAGGACCTGGGCACCTTCCTCGCCAAGCTCGCCGACCTCGCCAAGGAGGGCGACTACAAGACCGCCCTGCTGCCCGTGCAGAACGACGGCACGCTCAGCGCCCAGGCGAGCGCCAGTGTGGTCAAGGACGTGCTCGGCGGCACCGCCAAGAGCCCCGACCAGGGCTCCGCCGTCCGGGTCTCCGTGCAGAACGCCAGCGGTGTGAAGGACAACACCGAGAAGACCCGCGTGACGCTCGTCAACGGCGGCTTCACCTTCATCGACGGCGGCACCTCCGCCAGTGCCTCGGCCACGTCCAAGGTCGTCTACTCCGACGCCGCGGACAAGGACGACGCCACCGAGGTCGCCAAGACCCTGGGCCTGCCCACCAGCGCCGTGAGCAAGGGCCAGACCGGCGCGAACGCCGACGTCTCGGTGGTCCTCGGCAAGGACTACAAGCCGTCGTCGGCCTCCTAGTCACCCGGCGGGCGCCCCACGTGATCCCTTAATCACGTGGGGTGCGCCCGGCGGTCCGTGAGACCCTTGGTGTCAAGTGACCGCCGACCGAAAGCCACGTAGTGACCGCCACCGACCGCTCCATCGAACTCATCCACACAGCCGCCCAGGCGGCCGCCGACAAGCTCGCGCACGACGTCATCGCCTACGACGTCAGCGACGTCCTGTCGATCACGGACGCCTTCCTGCTGGCCTCCGCGCCCAACGACCGCCAGGTCAAGTCGATCGTCGACGAGATCGAGGAGCGGCTGCAGAAGGAACTCGGCGCCAAGCCGGTGCGCCGCGAGGGCGACCGCGAGGCCCGCTGGGTACTGCTCGACTACGTCGACATCGTCGTCCACGTCCAGCACAGCGAGGAGCGTGTCTTCTACGCCTTGGAGCGGCTGTGGAAGGACTGCCCCGAGCTGGAGCTGCCCGCCGACGCCAAGGCCACCCGCGGCAAGGGCGAGGAGCACGCCAAGCTGCAGGCTGCCGAGGAGGCGGCCGACCTCGGCGGTGAGTGGTGATGGGCGCCACCGGTGAGGTGTCCGCCGGCCGCCCCGGGCGGGGCCGCCGCGTCATCCTGTGGCGGCACGGCCAGACATCGTGGAACGTGGAGCGCCGCTTCCAGGGCACCACGGACGTCCCGCTGACCGAGGCAGGGCTGGCCCAGGCCCGCCGCGCCGCCCGGCTGCTGGTCGCCCTGGCACCGGACGCGATCGTCGCCTCCGACCTCCAGCGCGCGGCCCACACGGCGGCCGAGCTCGCCGCGCTCACCGGCCTGGAGGTCACCCACGACGAGGGCCTGCGCGAGACCTACGCGGGCGTCTGGCAGGGGCTGACGCACGAGGAGATCATCGAGCGGTACGGCGAGCAGTACGCCGCGTGGAAGCGCGGCGAGCCGGTCCGCCGGGGCGGCGGCGAGCTGGAGACCGAGGTGGCCGACCGGGCCGCCCCCGTGGTGCTCCGGCACGCCGAGAAGCTCCCCGACGACGGCACCCTGGTCGTGGTCAGCCACGGCGGGACGATCCGCACCACCATCGGGCGCCTGCTCGGTCTGGATTCCCACCACTGGGAGAGCCTCGGCGGTCTCTCCAACTGCAGCTGGTCGGTCCTGGGCGAGGGCGCCCGCGGCTGGCGGCTGCTCGAGCACAACGCCGGCACTCTGCCGGAACCGGTGCTCGGCGACGACGACTGAGCGGATTTCACTTTCCGGCAGGTCGCAGGCTAAAGTTCTTCTTGTTCACCCCGCCGAGCGGGGAGAACGAGGGAACACGGGGCTATAGCTCAGTTGGTAGAGCGCCTGCATGGCATGCAGGAGGTCAGGAGTTCAATTCTCCTTAGCTCCACAAGCTCCACACCGGGATCCCGCCTCCGTCAGGAGGCGGGATTTCTCGTTGGCCACACCCGCTCGCTGCGCTCCCGGAGCAGGGCCACCTTCTCCCGTGCCGCCTCGTCCTCGGGCGTGTAGACGACGATGCGGCACTCGGGCATCCCGTCGATCTGCAGCGACTGCGAGGCCATCCGCAGTTCCCCCACCGCCTCATGACGGAACGTCTTCACCCGCGGCCCCGGAGGTGTCACCTCGCCGCTCGCCCACAGCCGGGCGAAGTGCGGACTGGCCTCCGACAGTGCGCTGATGAACCCCTCCCAGGCCGGCTCGCCCACATGGCGGCCGTACCAGGACCGCAGCGTCGCCACCATCAGCGGCAGCTCGCGGTCGCGGTACACCACCGGGCAGACCTCCTCCGGCAGCGTGAACAGCGTCCACAGCACGTTCGGTACGCCGATCCGGACCGTTTCCGGCACCAGGAACAGGGCGCGGTAGGCGGCGTTGGTGGCCAGGACGTCGTACCGCGAGCTGTAGACCACCGCCATGAGCGGGTCGAGGGCGTCGATGATGCCCTGCACCTCCGGCCCGACGGACCGCGTCAGCCGCTCCGGGACCGGTTCGAAGGGCACCTCCGCCAGCCGGTACAGATGCTCCCGCTCCGGCGGGTCCAGCCGCAGGGTGCGCGCCACCGCGTCCAGGACCTGCGCGGAGGCGTTGATCGGGCGGCCCTGCTCCAGCCAGGTGTACCACGTCACGCCGACGCCGGAGAGCTGGGCGACCTCCTCGCGGCGCAGGCCCGGTGTGCGGCGCCTGGACCCCGGGGGCATGCCGACGTCCGCCGGAGTGACCCGGGCCCGCCTCGTGCGCAGGAAGGCGGCCAGCTCCGGCCGCTTGCGATGTGTCGTCGTCATCGTCACGTCCCCCGTCACGTCCCCGTCGTACACCCATCCTCAGTGCCGGGCCTGTCCGCTGCCAGGTGCTGTCAGTACCAGCATCGGCGGGCTCTCGGCACCCGTACCGAGTCGTCGTCAGGCTCGACGGCATGACGACGACCACGCCCGGGACGGGGCCGGGTTCCGTCCCCGCTCCACGCCCCGCACCCAGTAAAGCCCCCGCCACTGACAACCGGTCCCGGCAGCTGCTCGCGCTGGTGCTCGCCGCCCAGTTCATGGCCCTGCTCGACGTGTTCATCGTGAACGTCGCGGCCCCGACCATCGGCACCGAACTCCACGCCTCCGGCTCCGACTTGCAGCTGGTCGTCGCCGGATACGCCATCACGTACTCGGTGCTGCTGATCACCGGCGCCCGCCTCGGCGACCGGCTGGGTCACGGCCGGGTCCATCTCGCCGGGCTCGCCCTGTTCACCGCCGCCTCGCTGGCCTGCGGACTCGCGCAGGGGGCGACCGAACTCATCGTGTTCCGGCTGGTGCAGGGCGCCGGATCGGCCGTGATGATCCCGCAGGTGCTCAGCCTGATCCAGCGCACCTTCACCGGCGAGGCCCGGGCCCGGGCGCTCGGCGCGTACTCGGCCGTCATCGCCGTCGGCGCCGCCGCCGGGCAGGTCGTCGGCGGACTCCTGGTCAGCGCCGACCTGTTCGGCACGAGCTGGCGGCCGGTGTTCCTGGTGAACGTGCCCGTGGGCCTCGCCCTGCTGGCCCTCGGAAGCCGGGTCCTGCCGGCCAGGGACGCGGCCGCACCGGAGCGGGCGCGTGGTCTCGACCTGCCCGGTCTGCTGCTGCTCGGCGCGGCCGTGTCGCTGTTCACGGTGCCGCTGGTGCTCGGCCAGGAGCAGGACTGGCCGTTGTGGTCCTGGCTCTCCCTGGCCTGCGCGGCGGTCCTCTTCGCGCTGTTCAGCCGGTACGAGTCCGGCCTTGCCCGGCGCGGCGGCGCCCCGCTCATCGCCCCACGGGTGCTGCGGCAGCCCGGCATGGGCCTGGCGGTGTTCCGCATCCTGGCGGTCATGGCCGTCAACGGCGGCTTCCTGTTCGCGCTCACCCTGCACGTCCAGGGCGGCCTCGGGTACAGCGCCCTGCGCGCGGGCCTCGGATTCGCGCCGACGGCGGTCGTCTTCGGTGTCGTGGGACTGACCTGGCGCTCCTGGCCCGCGTCCTGGCAGCGGCTGCTGACGCCGGCCGGGTTCGTGCTGACCGCCCTGTCCGTGATCGGCGTGGGGCTGCTGCTGAAGGGCGGCGACGGCGGCGGGGCGGCGCTGTACGTGGCGTACGCCGGTGTCGGCGTGGGCATCGCGCTCGGCTTCAGCCCGACCCTGACCCGCGCCTTGGCCACGGTCCGGCCGGAGGACGCCGCGGACGCCAGCGGCCTGCTCGCCACGGTCGCACAGCTGGGACAGCTGACCGGAGTCGCCGCGTTCGGCACACTGTTCTTGAACCGGCTTGAGTCACTTGGGGCCCCGGGGGCGTATACCTCTGCGGAGGCGCTTCTGGCGTGCATGTTCGCGCTGGCCGGTACGGCCGCGGTGGGTGCCGTGTCCGGACTGGTACTGAGGCGTCGCTGACCGTATCGGCCCGGCCGTGGCAGAATCAAACGGCCGGAAGGGGGCGCGGCCCGACGGGAGGGAGCAGTGATGCCTGCGAGCATCCTCGAGGAGGACGGCCACCTCCTCGAAGCGGCGTCGACACGGGACACGGTCACCCGCCTGAGCTGCCCTTCCTGTGGTTCCGCCCACGTCGCGCAGGTTCTCGGCGACAACGGCGGGATCTCCTACGTGTGCACGGCCTGCGGCCACAGCTGGAGCTGATCGATGGGTGCACACAGGCGGAAGTGCGACTGGTGCGGCAGCGGTACGCCCATCGTCCGCGACATGGAACCGGTCAATCCCGACTACCAGTACTGGTGCGAGGAATGCGCGCGGGCGCTGATCATAAAGGGTGACCCGATCGAGACCTACCGCGAGCTGGAGGGCGAGCCGATCTACGGCCGTCTTCTGGAGGAGCACTGCACGCTCAAGCGGTTCTACTCGTTCGTGACGGCCTGAGGCGCCTCCCGCGCGCGGGCCTCGGGCAAACGATTTGGTGTTCCACCCGGTCGACCGTGTAATGTTGGCGTCGCCGCCGGGGAAACCGGGCGGAACACACCGCAAGGGGCTATAGCTCAGTTGGTAGAGCGCCTGCATGGCATGCAGGAGGTCAGGAGTTCAATTCTCCTTAGCTCCACAGCAGATCCCGCCGGATCATCACGATCCGGCGGGATCTTTCGTGTGTTCAGGGGGAGTTGGCTTCCGGGGGAGCCGGCGCAGACGGAAGGGCCGCCCGGTAGGGCGGCCCTTCGACGTGTGCGTGCGGCTCAGCGGCCCAGGGCGCGCCGTCCGCGGCCCTGGGAGAGCACCGGCAGGTTGCGGGCGGGGGCGCGGTCGCGGGGCGCCTCCTCCTCGATGCGCAGGGCCAGCGCCGGGCAGCGGCGCACCGCGCGCACCGCCTTGGCCTCCGCGTAGCGCGGCACCTGCGCCTGGGCGACGGTCGGGAAGCCGTCGGCGCCCAGCTCGAAGACCTCCGGGAGGATGTCCGCGCACAGCCCGTGGCCCCGGCACAGTGTCCAGTCGACGTAGATCTTCTGGCGGCTGGCACCGTTGTCCGCGGGGGCCTCCGCGCCGCCCGGGATGCCCGTCGGCATCTTGCCGCCCTCGAAGAGCGGCAGAACGCCCTCCACGGGCCGTCCGCAGCCGTTTCCGAGGACATGGGCGGCCAGGTCGTCGGTGAACGCCTTGATGGTCGACTCCAGGAACATCGCGGAGCCGTCCGGGTGCGAGCACGCACCGCGCCGCTTGACGTTCTTGGCGACCTGCTTGAGGGCCTCCAGAGCGGCCGGACCGCCGCCGTTGATGATGTCCTCCATGCCGCGCGCGGCGGCCGGCAGACCGAGGTAGCAGGGACCGCACTGGCCCGCGCTCTCCTCGGCCAGCCACTGCGCCACCCGCAGTGACTCGCCGAGCGGGCAGGTCTCCTGACTGATCGGCAGGATCGCGCCGGCGCCCAGCGCACCGCCCACCGCGTCCAGGGAGTTGCGGGAGATGACCGCCTCGTTGACGGTCGCCGCGTCGATCCACTTCCCGTGGTAGCCGCCGGTCAGCACACCCTGCGGGACCGGCGGGGCGCCGGCCAGCTGCAGCACGTAGCGCAGCGGTACGCCCGTGGGGACCTCGATCACCATGGGGCGGGCGACCGCGCCGGAGACGGTGAGCATGACGGTGCCCGGCTCGTCGTACAGGCCGGTGTTGCCGTAGCGCTCGGGGCCGATGCGGGCGGCGATGGCCAGCTGGGCGAAGGTCTCGGCGTTCGACAGCAGCGTGGGCGCGCCGCCGACGCCGTTCTGCGAGGCGCTGACCTTGCGGCCGGGCGGGATCGCCGGGCCGCCGTCGATCGACCGGATCAGCGACGCGGCCGCGCCGGTCACCATGCGGACCGGGTTGCGCTGGACGAACGCCTTGAGGGCCGAGCGGCGGCTGTTGCTCAGACCGCGTTCGGCGAGGGCGGCCTCCATGGAGCGCTGGGTGGACTCCCGGGTGACACCGATCACGAGCGTGCGGGCGCCCAGGGCCTCGGCGCACAGCAGCGCGCCGTCCAGGATGAGGTGCGGGGCACGGTTGATGAGCACCGTGTCCTTGCGGCAGGCCGGCTCGTCCTCGCTGCCGTTGACGACCACGACGGGCCGCACACCGCGCTTGATCGCCGCTTCGGCGACCGAGCGCAGCTTCTTGTGGAAGGGGAAGCCCGCGCCGCCGCGGCCCTTCAGGCTGATGTTCTCGGCGAGCTTGGCGAGTGCCTCGCCGCCGAGGGGGTCGAGCGGCCCGTGCACCTTGAGGTGCATGGGCAGATCGAGTCTTTCGACAAGGTCGAAGCCCGACGTGAGCTGCGGAAGACCGACCACGCGGACTTCTGGAACGTCGGGCAGGGCCTCGTTCACCTATAGCCTCCGGAAGGCGTGTTCCAAGGTTCGCCCGAACCCGATGCGTCGAACGACTCACCGGGAGGTTGATTGGCGGGACCGCTGTTGTACGTGTCGTTCGGGTTGTACGTCCCGTAGAGGTTGTTTGTCTCACCGGTGTCGTACACATCACTGTTCCGGTACGCCGCGGTGCCCGAATTGCCATAGGCCGGGATGTTGTATCCCGTGTCCTGCATCGGGTCGTACGCCGACGGGGGCGCCTCGCCGACCGGCGGCGGCGTGGGGACCGGCCAGGTGCCCGAGGTGCTGCCGCCGCTGTCCACGCGCGGGATGCCCCCCGTGCCCTGCATGTCCATGGGCAGGTCCATGCGGGCCGTCTGGTCGGCTCCGTAGGGCTGCTGGGCGCGCTGCTGGGGCGTGACGGCGCGGTAGGCGGCCGCGAAGCCGCCGGTGGAGTCCGGGGTCATGGTGCGCGAGGAGCCGGTGTCGTAGAAGCCGGCGGTGGCGGGGGAGGGCCCCGTGTCCATGGGCGCCTGGGGTGCCTGACGCGGCGCGCGGGCCTCGTAGCCCGGCAGTGCGGAGGAGGCCTCGGCCACGCGCGCGCGGCTGGACTCGAGATCGTCCCGGACGGACATCGGCTCGTTGCCGAGCAGCATGGCGAGCCGGTCGGCGACCTTGCGCTTGAACGGGCGCGGGGCCGAGCGCAGGGCGAGGGCCGCGGCCACGGCGACCACGCACAGCTCGTACGACACCATGAAGAACGGCTTCGCCGGACGTCCCGCGTACAGACCGTGGATCAGGGCCGCGCACCAGGACGGGTAGGCCAGCATGTGCATGGCACGCCAACGGGCGGCGACCGGCGCGGGGGAGGCGAACTGGTTGCGCAGCGCGCCGGTGACACCGACGAAGATCATCAGGTACGCGGCCAGCGAACCCATGCCGATGAGCGTGGCGCTGCCGGGGTTCGCGCCGCCGCCGGTGAACACCATGCCGAAGGGGATCAGGGCCGCGATCCAGCCGGCGTGGTCCAGCGCGATCTTGACGCCGATGTGGACGATCAGGAACGCGATGGACGCGACGGCGGTCACCCGGTGGATGCCCTGCGCCACGATCCGCTGGCGGATGTTGAGGATGAGCCGGTCCTGGGCCACCAGGCCCCAGATCACCGAGCAGGTGAGCAGGACGAGCGACAGCACGCCCGCACCGAAGTTCAAAAACTGCTGCAGCCAGTCGCCGCCGGCCAGCACGACTATGGGTATCAGCAGCAGGACGACAGCCGTCGCCACCCCATAGGCCGACCGGCCGGGCTTGGGGAGCGAGCTGTTACTACGACGAGGGTTCATGGGGGCAACTCCGAGCAGTTTCGGGAAAGCGGTCCCGCTGCCGAACTCTAAGTGGCGCCATACCGATCGGTACGAGGTTTGAGTTATTGCGCTGTTACCTAAGGACAACGCAGTCGTTGTGATGTCCGGGTGTCGGGTGTTACGCGAAGTAACTTTGACCGTTATTCAGTTGTGGCACCGGACATGCGCCCGGTGCCAAGGACCCATACGGAAGCGCGTCGCATCGTGCTCAAGCGCTGCGGTACCCTAACGCCATGCGTGCCGTACGCCTTCTGCTTAGCGGGCCGCGCTGATCAGTCCCGACCACCGGGCGGACCGGATGGTCGGAATCGGCGCGGCGTCCCCTCCTGTGCGAGGGGATTTTTCGTTTCCGGCAACGAGCAGCCGCTGGCAGAGACGACCGATGGAGCTTGAGGATCATGAGCGAGACGAACCCCGCTGCCACCGCCGAGGTGGTCGCGCCGCACCGCTACACGGCCGCGATGGCGGCCGAGATCGAGGCACGCTGGCAGGACTTCTGGGACGCCGAGGGCACGTACGCGGCGCCGAACCCCGAGGGTGACCTGGCCGGCGACCCGGAGGTCGTCGCCCGCCCCAAGAAGTACATCATGGACATGTTCCCGTACCCCTCCGGTGCGGGCCTGCACGTCGGCCACCCGCTGGGCTACATCGCCACCGACGTCTTCGCGCGCTTCCAGCGCATGACGGGCCACAACGTCCTGCACACCCTGGGCTTCGACGCCTTCGGCCTGCCCGCCGAGCAGTACGCGGTGCAGACCGGCACGCACCCGCGTGTCTCCACCGAGGCCAACATCGAGAACATGAAGGTCCAGCTGCGCCGGCTGGGCCTGGGCCACGACAAGCGCCGGTCGTTCGCCACGATCGACCCGGAGTACTACAAGTGGACCCAGTGGATCTTCCTGCAGATCTTCAACTCCTGGTACGACGACGAGGCGGACCGGGCCCGTCCGATCTCCGAGCTGATCGCCCAGTTCGAGACCGGTGAGCGCGTCGTACCCGGCCACACGCGCGCGTGGCACGAGCTGAGCGCCACGGAGCGCGCCGACGTCCTGGGCGAGTTCCGGCTGGCCTACGCCTCCGACGCGCCGGTCAACTGGTGCCCGGGCCTGGGCACCGTGCTGGCCAACGAGGAGGTCACCGCCGACGGCCGCTCCGAGCGCGGCAACTTCCCCGTCTTCAAGGCCAAGCTGCGCCAGTGGAACATGCGCATCACCGCCTACGCCGACCGGCTGCTGCGGGACCTGGAGGCGCTGGACTGGCCCGAGGCGATCAAGCTGCAGCAGCGCAACTGGATCGGCCGCTCCGAGGGCGCCCGCGTCGACTTCCCGATCGACGGCGAGCGAATCACGGTCTTCACCACCCGCCCGGACACCCTGTTCGGCGCCTCCTACATGGTGCTGGCCCCGGAGCACCCGCTGGTCGAGAAGTTCACCCCGGCCGCCTGGCCGGAGGGCACCCACGAGGTGTGGACCGGCGGTCACGCCACGCCCGCCGAGGCCGTCGCCGCCTACCGCGCGCAGGCCGCCTCCAAGTCCGACGTGGAGCGGCAGGCCGAGGCCAAGGACAAGACCGGTGTCTTCATCGGCGCCTACGCGACCAACCCGGTCAACGGCGAGCAGATCCCGGTGTTCATCGCCGACTACGTGCTGATGGGCTACGGCACCGGCGCGATCATGGCCGTCCCGGCGGGCGACCAGCGCGACTTCGAGTTCGCGCGCGCCTTCGAGCTGCCGATCGTCTGCATCGTCGAGCCGACCGACGGACGCGGCACCGACACCTCGACGTGGGAGGACGCCTTCGCGTCGTACGAGGCGAAGATCATCAACTCCTCGAACGACGACATCTCCCTGGACGGCCTGCCCGTCGCCGAGGCCAAGGCGCGCATCACCGAGTGGCTGGAGCGCAAGGGCATCGGCGAGGGAACGGTCAACTTCCGGCTGCGCGACTGGCTGTTCAGCCGCCAGCGCTACTGGGGCGAGCCCTTCCCGATCGTCTACGACGAGGACGGCGTGGCGCACGCCCTGCCCGAGTCGGTGCTGCCGCTGGAGCTGCCCGAGGTCGAGGACTACAGCCCGCGCACCTTCGACCCGGACGACGCCGACACCCAGCCCGAGACCCCGCTGTCGCGGAACGAGGAGTGGGTCGACGTCACCCTGGACCTGGGCGACGGCCCGAAGAAGTACCGCCGTGAGACCAACACCATGCCCAACTGGGCCGGCTCCTGCTGGTACGAACTGCGCTACCTGGACCCGCACAACGCCGAGCAGCTGGTCGACCCGGAGATCGAGCGGTACTGGATGGGCCCGCGCGCGGGCATGCCGCACGGCGGCGTCGACCTGTACGTCGGCGGCGCCGAGCACGCCGTGCTGCACCTGCTGTACGCCCGCTTCTGGTCCAAGGTGCTGTACGACCTGGGGCACGTCTCCTCCGCGGAGCCGTTCCACAAGCTGTTCAACCAGGGCATGATCCAGGCCTACGTCTACCGCGACAGCCGGGGCATCGCCGTACCGGCCGCCGAGGTGGAGGAGCGCGACGGCGCCTACTACCACCAGGGCGAGAAGGTCTCCCGGCTGCTGGGCAAGATGGGCAAGTCCCTGAAGAACGCGGTCACTCCGGACGAGATCTGCGCCGAGTACGGCGCCGACACTCTGCGCCTGTACGAGATGGCGATGGGCCCGCTGGACGTCTCCCGGCCGTGGGACACGCGCGCGGTGGTCGGCCAGTTCCGGCTGCTGCAGCGGCTGTGGCGCAACATCGTCGACGAGGCGAGCGGTGAGGTCACCGTCTCCGACGCCGAGCCCGACGAGGACACGCTGCGCGCCCTGCACAAGGCGATCGACGGAGTGCGCCAGGACCTGGAGGGCCTGCGCTTCAACACCGCCATCGCCAAGGTCACGGAGCTGAACAACCACCTGACCAAGGCGGGCGGCACCGTGCCGCGCTCGGTCGCCGAGCCGCTGGTGCTGCTGATCGCGCCGCTGGCCCCGCACATCGCCGAGGAGCTGTGGCGCAAGCTGGGCCACACCGACTCGGTCGTCCACCAGGACTTCCCGGTCGCCGACCCGCGGTACGTGGTCGACGAGGCCGTGACCTGCGTCGTGCAGATCAGGGGCAAGGTAAAGGCCCGCCTGGAAGTGCCGCCGTCCATCTCCGCGGAGGAGCTGGAGAAGGTGGCGCTGGCGGACGAGAAGGTCGTCGCGGCACTGGAGGGCGCCGGGATCCGCAAGGTCATCGTGCGTGAGCCGAAGCTGGTCAACATCGTTCCCGCGTAGCCGTCGGGCAGGTGGGGCGGGCGACACGTCCGCCGTCTCCGGGTAGTCCCCTACGGGCAGGATCCGGGTCTTCCACGGGCAGGTTCGGGGTTCTTCTGGAACTCCGGACCTGCCCGCCTCGTTTACCGTGGAAGAGCCGCGCGACATGTCGCGACAGCCCGGAGGAGGAGCACAGTGGAAGCAGTGATCGCAGTGTTCGCCCTGCTCTTCGTCCTCTTCCTGGTGCTCGGCGCCTACGCCACCGTCAAGGTGATCGGCGCCGCCAAGCGCGGCGTGGACCGCACCATCGACCAGGCCCGGCGCACGGTCGAGGACCACACCCTGCGCGCCAAGAGCTTCGTGCAGCAGGGGCCGGCGGCCGAGGTCGCCGCGCTGCGCCTGAAGCTGCGCACCTCGATGCGCGCCACCCAGGACGCGCTGCACGCGGGCGCCCGGGACGACCAGTCCCTGAAGGAGTCCGTGGACCTCTTCCGGCGACTGAGCGTGCACGGGCACGAACTGGACGGCGAGCTCAAGCGCCTCGAGGGCGAACCCGACCGCGCGACACTCGCCCAGCGGCTGCCCGACCTGCGCGCCCGCACCGAGCGCATCACCCAGTCCGCCGACTCCCTGCGCTGGGCGGCCCGGGACCGGGCCCACCGGTTCGCCGCGGACGACCTGGACACGCTCAGCGCCCAGATCGACGTGGAGGCGGGCGCCCTGCGGCACTGGACGAAGGAGGAGCCGTCCGCCGCCCCGCCGCCGTGGCCGGACGCCCCGGCCGCCGACAACGCGACGGCGCAGCAGACCTGGCCGGAGACACCGCGCCGGACCGAGGAGCCGACGCGGGCCGCCATCACCCCTCCGGGACAGCGCCCGAGCTACCCCTGGCAGAAGAAACCCCGTCCCGAGAGCACTACTTGATCCGGTCAAGGGCAGACCAGGTGACAGGGGCCGGGCTGCCGTAAGGGCACTACGCCAGGTAACCTCCAGCTCATGTCCCGCCATGTCGCGATCGTCACCGATTCAACGGCCTACCTGCCGCCGCGGACGATGGAGCGTCACGGCATCACAGCGGTCCCCCTGACCGTGGTCCTCGGTGGCGAGGCGCTGGACGAGGGCACCGAGATCTCGACCCGTTCGCTGGCCCAGGCACTGCAGAAGCGGCGCCCCGTCACCACCTCGCGGCCCAGCCCCCAGCTCTTCGCCGAGACCTACCGCAAGGTCGCCGAGTCCGGCGCCACCGGCATCGTCTCCCTGCACCTCTCCGCCGAACTGTCGGGCACCTTCGACGCGGCGGTCCTCGCGGCGCGTGAGGCACCGGTGCCGGTGCGGGTGGTGGACACCGGGACGGTCGCGATGGCCCTCGGCTTCTGCGCGCTCGCCGCCGCGGAGGCGGCCGAGGCGGGCGGCACGGTGGACGAGGCCGTCACGGCCGCGGAGAAGCGGGCCTCGGGCACCTCCGCCTACTTCTACGTCGACACCCTCGACTATCTGCGCCGGGGCGGCCGGATCGGCGCGGCGCAGGCGCTGCTGGGTTCGGCGCTCGCCGTGAAACCGCTGCTCCAACTGGACGGCGGGAGAATCGAACTCCTCGAGAAGGTCCGGACCGCGTCCAGGGCGATCGCCCGCCTGGAGGAGATCGCGGCCGACCGGGCCGGCAGCGCGCCGGTCGACATCGCCGTCCACCATCTCGCCGCCCCCGACCGGGCCTCGGCGCTGGCGGACCGGCTGCGGGCGAGGGTGCCCGGGATGGCGGACCTGCATGTGAGCGAGGTCGGGGCGGTGATCGGGGCGCACACCGGGCCCGGGCTGCTGGGGGTCGTGGTCTCGCCGCGGTGACGGTGACACCACTCGTTTTCACCCGTGCGGGTGGCGGAGTTGTCCACAACCGGTGGGTAATCCCCGGGAATTGAGCAAGATCATCGCGGTGGTGGCGGAGTGGGTGATCCTCGCCGCATGGCACTTCGATCACGTTCACGCACAGCGACCGTCTCCAGCGGCCCCGGACGCGGCCCCGCCACGGACGGCCGGATTCGCCATCGTCGCGCACCCGCAGGGAGCCGGGGGCGGGCCCGGCATCGGCACGAGTCGGCGGAGGCGCTCCGTCGGCGGGCGGAGGTGCTCTTTCCCGAACGGCCGGAGGGG
>NZ_WVUG01000022.1 GCF_017614965.1 Streptomyces griseorubiginosus | reverse complement strand
GCCCCGGCGCTCGTCCGGCGGCCCGCCGTCCCGCGGCGGGCCGGACCGCGGCCCCGAACCTCCTCAAGCTCGGCAGCCCCCGCCCCCGGCTGCGCATGGTCGCGCTGGCGCTCACCCTGGTGCTGATCGCGTTCGTCGTACGGCTGCTGCAGGTCCAGGCCGTCGACGCGAGCACGTACGCCGCCAAGGCCGAACAGAACCGGTACGTCGTGCACACCCTGGCCGCCGAGCGCGGCGGGATCACCGACCGCAACGGCGTGACCCTGGCGACCAGCGTGGACGCCTACGACCTCACGGCCGACCCGACGATGTTCACCCGCGCCCAGCTGAAGATCGACGACGGCCCGGAGCAGGCGGCCGCGCTGCTCGCGCCGATCCTCGGGCAGGACCAGGCCACCCTCGTCAAGAAGCTGCGGCCGGCCAACAAGAAGCTGCGCTACGTCCTGCTCGCGCGCCGTCAGACCCCGCAGGTCTGGACGCAGATCAAGGACCTGAGGAACGCGCTCACCCAGAAGGCGGCGACCGACCCGGGCACCGCCAACGTCCTGGCCGGCGTCTTCGCCGACCCCAGCAGCAAGCGCGTCTACCCCAACGGCGACCTCGCCGCCGGGATACTGGGCTGGGTCAACGACACCGGCCAGGGCGGCGGAGGCGTCGAGCAGGAGCTGAACAAGGAACTGGCCGGCAAGGCCGGCAAGATCCGCTACGCCCAGTCCGGAGGCCGGCTCATCCCCACCGCGGGCTCCACCGAGACGCCCGCGGTGCCCGGCAGCGACGTCGAGCTAACCATCGACCGGGACATCCAGTGGGCCGCCCAGAACGCGATCAGCGAGCAGGTCAAGAAGTCCGGGGCGGACCGCGGGTACGTGATAGTGCAGGACACCCGGACCGGCGAGATCCTCGCCATGGCCAACTCGCCCGGCTTCGACCCCAACGACCTGTCCAAGGCGGACCCGAACGCCCTGCACAACTGGGCCGTCGAGGACGCCTACGAGCCCGGCTCCACCGCCAAGATCATGTCGATGGCCGCCGTACTGCAGGAGAACGTGGCGACCCCGCTGACGCATGTCGTGGTGCCCAACCGGCTGCACCGCGGCGACCGGCTCTTCAAGGACGACATCGACCACGCCACCTGGGACCTCACCCTCAACGGCGTGCTCGCCAAGTCCAGCAACATCGGCACCATCCTGGCCACCGGCCAGCTCGGCAGAACGCAGGCGCAGGCCAACAAGGTCCTCTACTCGTACCTGCGCAAGTTCGGCATCGGCAGCTACAGCGGACTCGACTTCCCGGGCGAGACCAAGGGCATCCTCGCGCCGCCCGACAAGTGGTCGACATCGCAGCAGTACACGATTCCTTTCGGCCAGGGCGTGTCCCTCAACGCCATGCAGGCGGCGTCCGTCTACTCGACGATCGCCAACGGCGGCGTCCGTGTCGAGCCCACCCTCGTCCGCGGCGCCAAGGGGGCCGACGGGCGCTTCACGCCGGCCGCCAAGCCCCACAAGACCAGGGTCGTCAGCGCGAAGACGGCGAAGACGCTCGCCCAGATGCTGGAGTCGGTCGTGGACGACCAGGAGGGCACCGGCACCAAGGCGCGCATCCCCGGATACCGGGTCGCGGGCAAGACGGGTACGGCCAACCGTGTGGATCCGGCCACCGGCAAGTACCGCGGATACACGTCCTCGTTCGCCGGTTTCGCCCCCGCGGACAACCCGCGCGTGACCGTCTACTGCGCCATCCAGAACGCGACGAAGGGCAGCTACTTCGGCGGCCAGATCTGCGGACCCATCTTCAAGGAGGTGATGGAGTTCGCACTGAAGACCCTCCAGGTCCCGCCCACCGGCGCGAAGCCCGCGGCCCTGCCCGTCACCTTCACACCCTGATCAGCGCAACCAGCCAGGAACGCTCCGTGACCATGATCACTCCCGACTCCGGCAAGCCGGACGCCCCCCGCCCCTCGCTTCGCTCCCGGGCGGGTGCGCCCGGTACGCTCACCGCCGTGCCACACGCTGATCAGTCCCAAACCACCCAGAAGGGCGTTTCCGTGACATATCCGGGGCCGCCACGACCGGTTCAGGTCTCCGTCACACCCCTCGCGGAGCTCGCCGATCAGCTGGGTGCCGCAAGGCCCGAGAGCGCCGCAGAGGTCACGGGCATCACCCATGACTCACGCGCGGTCCGACCCGGCGACCTGTACGCCGCCCTTCCGGGCGCCCGTCTGCACGGCGCGGACTTCGCCAACCAGGCCGCCGGCCTCGGCGCGGTCGCGGTGCTGACGGACCCGACCGGCGCCGAGCGCGCGGCGGCCACCGGCCTGCCGGTCCTGGTCGTCGACGACCCGCGCGGGCGGATGGGTGAACTGGCGGCCACCATCTACGGCCACCCGGGCCGCGACCTGCTGCAGATCGGCATCACCGGCACCTCCGGCAAGACCACCACCGCCTACCTCGTCGAGGGCGGTCTGAAGACCAAGAACAACACCGGCCTGATCGGCACGGTGGAGACGCGCATCGGCGACGAGCGCATCAAGTCCGAGCGCACCACCCCCGAAGCCACCGATCTGCAGGCCCTGTTCGCGGTGATGCGGGAGCGCGGGGTCGAAGCGGTGGCCATGGAGGTCTCCAGCCACGCCCTGGTCCTCGGCCGGGTCGACGGCTGCGTCTTCGACATCGGCGTCTTCACCAACCTCAGCCCGGAACACATGGAGTTCCACTCCGGCATGGAGGACTACTTCCAGGCGAAGGCGCAGCTGTTCACACCGCGGCGCAGCAGACTCGGCGTGGTCAACCTCGACGACGAGTACGGCCGCCGGCTCGCGGTGGAGGCGACCGTCCCGGTCGTGACGTACTCCGCCGAGGGCCACCCGGACGCCGACTGGCGGGCCGAGGACGTCGTGATCGGCCAACTCGACTCCACGTTCACCGTGATCGGCCCCGAGGGCGAGCGCATCGAAGCCAAGGCGCCGCTGCCGGGCCCCTTCAACGTGGCCAACACCCTCGCCGCGATCGTGGCCCTCGCCGCCGCGGGCCTGGACCCGCAGGCCGCCGCCGACGGTGTCGCCGCGGTGCCGGGCGTGCCCGGGCGGCTGGAGCGCGTGGACGCCGGACAGCCCTATCTCGCGGTCGTGGACTACGCCCACAAGACCGACGCCGTCGAGTCGGTGCTGCGCGCCCTGCGCAAGGTCACCGAGGGCAGGCTGCACGTCGTGCTCGGCTGCGGCGGCGACCGGGACAGGACCAAGCGCGGCCCGATGGGCGCCGCCGCGGCCCGCCTCGCCGACACCGCCGTACTGACCTCCGACAACCCCCGCTCCGAGGACCCGCTCGCCATCCTTGCAACCATGCTCGAGGGCGCGGCGTCCGTACCAGCACACGAACGCGGCGAGGTCCAGGTCTTCGAGGACCGGGCGGCCGCGATCGCAGCGGCCGTCGCCCGGGCACGGCCCGGAGACACCGTGCTCGTCGCGGGCAAGGGCCACGAGCAGGGCCAGGACATCGCCGGGGTGGTCCGTCCCTTCGACGACCGCCAGGTGCTTCGAGAAGCCATCCAGCAGACCCAGGGATGAACTTGTGATCGCCCTCTCTCTCGCCGAGATCGCCTCAGTCGTCGGCGGGCAGACGCACGACATACCGGATCCGTCCGTCCAGGTCACCGCTCCGGTCGTCCGGGACTCGCGGGAGGTGCAGCCGGGCGGGCTCTTCGTCGCCTTCGTCGGCGAGCACGTCGACGGCCACGACTTCGCCCAGCAGGTCGTGGCGGCGGGCGCGGTGGCCGTCCTGGGCTCGCGGCCCGTCGGCGTGCCCGCGATCGTCGTGGACGACGTCCAGGCCGCCCTCGGCGCCCTCGCCCGTCATGTCGTACGCCGCCTCGGCGCGACCCTCGTGGCGCTCACCGGCTCCGCGGGCAAGACCAGCACCAAGGACCTCATCGCCCAGGTGCTGCGGCGCAAGGCGCCGACGGTGTTCACGCCCGGCTCGCTCAACAACGAGATCGGGCTGCCGCTCACGGCCCTGTCCGCCACCGAGGACACCCGGTTCCTCGTGCTGGAGATGGGCGCCCGCGGCATCGGCCACATCCGCTACCTCACCGAGCTGACCCCGCCGAGGATCGGGCTGGTGCTCAACGTCGGCTCCGCCCACATCGGCGAGTTCGGCGGCCGCGAGCAGATCGCGCAGGCCAAGGGCGAACTCGTGGAGGCTCTTCCGTCGGCACAGGACGGCGGCGCCGCGATCCTCAACGCGGACGACCCGCTCGTACGGGCCATGGCGTCCCGAACGAAGGCGAAGGTGGTCCTCTTCGGCGAGGCCGACGAAGCGGACGTACGCGCCGAGAACGTGCGACTCACGGACACCGGACAGCCCGCCTTCCGGCTCCACACACCCTCCGGTGCAAGCGATGTGACCATGCGCCTGTACGGTGAGCACCACGTGTCGAACGCGCTCGCCGCGGCCGCCGTCGCCCATGAGCTGGGCATGTCCGCGGAAGAGATCGCCACCGCGCTCTCCGAGGCGGACTCCCTCTCCCGCTGGCGCATGGAGGTCACCGAGCGACCGGACGGCGTGACCATCGTCAACGACGCCTACAACGCGAACCCCGAGTCCATGCGAGCCGCCCTGCGCGCGCTCGCGGCGATGGGCCGGGGGCGGCGGACCTGGGCGGTGCTCGGCAAGATGGCCGAGCTCGGGGACGAGGCGCTCGCCGAGCACGACGCGGTCGGACGGCTCGCCGTCCGGCTCAACGTCAGCAAGCTCGTCGCGGTCGGGGGCAGGGAAGCGTCCTGGCTGCAACTGGGCGCATATAACGAGGGTTCGTGGGGTGAGGAGTCGGTGCACGTGTCCGACGCACAGGCGGCGGTCGACCTGTTGCGCAGCGAGTTGCGCCCGGGGGACGTCGTGCTCGTGAAGGCGTCCCGTTCGGTCGGCCTCGAGAGCGTCGCCCAGGCGCTGCTCGCGACCGGTGCCGAGGGTGAGGTCGCTGCCCGATGATGAAGCAGATCCTGTTCTCGGGAGTCATCGGTCTGTTCCTGACCCTGGTCGGCACCCCGCTGCTGATCAAGCTCCTGGCCCGCAAGGGCTACGGGCAGTACATCCGGGACGACGGCCCCCGTGAGCACGCCAGCAAGCGCGGTACGCCGACGATGGGCGGCATCGCCTTCATCCTGGCCACGGTCGCCGCCTACTTCCTCTCCAAGGTGATCACCGGCTACGCGCCCAGCTACTCGGGTCTGCTGGTGCTCGGCCTGATGGTCGGCATGGGCCTGGTCGGCTTCCTCGACGACTACATCAAGATCGTCAAGCGCCGTTCGCTGGGCCTGCGGGCCAAGGCGAAGATGGCCGGCCAGCTGATCGTCGGCATCTCCTTCGCGGTGCTCGCCCTGCAGTTCCAGGACGCCCGCGGCAACTCCCCGGCCTCCACGAAGCTGTCGTTCATCACCGACTTCGGCTGGTCGATCGGCCCGGTGCTGTTCGTGGTCTGGGCGCTGTTCATGATCCTCGCGATGTCGAACGGCGTGAACCTGACGGACGGTCTGGACGGCCTCGCCACCGGCGCCTCCGTCCTGGTCTTCGGCGCCTACACGTTCATCGGCGTCTGGCAGTTCCAGGAGTCCTGCGCCAACGCGCAGACCCTGACCAACCCGGGCGCCTGCTACGAGGTGCGCGACCCGCTCGACCTCGCGGTCATCGCCTCCGCGCTGATGGGCGCCTGCCTCGGCTTCCTGTGGTGGAACACCTCGCCCGCCAAGATCTTCATGGGCGACACCGGCTCGCTCGCCCTCGGCGGCGTGCTGACCGGCCTGGCCATCCTCTCCCGCACGGAGCTGCTGGTGGCCCTCATGGGCGGTCTGTTCGTCCTCATCACCATGTCGGTGGTCATCCAGGTCGGCTCGTTCCGGCTCACCGGCCGGCGCGTCTTCCGGATGGCGCCGCTCCAGCACCACTTCGAACTCAAGGGCTGGTCCGAGGTCCTGGTGGTGGTCCGCTTCTGGATCATCCAGGGCATCTGCGTGATCGTCGGACTGGGCCTCTTCTACGCGGGATGGGCAGCGGACAAGTGACCGACCGGCAGGGGCTCTCCCTGGAGGGCAAGCACGTCACCGTCGCCGGACTCGGCGTCTCGGGCATCCCGGCGGCCAAGGTGCTGCACGCGCGCGGGGCGGTCGTCACGGTCGTCAACGACGGCGACGACGCACGCGCGCGTGAACAGGCCGCCGAACTGGAGGCCCTGGGGGTCACCGTGCGGCTGGGAGACGGCGCCACCCTGCCCGAGGGCACGGAACTCGTCGTCACCGCGCCCGGCTGGAAGCCGGACAAGCCGCTGTTCACCGCGGCCCGCGAGGCGGGAGTCGACATCTGGGGCGACGTCGAACTCGCCTGGCGGCTGCGCGGACCCGACGCCGCCCCCTGGCTCGCCGTGACCGGCACCAACGGCAAGACCACCACCGTCCAGATGCTGGCGTCGATCCTGAAGGCGGCGGGTCTGCGCACGGCGGCCGTCGGCAACATCGGTGTCTCGCTGCTGGACGTCGTGCTGGGCGAGGAGCAGTACGACGTCCTGGCGGTGGAGTTGTCGAGCTATCAGCTCCACTGGGCACCCTCGCTGCGGGCGCACTCGGCGGCGGTGCTCAACCTCGCCCCCGACCATCTCGACTGGCACGGCTCCATGGAGGCCTACGCCAGGGACAAGGGCCGTATCTACGAGGGCAATCGGGTCGCCTGCGTCTACAACGTCGCCGACAAGGCCACCGAGGACCTGGTCCGCGAGGCCGACGTCGAGGAAGGCTGCCGGGCCATCGGCTTCACCCTCGGCACTCCCGGTCCCTCCCAACTCGGCGTCGTGGACGGCATCCTGGTCGACCGCGCCTTCGTGGAGAACCGGCAGAAGAACGCCCAGGAACTCGCCGAGGTCTCCGACGTCCGTCCGCCGGCTCCGCACAACATCGCCAACGCCCTTGCCGCGGCGGCCCTCGCGCGTGCCTTCGGGGTGCCACCCAAGGCCGTACGCGACGGGCTTCGGAACTTCACGCCGGACGCGCACCGCATCGCGCACGTGGCCGATGTCGACGGTGTCGCCTACATCGACGACTCCAAGGCCACCAACACCCATGCCGCGGAAGCCTCATTGGCGGCATATGAGTCGATCGTATGGATTGCGGGCGGACTCGCCAAGGGTGCGACCTTCGACGAGCTGGTCGCCAAGTCGGCAAAGCGACTTCGCGGTGTCGTGCTCATCGGACAGGACCGCGCCCTGATCCGCGAAGCCCTGGCGCGACACGCGCCGGAAGTACCCGTCGTCGACCTCGACCGGACCGACACTGGGGCGATGCTCGCGGCCGTCCGGGAGGCCCGGCGGCTCGCGGTCGCAGGCGACACGGTGCTGCTGGCTCCCGCCTGTGCCTCGATGGACATGTTCGCCAACTACAACAAGCGCGGTGACGCGTTCGCGGAGGCGGTTCGCGAACTCGGCTCCTGACCGACGCAGCGGAGGCGCTGATGCCCAGTAGCCGTACCGGACGGCCGCCCGTGCAGCGGGCCGTCAGACGTCCCGCCGCTTCCCGGCCGTCCCGTGACAACCCGCTGCGGCGCGCCTACCTCAACGCCAGACGCGCCTGGGACCGGCCGCTGACCGCCTACTACCTCATCGCCGGCGGCAGTTTCCTGATCACCGTGCTCGGCCTGGTGATGGTCTACTCGGCCTCCCAGATCACCGCGCTGCAGATGTCCCTGCCCGGCTCCTACTTCTTCCGCAAACAACTGCTCGCGGCCGTGATCGGCGGCGTCCTGCTGCTGATCGCCTCCCGCATGCCGGTCAAGCTGCACCGGGCGCTGGCCTATCCGATCCTCGCGGGCGCCGTCTTCCTGATGGCGCTGGTGCAGGTGCCGGGGATAGGGATGTCGGTCAACGGCAACCAGAACTGGATCTCGCTGGGCGGCTCCTTCCAGATCCAGCCCAGCGAGTTCGGCAAGCTGGCGCTGGTCCTGTGGAGCGCCGACCTGCTGGCCCGCAAACAGGACAAGAACCTGCTCAACCAGTGGAAGCACATGCTGGTGCCGCTGGTGCCGGTCGCCTTCCTGCTGCTCGGGCTGATCATGCTCGGCGGCGACATGGGCACGGCGATCATCCTCACGGCGATCCTGTTCGGCCTGCTGTGGCTGGCCGGGGCGCCCACCCGCCTCTTCGTCGGCGTGCTGTCGATCGCCGCCACCCTCGGTGTGATCCTGATCAAGACCAGCCCCAACCGCATGGCCCGGCTCGCCTGCATCGGCGCCACCGAGCCCCGGTCCGGGGCCGCCGACTGCTGGCAGGCCGTGCACGGGATCTACGCCCTCGCCTCCGGCGGAATCTTCGGCTCCGGGCTCGGTGCGAGTGTGGAAAAATGGGGCCAACTCCCGGAAGCCCACACGGACTTCATCTTCGCCGTCACCGGTGAGGAACTGGGCCTGGCGGGGACGCTGTCGGTGCTCGCCCTCTTCGCGGCTCTAGGCTATGCGGGTATCCGCGTGGCCGGACGTACGGAGGACCCCTTCGTCAGGTATGCCGCGGGAGGCGTGACCACCTGGATCACCGCGCAGGCGGTGATCAACATCGGTGCGGTGCTCGGCCTGCTGCCGATCGCCGGCGTCCCCCTCCCGCTGTTCTCCTACGGAGGATCCGCCCTGCTGCCGACCATGTTCGCCATCGGGCTGCTGATCGCGTTCGCGCGCGACGAGCCCGCTGCGCGGGCGGCGCTTTCCCTGCGGCAACCCCGCTTTGGTAGAAAGCGGGCGGGAGGCGCCATGCGAGACCGGGGGCCTCGGAGATGGAACACGATGCGACGGCGGGCGCCCACGGCGCGGCCGTCCGGAGAGCGGTGAATTTCGGTGCATGTCGTACTCGCCGGTGGGGGGACCGCCGGCCACATCGAGCCCGCGCTCGCCCTCGCGGACGCCCTGCGCAGGCAGGACCCGACCGTGGGGATCACAGCCCTGGGCACGGAGCGGGGTCTGGAGACCAAGCTCGTCCCGCAGCGGGGCTACGAGCTCGCGCTGATCCCCGCCGTACCGCTGCCCCGTAAGCCCACGCCCGAGCTGATCACCGTCCCGGGCCGGCTGCGCGGCACGATCAAGGCGACCGAGCAGATCCTGGAGCGCACCAAGGCGGACGCGGTCGTCGGCTTCGGCGGCTATGTGGCGCTGCCCGGCTACCTCGCCGCCAAGCGCCTCGGTGTGCCGATCGTCATCCACGAGGCCAACGCCCGCCCGGGCCTGGCCAACAAGATCGGCTCCCGGTACGCGGCCCAGGTGGCCGTCGCCACCCCGGACAGCAAGCTGCGCAACTCCCGCTACATCGGGATCCCGCTGCGCCACTCCATCGCCACCCTGGACCGGGCGGCGGCCCGTCCCGAGGCCCGGCACATGTTCGGCCTCGACCCCAACCTGCCCACGCTCCTGGTCTCCGGCGGCTCGCAGGGCGCCCGCCGCCTCAACGAGGTGGTCCAGCAGGTCGCGCCGTGGCTGCAGCAGGCCGGCATCCAGATCCTGCACGCGGTCGGCCCGAAGAACGAACTGCCGCATGTGCAGCAGATGCCGGGAATGCCCCCCTACATCCCGGTAAGTTACCTGGACCGGATGGATCTCGCGTACGCCGCGGCCGACATGATGCTCTGCCGCGCGGGCGCGATGACCGTCGCCGAACTCTCCGCCGTCGGACTCCCGGCCGCCTACGTCCCGCTGCCCATCGGCAACGGCGAACAGCGGCTGAACGCCCAGCCGGTGGTGAAGGCCGGCGGCGGACTGCTGGTCGACGACGCGGAACTCACGCCCGACTGGGTGCGGGAGAACGTCCTGCCCGTGCTCGGCGACCCGCACCGGCTGTACGAGATGTCCCGCGCGGCAAGCGAGTTCGGCCGCCGGGACGCCGACGACCTGCTCGTCGGCATGGTGTACGAGGCGATCGCCGCCCACCGTGCACACCGATAGGGCTGACAGGGCTGTAATTCCGTGTAGGTGAAGGGCAGGGGCCGTGGCCGGACCGACGACCGTGGAGCGCGGGGAACGCCAGCAGGAGTCGTCCGGTCCGCCCCTCGCCCGGCGGTTGCGGCGGATGGTGCGGCGACAGCTTCGTACGATCATCATGCTCGCCGTCGCGATGGTCTTCCTCGGCACGGCCGGCCTCTGGGCGTTGTACGGCTCCTCGTGGACGCGCGTGGAGCGCGTGACGGTCTCCGGTACCCGGGTGCTGACGCCCGCCCAGGTGAGCGAGGCCGCCGAAGTCCCCGTCGGGGCGCCGCTGATTTCCGTCGACACCGATGCGATCGCGTCACGACTGCGCCGGAAACTGCCCCGAATTGACACGGTTGACGTGGTTCGTTCGTGGCCCCATGGAATCGGCCTGAAAGTGGTTGAGCGCACTCCGGTTCTGATTGTCCAAAAGGGCGGAAACTTCATCGAAGTGGACCGCAAGGGCGTCCGTTTCGCCACGGTTTCCGAGGAACCCAAAGGCGCTCCCGCGCTCGAATTGAGCATCTCCCGCTCGGGTTCCGCCGCCGCGAGCCTGCGCCGCTTCGGCGAGGACCGCTTGGTGCGCGAGGCGGTGACGGTCGCCCGGTCCATTCCGGCCGCCGTCGCGCACGAGACCCGGAGCGTCAAGGTGCGTTCCTTCGACGACATCTCACTGGAGTTGGGCGACGGCCGCACGGTCGCCTGGGGAAGCGGCGAGCGAGGCGCGCTGAAGGCCCGTACGCTCACCGCCCTGATGAAAGCGGCGCCGGACGCGCGGCACTTCGACGTCTCGGTTCCCACCGCCCCGGCATCATCGGGGAGTTGACGCACATCCGCGCAGGCCAGCACCCTGGTTGGGCAGCGCTATGGCTGATCACATAGGGTGAAAAGAAAAACGGGAGGTTCGGCGTGTTCGTTGAACGTGCGCCACTTGTCGACTTAGTGTCCTGTTCGGAAGACTCCAGCGAACAGTCACACTGGTAACCCTAAACTTCAACGTTAGGGTTCGGGTCGGCGCTACGGACCGTCCCATTCGGCATCAGTCGTCGGATCGCACTCACCCGCGAAACGGCGACACGTAACTCGAGGCGAGAGGCCTTCGACGTGGCAGCACCGCAGAACTACCTCGCAGTCATCAAAGTCATCGGTGTCGGCGGCGGTGGTGTCAATGCCATCAACCGGATGATCGAGGTCGGTCTCAAGGGCGTCGAGTTCATCGCCATCAACACCGACGCGCAGGCGCTGTTGATGAGCGACGCCGACGTCAAGCTCGACGTCGGCCGCGAACTCACCCGCGGACTCGGCGCCGGAGCCAACCCGGCCGTCGGCCGCAAGGCCGCCGAGGATCACCGCGAGGAGATCGAGGAGGTCCTCAAGGGGGCCGACATGGTCTTCGTGACGGCCGGTGAAGGCGGCGGCACCGGCACCGGCGGCGCGCCCGTCGTGGCCAACATCGCCCGCTCCCTGGGCGCCCTGACCATCGGCGTGGTCACCCGCCCGTTCACCTTCGAGGGCCGGCGCCGCGCCAACCAGGCCGAGGACGGCATCGCCGAACTCCGCGAAGAGGTCGACACCCTCATCGTCATCCCGAACGACCGGCTGCTGTCCATCTCGGACCGCCAGGTCTCGGTGCTCGACGCCTTCAAGTCCGCGGACCAGGTCCTGCTCTCCGGTGTCCAGGGCATCACCGACCTCATCACCACCCCCGGCCTCATCAACCTCGACTTCGCCGACGTCAAGTCCGTGATGTCCGAGGCCGGTTCCGCCCTCATGGGCATCGGCTCGGCCCGCGGCGACGACCGCGCGGTGGCCGCGGCCGAGATGGCCATCTCCTCGCCGCTGCTGGAGGCGTCCATCGACGGCGCCCGCGGTGTGCTGCTCTCCATCTCCGGCGGCTCCGACCTCGGCCTGTTCGAGATCAACGAGGCCGCCCAGCTGGTCAGTGAGGCCGCCCACCCCGAGGCCAACATCATCTTCGGCGCGGTCATCGACGACGCCCTCGGCGACGAGGTCCGGGTCACCGTGATCGCGGCCGGCTTCGACGGCGGCCAGCCGCCGGCCCGCCGGGACAACGTCCTCGGCTCGTCCTCCGCCTCCTCCCGCCGTGAGGAGCCCACTCCGGTACGGCAGCCCGAGTCCCGCCCGTCCTTCGGCTCGCTCGGCAGCGTCACGCCGAAGGAGGACCCGGAGCCGGTGCCCGAGCCGGCCGCCGACCTCCCGGTCTCCCCGCCGGTCCCGCCGTCCCGGTCCTACACCGACAGCGCGGCCGAGGAACTGGACGTACCGGACTTCCTCAAGTGATCCTTCTGACGTGATGGAACAACGCTCGGAAACGAGCACAGTGGGCGGCGCGCACTTCGCCTTCACCAACCGGTGGGGCGGGGTGAGCGCCGTTCCGTACGAGGAGCTCAATCTCGGCGGGGCGGTGGGCGACGACCCCGACGCCGTACGCACCAACCGGGAGCTGGCGGCCAAGTCGCTCGGAGTCGATCCGGCCCGGGTCGTGTGGATGAACCAGGTGCACGGCAACGAGGTGGCCGTCGTCGACGGTCCCTGGGCGGAGCGCCCGGTGCCGGAGGTCGACGCGGTCGTCACCGCGCGCCGCGGACTCGCCCTCGCCGTGCTCACCGCCGACTGCACGCCCGTTCTGCTCGCCGACCCGGTCGCCGGGATCGTCGCCGCCGCGCACGCGGGCCGGCCCGGCATGGTCGCCGGGGTCGTCCCGGCCGCGCTACGCGCGATGACCGAGCTCGGCGCCGACCCCGCCCGGATCGTCGCCCGCACCGGACCCGCCGTGTGCGGGCGGTGCTACGAGGTGCCGGTGGCGATGCGCGCGGACGTGGCCGCCGTCGAGCCGGCGGCGTACGCCGAGACGAGTTGGGGCACGCCGGCGGTCGACGTGACCGCCGGGGTGCACGCGCAGCTCGAACGGCTCGGGGTGCGCGATCTGGAGCGGTCGCCGGTGTGCACCCGGGAGTCGGGCGATCACTTCTCGTACCGGCGCGATCGCACCACGGGGCGACTCGCGGGATATGTCTGGCTGGACTGAGGGACATGACGGACCGTAAGGACGAACTCGCCGAAAACCTGGCGAAGGTGGAGCGTCGTATCGCCGACGCCTGCGCCGCCGCCGGGCGCGCTCGCGAGGAGGTGACGCTGATCGTGGTCACCAAGACGTATCCGGCGGACGACGTGCGGATCCTGGCGGAGCTCGGTGTGCGCCATGTCGCCGAGAACCGGGACCAGGACGCGGCCCCGAAGGCCGCGGAATGTGCGGATCTGCCGCTGACTTGGCACTTCGTTGGTCAGTTGCAGACCAACAAGGTTCGTTCCGTGGTCGGTTACGCCGATATGGTGCAGTCCGTCGATCGTGCCCGGCTGGTCACGGCGCTCTCGAAGGAGGCGGTGCGGCAGGGACGCGAAGTCGGCTGTCTGATCCAGGTCGCGCTCGACGCGGACGTGAGCGGTCGCGGGGAGCGCGGGGGTGTCGGTCCCGAGGGAATCGAAGAGTTGGGCGACCTGGTCGCCCGCTCGCCGGGTCTGCGGCTGGACGGTCTCATGACCGTCGCACCGCTGACCGGGCCCTACGCGGGACGTGAACGGGCGGCGTTCGAGCGGTTGATGGATTTGTCGACCGACCTGCGCCGAGCCCATCCGGCTGCGAACATGGTCTCGGCAGGGATGAGTGCGGACCTCGAGCAGGCCGTGGCGGCCGGGGCGACACATGTACGCGTCGGTACGGCGGTACTCGGAGTCCGCGCACGGCTCGGGTAACGTCGCCAGGAAGTCGGACCACAGCAGAAAATATGGTCAATGCCGCCGGAAGGCGGGCACAACGGCCTCGTGGATCGCGGGCACTTGACGGTCGTCAGTCGATCCACCACAGAGCGGAGGACTCAGAGCATGGCCGGCGCGATGCGCAAGATGGCGGTCTACCTCGGCCTCGTGGAGGACGATGGGTACGACGGCCGGGGATTCGACCCCGATGACGACTTCGAGCCCGAACTGGACCCCGAGCCGGAGCGGGACCACCGACGGCACGAGCCGTCCCACCAGTCGCACTTGGCACATCAGTCCCAAAGGGACGAAGAGGTGCGAATCGTACAGCCGCCCGCTCCGCGCGAGCCGGTCGCCCGTTCCGCTTCGCTACCCGCGGAATCCGGCCGTCCGGCGCGCATCGCGCCCGTGGCGTCCATCACACAAGAACGCGCAAGCCTGGAGAAGAACGCACCGGTGATCATGCCCAAGGTCGTGTCGGAACGAGAGCCTTACCGGATCACCACACTGCACCCGCGGACCTACAACGAGGCCCGTACCATCGGGGAACACTTCCGTGAGGGCACCCCGGTGATCATGAATCTGACTGAGATGGACGACACAGACGCGAAGCGACTTGTCGACTTTGCGGCCGGATTGGTGTTTGGTCTTCACGGCAGCATCGAGCGGGTGACGCAGAAGGTGTTCCTGTTGTCGCCTGCTAACGTCGATGTCACGGCGGAGGACAAGGCCCGCATCGCAGAGGGCGGGTTCTTCAACCAGAGCTGAGACGCACGACCGGAAACAGCAGTAAAAGTAGTACCCAGCAGCACGGAACAGGGGAGAGGGAAGCACCAGCAATGAGCGTGGTCCTGGATGTCATCTACATCGCGCTGATGTGCTTCCTCATCGTGCTCATCTTCCGGTTGGTCATGGACTACGTCTTCCAGTTCGCCCGCTCATGGCAACCCGGCAAGGCGATGGTGGTCGTTCTGGAGGCCACCTACACTGTCACTGATCCACCGCTCAAGCTTCTGCGGCGGTTCATCCCGCCGCTGCGTCTCGGGGGCGTGGCGCTCGACCTGTCCTTCTTCGTACTGATGATCATCGTCTACATCCTGATCTCGATCGTGAGCCGGCTGTGAGCGATGTGACCTACCGTCTTGCCGATGCCGACGACTACGTTGAGGTGAAGAGATGCCGTTGACCCCCGAGGACGTGCGGAACAAGCAGTTCACGACCGTCCGCCTCCGAGAAGGCTATGACGAGGACGAGGTCGATGCCTTCCTCGACGAGGTCGAAGCCGAACTGACCCGCCTGCTCCGGGAGAACGAGGACCTGCGCGCCAAACTGGCCGCGGCCACGCGCGCCGCTGCTCAGAACCAGCAGAACATGCGCAAGCCCCCGGAGGGTCCCGGCGGTCCGCAGGACCAGCAGGGCGGCATGCCGCAGGGTGGCATGCCCCAGCAGGGCGGTATGCCGCAGCAGGGCATGCGCGGGCCGGGCGCCCCCGTGCCGGCCGGCATATCGGGCCCGCCGCAGCAGCAGATGGGTGGCCCCATGGGTGGCCCGCCCCAGCTGCCGAGCGGTGCGCCGCAGCTGCCCGCCGGTCCCGGTGGACAGGGCGGCCCGCAGGGTCCCGGCCCGATGGGCCAGGGTCCGATGGGTCAGGGCCCCATGGGCCAGGGCCAGATGGGCCAGGGTCCGATGGGCCAGGGCCAGATGGGCGGCCCCATGGGCCAGCCCCCCATGCAGCAGCAGATGGGCGGCCCGATGGGTGGCCCCATGGGCGGTCCGATGGGCGGCCCCGGTCAGGGCCCCGGTGGCGACAGCGCCGCCCGTGTCCTCTCGCTGGCCCAGCAGACCGCCGACCAGGCGATCGCCGAGGCCCGTTCCGAGGCCAACAAGATCGTCGGCGAGGCCCGCAGCCGCGCCGAGGGTCTCGAGCGTGACGCCCGTGCCAAGGCCGACGCCCTGGAGCGGGACGCGCAGGAGAAGCACCGCGTCGCGATGGGCTCCCTGGAGTCCGCCCGCGCCACGCTGGAGCGCAAGGTCGAGGATCTGCGCGGCTTCGAGCGCGAGTACCGCACGCGTCTGAAGTCGTACCTGGAGTCGCAGCTGCGTCAGCTGGAGACCCAGGCCGACGACTCGCTTGCTCCGCCGCGCACTCCGGCCGCCGCGAGCCTCCCGCCGTCCCCGGCGCCCTCCATGGCCCCGGCCGGCGCGAGTGCCCCGTCCTACGGAGGCAACCAGACCATGGGCGGTGGGCCGAGCCCCGCCGGTCCGTCCTACGGCGGCCAGCAGCAGATGACGCCGGCCATGACTCAGCCGATGGCTCCGGTCCGTCCGCAGGGTCCGTCCCCGATGGGCCAGGCCCCCTCGCCCATGCGCGGGTTCCTGATCGATGAGGACGACAACTGACGGCCGCGACACGGTGAGTAGTACGCCGTAGGCGTCGGCAGCGTTCAAGGGCGGGTCCCGGATTTCGGTCCGGGGCCCGCCCTTTTTATGCGCGTTGATCGCAGGGCTCTTCCGTCGCGGTGGTTGTGGGCTCTTCCTTCGCGGTGGCCGTGGGCTCTTCATGTGCGGTGACCGCCGGCTCAAGCGCGGATGACCCCCCAGCCGTAACGCCGAAGGCCCGGCCCTCTGGAGGGCCGGGCCTTCAAGGGTGCGGGAGGCTATGCCTTGCGCAGGCGGAACGTGAGGGACAGGCCCTCGTCCGTGAACGGCTCGCCGTACGAGTCGTCGGCCTCGCCCTGGGCGAAGTCCGTCGCCAGGACCTCGTCCGCGATCAGACCGGAGTGCTCGCTCAGCGCCGCGACGACCGCGGGGTCCGTGGACGTCCAGCGCAGCGCGATCCGGTCGGCCACGTCCAGGCCGCTGTTCTTGCGGGCCTCCTGGATCAGCCGGATCGCGTCACGCGCGAGACCCGCCTGCCGCAGTTCCTCCGTGATCTCCAGATCCAGGGCCACCGTCGCACCGGCGTCGGACGCCACCGACCACCCCTCGCGCGGGGTCTCGGTGATGATCACCTCGTCCGGAGCCAGCGTGATCGTCTCCCCGTCGACCTCGACCGACGCCGTGCCTTCACGCAGGGCCAGCGACAGCGCGGCCGCGTCCGCGTTCGCCACGGCCTTGGCGACCTCCTGCACCCGCTTGCCGAACCGCTTGCCCAGCGCCCGGAAGTTGGCCTTGGCGGTGGTGTCCACCAGGGAGCCGCCGACCTCGCTCAGCGACGCGAGCGCGCTGACGTTCAGCTCTTCCGTGATCTGACCGTGCAGCTCCCGGTCCAGCGAGTCGAAGCCCGCCGCCGCGACCAGCGCCCGCGACAGCGGCTGACGGGTCTTGACGCCCGACTCCGCGCGCGTGGCCCGGCCGAGCTCCACCAGCCGCCGTACCAGGACCATCTGCTTCGACAGCTCCGGGTCGATGGCGGACAGGTCCGCCTCCGGCCAGGAGGCGAGGTGCACCGACTCCGGGGCGCCCGGGGTCACCGGCACCACAAGGTCCTGCCAGACCCGCTCGGCGATGAACGGAGTCAGCGGGGCCATCAGCTTGGTGACCGTCTCCACGACCTCGTGCAGGGTGCGCAGCGCCGCCTTGTCGCCCTGCCAGAAGCGGCGACGGGAGCGGCGGACGTACCAGTTGGACAGGTCGTCGACGAACGCCGAGAGCAGCTTGCCGGCGCGCTGGGTGTCGTACGCCTCCAGAGCCTGCGTCACCTGGTCGGTGAGCGCGTGGAGTTCGGACAGCAGCCAGCGGTCCAGGACCGGGCGGTCGGCGGGGGCCGGGTCGGCCTCGCTGGGCGCCCAGTCGGACGTACGGGCGTACAGGGCCTGGAAGGCGACCGTGTTCCAGTACGTCAGCAGCGTCTTGCGCACCACCTCCTGGATCGTGCCGTGGCCCACGCGGCGTGCCGCCCACGGAGAACCGCCGGCCGCCATGAACCACCGCACCGCGTCCGCCCCGTGCCGGTCCATCAGCGGGATCGGCTCCAGGGTGTTGCCCAGGTGCTTGGACATCTTGCGGCCGTCCTCGGCGAGGATGTGCCCGAGGCAGACGACGTTCTCGTAGGAGGACTTGTCGAAGACCAGCGTGCCGACCGCCATCAGCGTGTAGAACCAGCCGCGGGTCTGGTCGATGGCCTCGCAGATGAACTGCGCCGGGTAGCGGCTCTCGAACAGCTCCTTGTTCTTGTACGGGTAGCCCCACTGCGCGAACGGCATCGATCCCGAGTCGTACCAGGCGTCGATGACCTCCGGCACGCGCGTGGCCGTCTTGGCGCACGTCGGGCACGCGAAGGTGACCTCGTCGATGAACGGGCGGTGCGGGTCGAGGCCCGACTGGTCCGTGCCGGTCAGCTCGGTGAGCTCGGCGAGGGAGCCGACGCAGGTGAGGTGGTCGTCCTCGCAGCGCCAGATCGGCAGCGGGGTGCCCCAGTAGCGGTTGCGGGACAGCGCCCAGTCGATGTTGTTGTTCAGCCAGTCGCCGTACCGGCCGTTCTTGACCGTCTCCGGGAACCAGTTGGTGTTCTCGTTCTCCTGGAGGAGGCGGTCCTTGATGGCCGTGGTGCGGATGTACCAGGACGGCTGCGCGTAGTAGAGGAGCGCGGTGTGGCAGCGCCAGCAGTGCGGGTAGCTGTGCTCGTACGGGATGTGCTTGAACAGGAGGCCGCGCTGCTGGAGGTCCTCGGTGAGTTTTTCGTCCGCCTTCTTGAAGAAGACGCCGCCGACCAGCGGGACGTCCTCCTCGAAGGTGCCGTCCGGGCGGACGGGGTTGACGACGGGGAGGCCGTAGGCGCGGCAGACCTTGAGGTCCTCCTCACCGAAGGCGGGGGACTGGTGGACCAGGCCCGTGCCGTCCTCGGTCGTCACGTACTCGGCGTTGACCACGTAGTGCGCGGGCTCGGGGAACTCGACCAGCTCGAACGGACGTTGATAGGTCCAGCGCTCCATCTCGGTGCCGGAGAAGGACTCGCCGGTGGTCTCCCAGCCCTCGCCGAGCGCCTTGCCGACGAGCGGCTCGGCGACGACGAGCTTCTCCGTGCCGTCGGTGGCGACGACATAGGTGACCTCGGGGTGCGCGGCGACCGCGGTGTTGGACACCAGCGTCCACGGGGTCGTCGTCCACACCAGGAGCGCGGCCTGGCCGGCCAGCGGACCGGAGGTGAGCGGGAAACGGACGTACACGGAGGGGTCGACGACCGTCTCGTAGCCCTGCGCCAGTTCGTGGTCGGACAGGCCCGTGCCGCAGCGGGGACACCAGGGGGCGACGCGGTGGTCCTGGACCAGCAGGCCCTTGCCGAAGATCTCCTTCAGCGACCACCAGACCGACTCGATGTACTCGGGGTCCATGGTGCGGTAGGGGTCCTGGAGGTCGGTCCAGTAGCCCATGCGGGTCGTGAGCGCCTCGAAGGCGTCCGTGTGCCGGGTCACCGACTCACGGCACTTGGCGTTGAACTCCGCGATGCCGTACTTCTCGATGTCCTGCTTGCCGCTGAAGCCGAGTTCCTTCTCGACCGCGAGCTCCACCGGGAGACCGTGGCAGTCCCAGCCGGCCTTGCGGGCCACGTGGTAGCCGCGCATGGTGCGGAAGCGAGGGAAGACGTCCTTGAAGACGCGCGCCTCGATGTGGTGGGCGCCCGGCATGCCGTTCGCGGTGGGCGGGCCCTCGTAGAACACCCACTCGGGGCGGCCCTCGGACTGCTTCAGGGTCTTGGCGAAGATCTTCTGCTCGCGCCAGAAGTCGAGCACCGCGTGCTCGAGCGCGGGCAGGTCGACCTGGGCGGGCACCTGGCGGTACGTCGGCGTTGTCATCAGCGAGCTTCCTCCGGCGGACTTGCTGCCTTCCGTCCGGAGGGACGAGAGCCGTGTCTTTCTCTACGCCGGTTTCGGCGCGCTCCCGCGGTACCACCCTCCTTGGCCCTCCGGCGCGTGGTGTGCACCGGTGAGCCCCCTCATTGGGGTCGCGATGCCGGTTCTACTGCCCCTCTCGGGGGTTCCTCCGGCGGCTCCGGGGTGATCTTCACGTCGCGCTCGCCCCCGGGCTTCCACCGTCCCCGGGTCGCTCTGGGCTGCGTACGCCGCTACTCGTCCCCATCCACGCTTTTCGCTCCGCCCAGTGTACGGCGCCGCGCGGACAGCGGCCGACCGGTTTTCGGGTACCCGGGGGTGGCGGTGCCCTACGGCCGGATGTGACCCGAATGGAGCGGTACGCGTGTTCGGATCCTGGGACGGACGGCACGGCGGATTACCCCGCGGGGAGCTGGGCACAACGCATGCAGGCTTGCGGAGCGGCGTGCGCGAGCCGGGCGAATCGGGCGGTGCGCCCCGTTGCCGCGGGACTCAAGTCGATTTATCGTCCCAGCACGATTCGCGTGCAAGATCACAATATGTGAAGGGGCCGCGGCCATGGTGGCGAAGAAGACCGCCGTACAGCAGTCGGCGTCCGGCAGGTCCACACAGGCCTCGGGCGGTGCGGCCAAGGATGTGAGCGGCAAGAAGAGGGTGAGGACGGTACGGGGGGCCTCCGGCGGGGCGGCGAAGAAGACGGCCGAGGGGGAGCGGTCGGAGAGACCGCCGGGCACGGGAAGGGCGACGGCCGCGAAGAAGCCGGCCGCCAGGGGGGCGACGACGGCCCGAAGGGCCGTGGCGAAGAAGTCGACGGCGGAGAAGACGACAGCGAAGAAGTCAGCAGCGGAGAAGCCGACGGCGGGGAAGCCGGCATCGAGGAGCACCGCGGCGAAGAGGAGCGTGGCGGGGAAAACCGCGGCGGAGAAGTCGGCGGCGGCGAGGAAGACGGCGGCCAAGAAGACGGCCGCGACGAAGAAGGCGGCGGTCAAGGAAGCGCCCGCGGGTAAGGATGCGCCGGGCAGGGAGACGGCCGCGGCGAAGAAAGCGGCGACGAAGAAGGCGGCGGTCAAGGAAGCGGCCGCGGGTAAGGAGGCAGCGGGCAGGGAGACGGCCGCGGCGAAGAAAGCGGCGACGAAGAAGGCGGCGACGAAGAAGGCGGCGACGAAGAAGGCGGCGGTCAAGGAAGCGGATCCGGGGAAGAAGGCCGCTGCGAAGAAGACGGCCGCCAAGAAAGCCGCGGTGAAGAAGGCCGCTGCGAAGAAGGCCTCCGGGAAGGAGGAGGCCACGAAGCGGGCCGCTGCCGGGAGGACGGCCACCGGGAAAGCGGCCGGCGAGAAGGCGGCCACCGGGAAAGCGGCCACCAGGCAGGCGGCCACTGGGAAAGCGGCCACCAGGCAGGCGGCCACTGGGAAAGCGGTCACCGGGCAGGCGGTGGGCGGCAAGGTCGCCGCCAAGAAGGTCGCCGCCAAGAGGGCCGCCGGCGGCGAGAAAGGCGCCGCGGCGAAGAAGAGCAAGAGCACGGCCAAGAAGGCGGGCGCGGCGCAGACCGCGGAGCAGACGGGAGCCACGACAGTGGTTGCGAAGAAGACTCCTGGCACGGCCACGGCGGCGAAGACCGCCGTACCCAAGGCGCGGATCGCGGCGGCTGTGGAGCCGGGCGAGCTCGCGGTGCGCCCCGGTGAGGACCCCTGGACGCCGGAGGAGGTCGAGGAGGCGCGTGCGGAGCTGCTGTCCGAGGAGCAGCGGCTGCGTGACGAGATCACGTCCTCGGAGCAGGCTCTGCAGGGCCTGATGCGGGACTCCGGGGACGGCGCGGGCGACGACCAGGCGGACACCGGCGCCAAGAACATCACGCGCGAGCACGAGATGGCGCTCGCGGCCAACGCGCAGGAGATGCTCACCCAGACCGAGCACGCCCTGCAGCGGCTGGACGCCGGCACCTACGGGCTGTGCGAGAACTGCGGCAACCCCATCGGCAAGGCCCGTATGCAGGCCTTCCCCCGGGCCACCCTGTGTGTGGAGTGCAAGCAGAAGCAGGAACGCCGGTACTGAAGGCCCACACATGCGTGCCGTACCCTCGTGCTCAGTCAGGTACCTAGGTTGAGGGACTCACGTGGCAGAGGCGGAGCGCATCATCGGTACGCCGGATTCCCCGGAGGCGGCGGGGGCCGAGTCGCAGCGGGACGGGTCGGCGCCGCCCAGGGGCAGGCGCAAGATCGCCGTGCTGTTCGCGGTGGCCGCCTTCGCGTACACGCTCGACCTGGTCAGCAAGCTGCTCGTGGTCGCGAAGCTGGAGCACCACGCGCCGATCGAGCTGATCGGTGACTGGCTGAAGCTCGAGGCGATCCGCAACGCGGGCGCGGCCTTCGGCTTCGGCGAGGCCTTCACCGTGATCTTCACGGTGATCGCGGCGGCGGTGATCGTGGTGATCGCCCGGCTCGCCCGCAAGCTCTACAGTCTGCCCTGGGCGATCGCGCTGGGCCTGCTGCTGGGCGGCGCGCTCGGCAACCTCACGGACCGGATCTTCCGCTCGCCGGGCGTCTTCGAGGGCGCGGTGGTCGACTTCATCGCCCCCAAGGGCTTCGCGGTCTTCAACCTGGCCGATTCGGCGATCGTGTGCGGCGGCATCCTGATCGTTCTGCTGTCCTTCAAGGGGCTGGACCCGGACGGCACGGTCCACAAGGACTGACCGGCGGTTGTCCACAGGCGCGGTCGGGACGATCGGCGCCGTCCGGCATACTCGACGGGTGAGCACGATTCCCGAGATCCGTACCCTGCCCGTGCCCGACGGCCTGGAGGGCGAGCGTGTCGACGCCGCCATCTCCCGCATGTTCGGCTTCTCCCGGACGAAGGCCGCCGAGCTCGCCGCGGCGGGGAAGGTCACGGTCGACGGCTCGGTGGTCGGCAAGTCCGAGCGGGTGCACGGCGGCGCCTGGCTCGAGGTCGAGATGCCGCAGGCGCCCGCGCCCGTGCAGGTGGTCGCGGAGCCGGTCGAGGGCATGGAGATCGTGCACGACGACGACGACGTGGTGGTGATCGTCAAGCCGGTCGGCGTGGCCGCCCACCCGTCGCCGGGCTGGACCGGGCCCACGGTCATCGGCGGTCTCGCCGCGGCCGGCTACCGCATCTCCACCTCCGGTGCCGCCGAGCGCCAGGGCATCGTGCACCGGCTCGACGTCGGCACCTCCGGGCTGATGGTGGTCGCCAAGTCGGAGCGCGCGTACACCTCGCTCAAGCGGCAGTTCAAGGAGCGCACGGTCGACAAGCGGTACCACACGCTCGTCCAGGGCCACCCCGACCCGACCAGCGGCACCATCGACGCGCCCATCGGCCGCCATCCCCACCACGACTACAAGTGGGCGGTCACCGCCGACGGCAAGCCGTCCGTCACGCACTACGACCTCATCGAGGCGTTCCGCGCGGCCTCCCTGCTCGATGTGAAGCTGGAGACGGGCCGCACCCACCAGATCCGCGTCCACATGGCCGCCCACCGCCACCCGTGCGTCGGCGACCTCACCTACGGCGCCGACCCGACCCTCGCCAAGCGGCTGCACCTGACGAGGCAGTGGCTGCACGCCGTCCGGCTCGGCTTCGAGCACCCCGGGGACGGTGAGTGGGCGGAGTTCGCGAGCGACTATCCGGCCGACCTGCAGAAGGCTCTGGACCAGGTCCGCGAGGAGACGTACGGATGAGCACGCGCGCGTACGACGTACGCATCGCCGAGGACCCGGCCGATCTGGAGGCGTGCTTCGCGGTGCGCAAGGAGGTCTTCGTCGGCGAGCAGGGCGTGCCCGAGGACATCGAGTACGACGCGTACGACCCCGTGGCCGTGCACGTGCTGGCCGTGCGGGACGACGGGGTGCCGCTCGGCACCGGGCGGCTGCTGCACGGGGAGGCGGCCGCGGCGAAGGTCGACGGCGACCTCTCGGTGGGCTCGCTCGGGCGGCTCGCCGTCACCCGGGAGGCCCGCGGCCTCGGCGTCGGTGTGGCGCTCGTACGGGCGATCGAGGACGCGGCACGCGCGCGGGGGCTGACGGCCGTGGACCTGCACGCGCAGACGCACGCCCTGGGGTTCTACGAGCGGCTGGGGTACGAGGCGTACGGGCCGGAGTACCCGGAGGCGGGGATACCGCACCGGGCGATGCGGCGCACCCTGTAACGAAGGGGGCCGAAAGGGCTGGTGGGATCGGTGTCGTGGCAGGCTTGAAGTCCGCCTCCCGTCCGTCGATCCTCCCGGAGCGCTGACCGTGGATCAGTTGGCCCTGCTGTTCGTCCTGTTGCTCGGGGCCGTGCTGAGCGTCCCGCTGGGGGACAGGTTCGGGGTGCCGGCGCCAGTGTTGATGACCCTGCTCGGGGTCGCCCTCGCGGTGGCCGACTTCGTGCCGAACGTGAACGTCCCGCCCGAGCTGATCCTGCCGCTGCTGCTGCCGCCCCTGCTGTACGCGGCGGTGCGCCGCACGTCCTGGCGGCAGTTCGCGGCGAACCGGCGGCCGATCTTCCTGCTGGCCGTGGCGCTGGTCTTCGTCACCACCCTCTGCGTGGCCGTCATGGCCCACGCCATCGTGCCGGGACTGCCCGTCGCCGCCGCCGTCGCGCTCGGCGCCCTGGTCGCGCCGCCCGACCCGGTCGCGGCGACCGCGGTCGCGGGCCAACTGGGCCTGCCCCGCCGTCTGGTGTCCATCCTGGAGGGGGAGGGCCTGTTCAACGACGTCACGGCGATCGTGCTCTACCACGTCGCGGTCGCCGCCGCGGTGAGCGGCGAGTTCCACGCGGGTCGCGCCGCCCTCGACCTGGTGCTGTCCGCCGTGGTCGCCGTCGCGATCGGCGTCGCACTCGGCTGGGGCGCCAACCGGCTCCTCGACGTGCTCGGCGACGCCACCCTGCAGGTCGGCCTGACGCTGCTCGTGCCGTACGCCTCCTACGTGCTGGCCGAGGAGTTGCACGGTTCCGGGGTGCTGGCCGTGCTCACCACCGCGCTCTTCCTCGCGGAGTACGCGTCCGACCCCGACGACGTGATGACCCGGCTGGCCGGGCACACCTTCTGGGACATCGTCGACACGCTCGTCACCGGGGTCGCCTTCGGGCTGATCGGCCTGGAGCTGCACAACGCCATCCGCACCGCGTCCGGACGGTGGGGCGAGATGCTCGGCTGGGCGGCGGCGGTGCTCGCCGTGGTGGTGCTGGTCCGGCTCGCCTGGCTGCTCCCGGCGACCTGGCTCACCAAGCGGCTGCACGCCAGACGGGACCACGACGAGGACATCCCGATGGGCTGGCGCGAGACCATCGTGATGTGGTGGTCCGGGATGCGGGGGGTGGCCTCGGTGGCGCTGGCGCTCGCGATCCCCCTGACCACCGACGACGGTTCGGCCTTCCCCGACCGGGACGAGATCGTCTTCATCGCCTTCGGCGTGATCATGGGCACGCTGGTGCTGCAGGGCCTGACCCTGCCCTGGCTGGTGAGGTGGCTCGGGGTGCAGGCCGACACCGAGCACGAGAAGGAGTTCGAGAAGGAACTCGCCGTGCGCGCCGCGAAGGCCGCCAAACGCAGGCTCAAGGAGATCGAGGAGGTCGAGGACCTGCCGGACGAGCTGTCGGAGCAGATGCTGCGGCGGGCCCTGGAGATCGGCGTGCGGATCAGCCCGGACATGGGCGAGGAGGAACGGCGCGAGGCGCACGAGATGCGGGTGCGCCGACTCAAGCGGATGCGGCGGATCCAGGGCGAGCTGCTGAGCGCCGCACGGCACGAGGTGATGGCCGCGCGCAGCGAGCCCGGGGCGGACCCGGAGATCGTGGACCGGGTGCTGCGCCATCTCGACGTACGCAGCCTGCGCTGACCGGAAACGGTTGCGCGCGCCGGGCCGCGCATGCGTAGGGTCGGATCATGGCTCGCAATGTGGTGATCAGTGGTGGAGGCACGGGAATCGGGCTCGCGGCGGCGCGGGTGTTCGCGGCGGAGGGGGATCGGGTCCTGCTGCTCGGGCGGCGGGCCGAGGTCCTCGCGAAGGCCGATGTGCCGGGGGCGTCGACGTACGCCGCCGACCTGGCCGACACCGCCGCCGTGCGCGGGGTCGCGGAGTTCGTGGCGGAGGAGTTCGGGACCGTGGACGTGCTGATCCACGGCGCCGGCGGCACCGGGCAGCTGGAGCCCCCGGCCGCGAGCGAGGACCCGCTCGACCGGGTCGCGCACAACTGGACCGTCAACTTCCGGCTCAACACCCTGACCGCCGCCCTGCTCACCGAGGCCCTCAAGGACCGGCTCGCCTCCCCGGGCGGACGGGTGCTGTTCGTCAGCTCCATCGCCGCCTACCGGGGCTCGGGCAGCGGGGCGTACGCGGGCGCCAAGGCCGCGTTGCACCCGTACGCCCATGACCTGGCGCGGGAGCTCGGGCCGCGCGGGATCACCGCGAACGTGGTCGCGCCCGGCTACATCGAGGACACCGAGTTCTTCGGGCCTGCCATCGATCCGGCCCGGCGCGAGCGGCTCGTCGCCGACACGCTCGACAAGCGCGCCGGCACCCCCGGTGACGTCGCCTCGACCCTGCACTGGCTGGCCTCACCGGGCGCGGCGCACGTCACCTCGCAGGTGATCCAGGTCAACGGGGGCGCCGAGCGCGGGCACTGAGCCCGAACGGCGCCCCCCTGTTCGGCTACTCGCGCGTTCGGCTACTCGCGCGCGCGGCGGGCCGCGGCGGCGTCGCGGTGGCCGTCGAGATGCCCGTTCACACGGCCGTCCAGGTGGTCGTCGAGGGCGGGCCGGCTCGGTGGCAGCACGGCGTCCGCCGTGTTGACGCGGGGCAGCGCGTACGGGTGCTCCGCGCACAGCCAGCTGAGCATCTGCTCGCGCACCGCCACGCGTACCGTCCAGATGTCGTCCGCGTCCTTCGCCGTGACCAGGGCGCGGACCTGGATGGTGTTGGGCGTGGAGTCGGTGACCACGAGGTTGTGGGCGCGGCCGTCCCAGGCCGGGCACTCGCGCAGGATGTCCCGCAGCCGCTCCCGCATCGCCTCGACGGGCGCCGAGTGGTCGAGGTGCCAGTAGACGATGCCCGTCATCTGGTTGCTGCCGCGCGACCAGTTCTCGAACGGCTTGGAGGTGAAGTACGACACCGGCATGGTGATCCGGCGCTCGTCCCACGTCCGCACGGTCAGGAACGTCAGGGTGATCTCCTCGACCGTGCCCCACTCGCCGTCCACCACCACGGTGTCGCCGAGCCGCACCATGTCGCCGAAGGCGATCTGCAGCCCCGCGAACATGTTGCCCAGCGTCGACTGGGCGGCGACACCGGCGACGATGCCGAGGATGCCGGCCGAGGCCAGCAGCGAGGCACCGGCCGCGCGCATCGCGGGGAACGTCAGCAGCATCGCGGCCACGGCCACCACGCCGACGATCGCCGAGACCACGCGCATGATCAGCGACACCTGGGTGCGCACCCGGCGGACCCGGGCGGCGTCGTGGTGGGCGCGGGCGTACCGGCTGTAGGAGGTCTCGACTATCGCCGCCGCGATCCGGATCACCAGCCAGGCCGCCGCCCCGATCAGCACCAGGGTCAGGAACTGGCCCACCGCGACCCGGTGTTCGCGCAGCAGCCGGGCCTCGTCGTAGGAGCCTCTCAGCATGGCGGCGCACAGCACGAGCTGGTAGGGGATGCGGCCACGGCGCAACAGACCCCACAGCGGCGTCTCGCTGTGGCGTCCGTCGGCCTTGCGCAGCAACTGGTCGGTGGCCCAGCCGATCACGAGCGTGAGGACGACCGAGCCGCCGATCACGATCAGCGGGCGGAGTACGTTCTCCATGCCTCCGAACCTAACCGGATCTCCGGGGTCATGAACATGTGACTTCCGGCGCGAAGGGGGTACGGCGGTCGCGGTGCGTTGTCAGTGCCGGCTGGCACCATGGGCCCCATGAACATCATGCTCTTTCACTCGACCTACGGCCTCAGGCCCGGGGTGCGCCTGGCCGCGGACCGGCTGCGCGGTGCCGGCCACGAGGTGTGGACCCCGGACCTCTTCGAGGGGCGTACGTTCGAGACGGTGGAGGAGGGCATGGCCTTCAAGGACCGGATCGGCAAGGACGAGCTGCTCAGAAGAGCCGTCCTGGCCGCCGCGCCCTACTCCGAGAGAGGCCTGGTGTACGCCGGGTTCTCGCTCGGCGCCTCCGTCGCGCAGACCCTCGCACTCGGCGACGAGAAGGCCCGCGGGCTGCTGCTCCTGCACGGCACCTCGGACATCGCGCCGAACGCGTCGGTGGACGATCTGCCGGTCCAGCTGCACGTGGCCGAGCCGGACCCGTTCGAGACGGACGACTGGCTGAGCGCCTGGTATCTGCAGATGCGCAGAGCGGGCGCGGACGTCGAGATCTACCGGTACGCCGGCGCCGGCCACGTCTACACCGACCCCGAACTGCCGGACTACGACGAGGAGGCCGCCGAGGCCACCTGGAGGGTGGCGCTCGGCTTCCTCGAAACGCTCTGACCGGACGAGTCCGATCAGAGGGTGTGATCAGACGGGGTCGTACGTCCGCTCGACCTTCTGCGTGCCGCTGCGGGTGCGGTACGAACGCTCCCAGGAGGAGGTCGCGTTCTTGTCCGTGCGGTCGGACAGGACGTAGTAGTCCATCTGCGCGCGATCGGCGGTGATGTCCAGGACGCCGTAGCCGTGGCGGTCGGTGTCGACCCAGTGCACGTGCCGGTTGGCGGCGCGGATGACCGGTGAGGCGATCGCGGAGACCGTGCCCTCGGGTACCTTCACGATGTCGTCGAGGTTGTCGGAGGTCACCGACGTCACGACGAACTCGGTGGCGGCGGAGGCGGACAGCGGGTACGTACCGGCGTCCACCGGCACGTCGTTGGCCCACGCCATGTGGATGTCACCGGTCAGGAACACGGTGTTGCGGATGGCGTTCGAGGTCAGATGGGCGAGCAGTTCGCGCCGGTCGTCGGTGTAGCCGTCCCACTGGTCGGTGTTGACCGCGAGGCCCTCCTGGGGCAGTCCCAGCAGCTTGGCGAGCGGTTTGAGGAGGTCGGCGGAGAGCGAGCCAACGACGAACGGCGCGATCATCACCGAGTTGCCGACCAGCCGCCAGGTGGTGTCGGAGGCCTTCAGCCCGGCCTTCAGCCAGTCGAGTTGGGCGCGGCCGGTGATCGTGCGGTCCGGGTCGTCCACCGAACCGGAGCCGGAGGTGGCCTGCTGGGAGCGGAAGGAGCGCAGGTCCAGCAGGGACAGGTCGGCGAGCTTCCCGAAGCGCAGCCGGCGGTAGGTGGTGCCCGCGATCGCCGGACGCACCGGCATCCACTCGAAATAGGCCTGCTTGGCGGCCGCCTTGCGGTCGGTCCAGGTGCCCTCGGCGCCCTCGGTGTGGTTGACCGCGCCGCCGGACCAGGCGTTGTCGGCGAACTCGTGGTCGTCCCAGATCGCGACGACCGGCGCCTTCGCGTGCAGCGCCTGCAGGTCCGGGTCGGTCTTGTACTTGCCGTGCCGGGTGCGGTAGTCCGCGAGCGTGAGGATCTCGTTGGCCGGCGCGTGCGGCCGTACGACCGTGCCGCGGGCCGCGTACTCGCCGGACTTGTACTCGTAGATGTAGTCGCCGAGATGCAGCCAGGCGTCCAGGTCGCCGCGTGCCGCGAGATGGCGGTACGAGGCGAAGTAACCGCCCTCCCAGTTGGCGCAGGAGACCACGCCGAAGCGCAGGCCGGTGACGGCCGCGTCGGCGGCGGGCGCGGTGCGGGTGCGGGCGGCGGGGGAGTCCGTGCCGTCGGCCGAGAAACGGAACCAGTAGTCGGTGGCCGGCTCCAGGCCCCGTATGTCCGCCTTCACGGTGTGGTCGGAGGCGGCGGTCGCCGTGGTCGAGCCCTTGGCGACGATCGTCGTGAACGCCTTGTCCCGGGCCACCACCCAGCTCACCTGGGTGTCCGGGCCGAGCCCCGAGCCGGGCACCGCCTCGGCGGTGGGCGTCACCCGGGTCCACAGCAGGACGCCGTCGGGCAGCGGATCGCCGGAGGCGACGCCGTGCAGGAACTGCGGGGTGTCGGTGGCGGCCCGGGCGGGCAGGGCGGCGGCGAGCGGGCCTGCCAGAACAGCCGTCGCCGCCGCGGCCTTGACGACCGTACGGCGGCGGGGCGAGCGCGAGTTGAGGTCCTGGGACGCCTCGGTGGATCTGTATCGACTGGTCACGGGCGAACAGGTTACTGACCGGTACGCACGAGAGCGGGCGAACTCACAAAAGTTCGCCCGCTCTTCCCTCGGAGGTCGTTCACCGACCCCGGGATCAGGCCTTGAGGGCCGCGTCCACCACCTGGTTGAACTGCTCCACCGTCATCGGCGGGTTGCCCTGGCTGTCGGCTGTGAGCATCTTGCCGTTCATCACGAAGCTCGGGGTGCCGGTCACGCCGTCCTTGTTGTCGTCGAAGGTCTTCGACATGGCCATCGCCCAGGCGTCGTACGTGCCCTTCTTCACCGCGTCCTGGAACTTGGTGTTGTCCTTCAACGCGGGCACGGTCTGGGCGACCTTGATCAGGTAGCTGTCGTCCTTGAACTTGTCGGTCGTCTCGTCCGGGTGCCACTTCGTCGAGTACAGGGCGGTCTTGTACGCGAGGAACGCGTCGTCGCTGACGTTCAGCGCGGCACCGAGGGCGCTCAGCGCGTTCTTGGAGCCCTGTCCGTTGTCCTTGTCGTCGATGAACGTGCCACCGATGTACTGGATCTTGAACTTGCCGCTGTCGATGTCCTTGGTCACGGTCGAGCCGACGGTCTGCTCGAACTGGGCGCAGATCGGACAGCGCGGGTCCTCGTAGACCTTGAGGGTCTTGGCGCTGGACTTGCCTATGACGACCGTGGTGCCGTTGGGGCCCGTCGTGTGGGCCGGGGCCACCACCTTGGCGTCCTTCAGGCCTGCCCAGTAGCTGGGCTTGTTGGCCTGGACGACCGCGTAGCCGATGCCGCCGGCCGCCGCGAGGACGGCGACGATCGCGCCGGCGACGATGATCTGCCGCTTCGCCTTGGCCCGCTTGGCCTGACGCTCGCGCTCCTGGCGCAGCCGCTCCCGGGCCGCCGTCTTGGCCGCCTGGGTGTTCCGCTTGCTCATGTTGGTGTTCTCCATGTGGGACGCGCATATGTCGTGCGCGGGATACGTGTGGGGGACTGCTCGTGCTCAGTGCTCAGTGCTCGTGAAAGGCGACGGGCGCCGTCGGCACCGGATGTCGTTCAGGCGAGGGCGAGCGGCAGCGGTGGTCCGCGTCGGCCCAGGGAGTGCACGAGGAGCCGGTCGCGCGCGACGGCCGGGGCGAGCTCGGGGCGCCCGAGGCGCCGTACCGTCGGGGCCGGGAGGACGGTGACGGCGGCGACCGCCAGCAGCAGCGGCCGGAAGGTCGTGGCGGCCACCGCGCGCAGAAGCTGGGCCAGTGCCCGCTCGCCGCGGCGCAGCCAGGCGGCGGCGAGCAGTCCGACGCCGACATGGGCGCCGAGCAGCAGCCAGGCGGTGGCCGGGTCGGCGTGCGCGAGCAGCGCCGCGAGGCGGTCGGGGTCCGCGCCGGTGACCTGCGCCAGCGGGGTGCCGACCTGGGTGTTGCTGCCGCACAGCACGTCCCAGCCGACCGAGGCCAGGGGGCCGGCGACCGGGCCGCCCGCGCGGCCGTAGCAGAGGTGCTGGCCGGTGGTCAGGACGGTGTCGGCGGCCAGCTCCAGCGGGATCAGCAGACCGGCGATCGGCAAGAAGCCGCGCTCTCGGCCGGCCAGTGCGTAGGAGACCGCGAACACGGCGGCGGCGAGCGCGGCCACCGTGTTCAGCGGCAGCGGGACCCGTGACAGCAGCACGTGCGACGCGGTGCTGAGCGTCACGACGAGTGCCGTGAACAGCGCCGCGCGCAGCGCTCTGAGTCGGGTCCCGGAGATGTCCATAGCGTGGAGAGTGTGTCACGTGCTCCGGTAAGGGACCCTTAAAAGGTCCCTGTGAGATGACGGACTGTGCCGGACTGTTAGAGACCCGGGATCCGCCCGTTGCGGAACAGGTCCACGAAGATCTGGTGGTCGGTACGCGCGCGTGCGCCGTAGTCGTGCGCGAAGCCGACCAGAAGGTCCGCGAAGCCGTCCTCGTCCGCCGCGATCGCCGCGTCGATGGCCCGCTCGGTGGAGAACGGCACCAGGGACTCGCCGGAGGTGTCGTCCGCCGCCGCGTGCATGGTCGCCGTCGCCCGGCCGAGGTCGGCGACGACCGCCGCGATCTCCTCCGGGTCGTCGATGTCGCCCCAGTCCAGGTCGACCGCGTACGGCGAGACCTCCGCCACCAGCTGGCCCGCGCCGTCCAGCTCGGTCCAGCCCAGCCACGGGTCCGCGTGCGCCTGCAGGGCGCGCTGGGAGATCACCGTGCGGTGGCCCTCGTGCTGGAAGTAGTCCCGGATCGCCGGGTCGGTGATGTGCCGGGAGACGGCCGGGGTCTGGGCCTGCTTGATGTAGATCACCACGTCGTTCTCCAGGGCGTCGCTGTGCCCCTCGAGAAGGATGTTGTACGACGGCAGCCCGGCCGACCCGATGCCGATGCCGCGCCGGCCCACCACGTCCTTGACCCGGTAGGAGTCGGGGCGGGCCAGTGAGGAGTCCGGCAGCGTCTCCAGGTAGCCGTCGAAGGCCGCCAGGACCTTGTAGCGGGTGGCCGCGTCCAGCTCGATGGAGCCGCCGCCCGGGGCGAAGCGGCGCTCGAAGTCACGGATCTCCGTCATCGAGTCCAGCAGCTCGAAGCGGGTCAGCGAACGGGCCGCGCGCAGGGCGCCCAGCAGCGGGCCCTCCGCGGTGTCCAGGGTGAACGGCGGCACCTCGTCGCTCTTGGCGCCGGTCGCCAGCGCGTGGATCCGCTCGCGGTACGCGCCCGCGTACACCCGCACCAGCTCGCTGATCTGGTCGTCGCTGAGCGCCTTCGCGTACCCGATCAGTGCCACGGAGGCGGAGAAGCGCTTCAGGTCCCAGTTGAACGGGCCGACGTAGGCCTCGTCGAAGTCGTTGACGTTGAACACCAGACGGCCGTTGGAGTCCATGTACGTGCCGAAGTTCTCCGCGTGCAGGTCGCCGTGGATCCACACGCGCGAGGTGCGCTCGTCCAGGTACGGGCCGCCCCGCTTGTCGGCGTCGAGGTCGTGGTAGAAGAGGCACGCCGTGCCCCGGTAGAACGCGAACGCGGAAGCCGCCATCTTGCGGAACTTCACCCGGAACGCGGCCGGATCGGCGGCCAGGAGCTCGCCGAAGGCGGTGTCGAAGACGGCGAGGATCTCCTCGCCGCGCTGCTCGTCGTTGAGCTGGGGAACCGACATCGCGGGATGCCTCCTGGTGCATGGACGGGTGCGACAGCGTGTCTGCCGCTTCAACGGGCGGCGGGTCACGGAAGTGCCCGCGACCCCCGCTGTGAAGGTACGCGGGGGAGCCCTCGGATTGTCAGTGCCGAGGCATAGACTTCGACGCTGACCCCAGGACTGTCGCCGGCCCGTCGTCCACCGTTTCCTCTGGAGGCTCCACCGTGTCAAAGCCGCCGTTCACGCACCTGCACGTCCACACCCAGTACTCGCTGCTGGACGGTGCCGCGCGGCTCAAGGACATGTTCAACGCCTGCAACGAGATGGGCATGACGCACATCGCCATGTCCGACCACGGCAACCTCCACGGGGCGTACGACTTCTTCCACTCCGCGAAGAAGGCCGGGATCACCCCGATCATCGGCATCGAGGCCTATGTCGCCCCGGAGTCCCGGCGCAACAAGCGCAAGATCCAGTGGGGCCAGCCGCACCAGAAGCGGGACGACGTCTCGGGTTCCGGCGGTTACACCCACAAGACCATGTGGGCCGTGAACTCGACGGGTCTGCACAACCTCTTCCGGCTCTCCTCGGACGCCTACGCCGAGGGCTGGCTGCAGAAGTGGCCCCGGATGGACAAGGAGACCATCTCCCAGTGGTCCGAGGGGATCGTCGCCTCCACCGGCTGCCCCTCCGGCGAGGTGCAGACCCGGCTGCGCCTCGGGCAGGAGGAGGAGGCCCTCAAGGCGGCCGCCGACTACCAGGACATCTTCGGCAAGGACCGCTACTTCCTGGAGCTGATGGACCACGGCATCGACATCGAGCACCGGGTCCGCGACGGTCTGCTGGAGATCGGCCGGAAGCTCGGCATCCCCCCGCTGGTCACCAACGACTCGCACTACACCTACGCGCACGAGGCGACCGCCCACGACGCCCTGCTGTGCATCCAGACCGGCAAGAACCTCTCCGACCCCGACCGCTTCAAGTTCGACGGCACCGGCTACTACCTGAAGTCCACGGACGAGATGTACGCCATCGACTCCTCGGACGCCTGGCAGGAGGGCTGCCGCAACACCCTCCTGGTCGCCGAGATGGTCGACACCGACGGCATGTTCGAGGCCAAGAACCTCATGCCGAAGTTCGACATCCCCGAGGGCTACACCGAGGTCACCTGGTTCAAGGAGGAGGTCCGCCGCGGCATGGAGCGCCGCTTCCCCGGCGGCATCCCCGAGGACCGCCAGAAGCAGGCCGAGTACGAGATGGACGTCATCATCTCGATGGGCTTCCCCGGCTACTTCCTCGTCGTCGCCGACTTCATCATGTGGGCCAAGAACAACGGCATCGCGGTCGGCCCCGGCCGAGGCTCCGCGGCCGGCTCGATCGTCGCGTACGCCATGGGCATCACCGACCTCGACCCGATCCCGCACGGCCTGATCTTCGAGCGGTTCCTCAACCCCGAGCGCATCTCCATGCCCGACGTCGACATCGACTTCGACGAGCGCAGGCGCGTCGAGGTGATCAGGTACGTGACCGAGAAGTACGGCGCCGACAAGGTCGCCATGATCGGCACCTACGGCAAGATCAAGGCGAAGAACGCGATCAAGGACTCCGCGCGCGTGCTGGGCTACCCGTACGCGATGGGCGACCGCATCACCAAGGCCATGCCCGCCGACGTCCTCGGCAAGGGCATCGACCTCAACGGCATCACCGACCCCTCGCACCCCCGCTACTCGGAGGCGGGCGAGGTGCGCGCCATGTACGAGAACGAACCGGACGTGAAGAAGGTCATCGACACCGCAAAGGGCGTCGAGGGCCTGGTCCGGCAGATGGGCGTGCACGCCGCCGGAGTGATCATGTCCAGCGAGACCATCACCGAGCACGTGCCGGTCTGGGTGCGGCACACCGACGGCGTGACCATCACGCAGTGGGACTACCCGAGCTGCGAGTCGCTCGGCCTGCTGAAGATGGACTTCCTCGGCCTGCGCAACCTGACGATCATGGACGACGCCGTCAAGATGGTGAAGTCCAACAAGGGCATCGACCTGGAGCTGCTGAGCCTCCCGCTGGACGACCCCAAGACCTTCGAACTCCTCCAGCGCGGCGAGACCCTCGGCGTCTTCCAGTTCGACGGCGGCCCCATGCGCTCGCTGCTGCGCCTGATGAAGCCGGACAACTTCGAGGACATCTCCGCCGTCTCCGCGCTCTACCGTCCGGGCCCGATGGGCATGGACTCGCACACCAACTACGCGCTGCGCAAGAACAAGCTCCAGGAGATCACCCCGATCCACCCCGAGCTGGAGGAGCCCCTCAGGGAGGTCCTGGACGTCACCTACGGCCTGATCGTCTATCAGGAGCAGGTGCAGAAGGCCGCGCAGATCATCGCCGGCTACTCGCTCGGCGAGGCCGACATCCTCCGCCGCGTGATGGGCAAGAAGAAGCCCGACGAGCTCGCCAAGAACTTCACCATCTTCCAGGCCGGCGCCCAGAAGAACGGCTACAGCGACGAGGCCATCCAGGCCCTGTGGGACGTGCTGGTCCCCTTCGCCGGCTACGCCTTCAACAAGGCCCACTCGGCCGCGTACGGACTGGTCTCCTACTGGACCGCCTACCTCAAGGCGAACTACCCGGCCGAGTACATGGCGGCGCTGCTGACCTCCGTCAAGGACGACAAGGACAAGTCGGCGGTCTACCTCAACGAGTGCCGTCGTATGGGCATCAAGGTGCTCCCGCCGAACGTCAACGAGTCGGTGCACAACTTCGCCGCCCAGGGCGACGACGTGATCCTCTTCGGCCTGGAGGCCGTGCGCAACGTCGGCACCGGCGTGGTCGACTCGATCATCAGGGCGCGCAAGGCGAAGGGGAAGTTCGCCTCCTTCCCCGACTACCTGGACAAGATCGACGCCGCCGCCTGCAACAAGCGGACCACGGAATCGCTCATCAAGGCGGGCGCGTTCGACTCGCTAGGCCACACCCGCAAGGGACTCACCGCGCAGTACGAGCCGATGATCGACAACGTGGTCGCGGTCAAGCGCAAGGAGGCGGAAGGGCAGTTCGACCTCTTCGGCGGGATGGGTGAGGAGGACTCCAGCGAGCCCGGGTTCGGCCTCGACGTCGAGTTCACCACCGAGGAGTGGGACAAGACCTATCTGCTCGCCCAGGAGCGGGAGATGCTCGGTCTGTACGTCTCCGACCATCCCCTGTTCGGCCTGGAGCACGTGCTGTCCGACAAGGCCGACGCGGGCATCGCCCAGCTCACCGGCGGTGAGCACGCGGACGGCGCGGTCGTCACCATCGGCGGCATCATCTCGGGTCTGCAGCGCAAGATGACCAAGCAGGGCAACGCCTGGGCGATCGCCACCGTCGAGGACCTCGCCGGCTCCATCGAGTGCATGTTCTTCCCGGCGACCTACCAGCTGGTGTCGACCCAACTCGTCGAGGACGCCGTGGTGTTCGTCAAGGGCCGGCTAGACAAGCGCGAGGACGTGCCGCGGCTGGTCGCGATGGAGCTGCAGGTGCCCGACCTGTCCAACGCGGGCACCAACGCGCCGGTGATCCTCACCATCCCGGCCACCCGGGTCACCCCGCCGATGGTCAGCCGCCTCGGCGAGATCCTCACGCACCACAAGGGCGACAGCGAGGTCCGCATCAAGCTCCAGGGACCGACGAAGACCACGGTGCTGCGACTGGACCGGCACCGGGTGAAGCCGGACCCGGCGCTCTTCGGCGACCTCAAGGTGCTGCTCGGCCCGTCCTGCCTGGCCGGCTGAGCACGGCGTCCACGCGCGAGGGGCGCCCCTTCACGGGTGCGCCCCTCGGTGGTGCCTGGGTCTCAACAACCCGTTACACAGCGTCAGTTGTGACCGAAGCTCTTCTGCCGCCCCTTGCGGGCCATGTCGCCCGGGGTGACCGTCGGGACGTGCTGCTCGGCCGGCGACTCCATGGGGATCTGCTCGGCCTGCTGCCGACCGCGCTCGGACTGCGGCTGCTTACGGTTCTGCTTCTTGTTCTTGGCCATGGTGATCTGCCTCCTGTGGGTGATCTAGGGGCCAGGGCCGGGACCAGATTCACATAGGCTGACAACAAGCGCATGTCGGATAATTACCGTCTGTGACATGGCTTGTCGGGGAGTGCGGACCCGCCACGCACTCCGAAACGCCACGCCGAAGATCGAGTTCGGGCCGTTAACCCCTGCGTAGTCGGGCAGACTCGAAGGAAGCCCGAAGCAAACCTCCCGGAAAGAGGGTGGATCGCGTGGACCGCTGCATCGTCCTGGTGGACGCCGGGTATCTGCTGGGGGCCGCCGCCAGTCTCCTTGCCGGGGAGCCCTCCCGCTCCCGCATCACCGTCGACCACACCGCCCTCATCCAGGGGCTGCGTGAGCGCGCCGAGTCCGACACCGAGCGGCCCCTGCTGCGCATCTACTGGTTCGACGGCGCCCCGGACCGTGTGCCCCAGCCCGAACACCGCCGGCTGCGGGTGATGCCCCGCGTCACCGTCCGGCTCGGCGCGCTGACCCGCAGCGACGGGCGCTGGGCCCAGAAGGGCGTGGACGCGGCCATGCACGCGGAGCTCACCGAACTGGCCCGCAACCGCGCCTGCTCCGACATCGTCCTGGTCACCGGCGACGGCGATCTGCTGCCGGGCATGATGGCCGCCAAGGAGCACGGGGTGGCCGTGCACCTGTGGGCGGTGCAGGCGGCCGACGGGGACTACAACCAGTCCGAGGACCTGGTCGCCGAGGCCGACGAGCGGCGGGTGCTGGACCGGACCTGGATCACCAAGGCCGTACGGGCCAAGGACCTCGGCGGGGTCTGCGCGCCGCAGCCCGCGCCCCGGCCCGAGATCGCAGCGATCCTCTCCGCGCCGCTGCCGGAGTCCGCGCTCGGTGCGGCCGAGCGGTCCGCCGAGGAGACCGAGCACGCCCCGGCCGCCGCCGTGGAGAACGGCAGGCAGGAGCGGGTTCCCGCGCCCAAGGGCGTGCCCACGCCGAAGGACCTCGCCGCGCTGCGCGCGCCCGGGGTGCAGCCGGCCCCGCAGCCCGCGAGCGCGACGCTGCGCTGGTCCTCCGACAAGGGCTGGGTGGACCGGCCGGCCGCCGAGCCGCCCGAGGTGGCCTCGATGCCGACGCTGGCGCAGCTGACGACGGCCGAGCAGCGCTGGGCCGACCGGGAGGAGGACATCACCACGGTCGGCGGGGATCCGTTCGAGGTCGGACAGGTGTTCGCGCGGCGGTGGATGGAGCGGCTCGGGGATCAGAGCCATCTGCAGAAGCTGTCCGCCATGTACCCGCGCGTCCCGCACCGCATCGACGGCGAGCTGCTGCGCTACGCGGCCCGCTTCGGGCTGCTGGCGCACAAGGACGACCAGATCGACGAGCATGACCGTTACGCCATCCGGGCGGGGTTCTGGCGGGAGATCGACGTCCGGACGGCCGCCGAGCACGCACCCGCGGGTGAGTAGTTCTTTACCGGTGGATGTGCCGTCCTGGACCAACCCGAGAGCGGGCGGACGGCGGCGACCCCGTACCCTCGTCCTTTGTGAGTACGCGCGCGGCACAGGCACTTCGGCACGGTGGGGATGTCGTGTGCGCGGTGCGCGGGCTGACCAAGACCTATCCGGCGGTGCGCGGGCGGCGCGGGGCGCCGGGCACGCCGGCGGTGCGGGCCACGGACGACGTACGGCTGGACATCCGCCGCGGTGAGATCTTCGGGCTGCTCGGGCCGAACGGGGCCGGCAAGTCCACCCTGGTCCGCCAGCTGACCGGGCTGATGCGGCCCGACGCGGGGCGCGTGGAGATCCTCGGGCACGACATCGTGCGGCATCCGGAGCGGGCCGCGCGGATCCTCGCCTACCTCGGCCAGGAGTCCAGCGCGCTCGACGAGCTCACCGTGTCGCTGGCCGCCGAGACGACCGGACGGCTGCGCGGCCTGGAGGGGCGGCAGGCGCGGGACGAGAAGGACGCCGTACTCGAGGAACTGGGGCTCACCGCCATCGCCGGGCGGCCGTTGAAGAAGCTGTCCGGAGGGCAGCGGCGGCTGGCGTGCTTCGCCGCCGCGCTGGTCGGGGAGCGGCCGCTGCTCGTGCTCGACGAGCCGACCACCGGGATGGACCCGGTGGCGCGGCGGGCGGTGTGGGCGGCCGTGGACCGGCGGCGGGCCGAGCGCGGCACGACCGTGCTGCTCGTCACCCACAACGTCATCGAGGCCGAGACCGTCCTCGACCGGGTCGCCGTCCTCGACCAGGGCAGGGTGATCGCCTGTGACACCCCGGCCGGGCTCAAGGAGCAGGTCGCCGGGGAGGTCCGGGTCGAACTGGTGTGGCGTGAGAACGCGCCGCTGCACGTCCCCGAGGTCACCGCACTGCGGGAGCGGGCCGTGGAGGCCGGGCGCCGCTGGACGCTGCGGCTCGCGCCGGAGGAGGCGCGGGCGGTCGTGGCCACCGTCACCGGCGGCAGCGCCTTCGCCGCGCTCGACGACTTCACGCTGGCCACGCCCAGCCTGGAGGATGTGTACCTGGCGCTGGGGGGCGCCGCACAGCAGGGGTTGGTGAAGGCATGAGCGACCTGGTGAGTGCGCGGACCGTGGCGTCCGTATGGACCCTTCGGGAGACTGCCCCAGTGAGCCCGAGCGAGAAGGGGAGCAGCGCGACGTGAGTGTCGTACCCGCCGATGTCCTGCCCGGCGCCCTGGGCGCGGAGGGGGGCGAGCGTCGCGCGGCCGAGCTCGGGCCGCGGGCGCGGATGTGGCCGGCGCTGGTCGCCGTGTACCGGGCTCAGCTCTCCCGCGCTCGGGTCGCCCGGATCCCGCTGCTGTTCGTGGCGACCTTCCAGTCGATCGGGATCATGGTCCTGATGCGGGGGGTCGTGGACGGCGGCGGCGAGGCCGAGTCGGTGGTCGCCGGCTCTTCGGTGCTCGTCGTGGCCTTCGTGGCGCTGAACCTGCTCGCGCAGTACTTCGGGCAGCTGCGGGCCAGCGGCGGACTCGACCACTACGCGACGCTGCCGGTGCCGCCGGCCGCCGTGGTGCTGGGGGCGGCGGGGGCGTACGCCTCCTTCACCGTGCCGGGGACCGTGGTGACCGCGGTGTTCGGGTGCGTGCTGTTCGGGCTGCCGCTGGCGCATCTGTGGGTGCTGGCCGCGGTGATCCCGCTGGCGGGGGCGGCCCTGTCCGGGCTCGGGGCGGCCCTCGGGCTGCTCGCGCCTCGGCCGGAACTCGCCACGCTGCTGGGGCAGTTGGGGATGTCCGCCGCGCTGCTTCTGGGTGTGCTGCCCGCCGACCGGATGCCGGAGATCGTGCGGCTGGCGCGGGATCTGTTGCCGTCCACCTACGGTGTCGAGGCGTTCGCGCGGACGTTCGGAGGGGATCCCGACTGGGCGTTCGTGGCCGGTGACCTCGCCGTGTGCGCCGGGGTCGGGGTCGTCTCGCTGGCCGTGGCCACCTGGGCCTACCGTCGGGCGGCCGTCCGGTGACGCGCCGCACAGGCGGGCCTGGCACGATGGCAGGGTGACCGCACCGTTGACTCCGCCTCCGCCGCCCCATGAACAGTCCTCGCAGTCTTCCCAGGGTTCGCCCGCACCGCAGCAGGCCTGGCAGCTGCCCGCCGGGGGACCTGCGGTGCCCTCGGGCCATGATCACCTGTGGGACGGCACGTACGGACAGGACGGGCCCGGGATGAAGACCGAAGTGCGCGAGGCCGCCCTGATCACGGTCGCGGTGGCGCTCGGAGGGGTCCTGCTCGGCGTGCTGTGGTGGTGGCTCGCCCCGCACGTGCCGCTCGTCGGGGACCTGGTGAACAAGCGCTGGATCGTCTACCTCGCCGACAGCGAGGGGGAGCAGGCGATAGGCGTGGACGGCACGTTCACGCTGCTCGCGCTGGCCTTCGGAGTGGTGAGCGCGCTCGTGGTGTTCCTGGTGCGCCGGCGCGGCGGGATCCCCCTGGTGGTGGCGCTCGGCGTCGGCGGGCTGCTGGGATCCCTGCTGGCCTGGCGGCTCGGCGTGTGGCTCGGGCCCGCGCAGGACGTGATCGCGCACGCCAAGCGGGCCGGCAACGGCGTCACCTTCTCGGCACCCCTGAAGCTGGGCGCGAAGGGGGCGCTGCTGGCGTGGTCGCTGGCTGCGCTGGTGGTGCACCTCGGGCTGACCGCGCTGTTCGGCCCGCGTGACCCGGAGCCGTACCAGCAGAGCCCCGCGCAGACGGATCCGTACGGGGCGCCGCTGCGGTAGGGCCCGTGGCCGAAGCCCTGGGTCGCGGGACCGGCGCTTCGGACGGGCCGCGGGGCTTTGGCGACGGGCCTGGGGGTCATGCCGGACGGTGGCCGTGGTTGGCCTGATCGCTGGCCGCGCTGGTGGTGCACCTCGGGCTGACCGCGCTGTTCGGCCCGCGTGACCCGGAGCCGTACCAGCAGAGCCCCGCGCAGACGGATCCGTACGGGGCCCCGCTGCGGTAGGGCCCGTGGCCGAAGCCCTGGGTCGCGGGACCGGCGCTTCGGACGGGCCGCGGGGCTTTGGCGACGGGCCTGGGGGTCATGCCGGACGGTGGCCGTGGTTCGAGTGGCCCTTCTTGGTGCGCCATTTGCGTTTCCGCGTTTTCTTCGACATGTCCCTCGTTCTTAACCGAACCAGCCGGGGCCGTCGAGGGGTCACGCACGCCCGATGGGGGCCACCACCGCATCCGTGAGCTTCGCCAGGTCCTCGGGGGACAGCTCCACCTCCAGGCCCCTGCGGCCCGCGGAGACGCAGATCGTGGCGTGCGCGGAGGCCGAGGCGTCCAGGACCGTGGGGAGCCGCTTGCGCTGGCCCAGGGGTGAGATGCCGCCCCGGACGTAGCCCGTGGTGCGCTCGGCGAGGGCCGGGTCCGCCATCGCCGCCCGTTTGCCGCCCACCGCCGAGGCGAGGGCCTTCAGGTCCAGGGATCCCGCCACCGGGACGACGGCGACCGTCAGGGCGCCGTCGACGTCCGCCACCAGTGTCTTGAAGACGCGGTCCGGTGAGACGCCCATCGCCTCGGCCGCCTCCTCGCCGTAGGAGGGGTGGGCGGGGTCGTGGTCGTAGGCGTGGATCGTGTACGGCACCCCGGCCGAGGTCAGCGCCACGGTCGCCGGAGTGCCGCCCTGCGCCGGGGATTTCTTGGACTTCTTCGCCATCGCGGCCTTCGCTGTGTCGTCAGTTGAGGCTGGTCTGCCCGCGCGTCAGCTCCGACGCCGGCAGTGACGGCAGGCTACGGATGATCGCCGTCTCGGTGCGAAGGAGTTTCAGTTCGTCGCGCAGCCGGGACGCGGTGTCCGGCGCCTGCAGCAGCCGTTGCTTGGTCGGGGTGTCCAGCATCATCGCGGCCGCGACCAGGTAGGAGACGACCGACGGCTCGTCGGGCAGCTCGGCGCCCGTCGACAGCGAGCGCTCCCGCGCGCCCGCCAGCCGCTTCTGGTACTGGCGGAACGCCCGCAGCACCCCTTCGGCGATCGCGCCGGCCTCGTCGCCCTGCTCCTCCGCGAGCTCCTCCAGCTCCGCGGTCAGGAACGGGCCGGAGGTGTCGACGGAGAGCAGCCGCACCCGGTTGGTCCCGGTCGCCAGCACCTCGAACGTGCCGTCCGCCCGCTCCCGGATCGTCGCCGCGTCGGCGATGCAGCCCACCGCGTGGAAGGACTTCGCCGGGTCGGGGCCGAAGCCCGCCGCGGGGCCGCGCTCGGGCACGGCCGTGGGATCCGGCATGCCGGGCGCGCTCGGCGCGACCTCGTGGCCGTCGCGGATCGCCACGACGGCGAACCGGCGCGGCTCCTCCTCGGGTGTCTTGAGCAGATCGCGCATCATGGCGCGATACCGCTCCTCGAACACGTTGAGCGGCAGGACGAGGCCCGGGAAAAGCACCGAGTTCAGCGGGAAGAGCGGAAGACGGACGGTGGTCACGACGCAGAAGCCTAGTGGTCGCGGGAGTGTGTGCGTTCGACCCGCTCGGTCCGCGGACCTCCCGCCCCCTGCTGGGCCACCCGCGCGCGGACCTCGGCGCGCATCTTCAGGAACAGCGCCAGCGGGTCCTCGGACAGATGAGTCCAGGGGAAGGAGGTGGCGTACGGACCGATCAGCCGCAGCTGGTCCAGCGCCTCCTGCCAGCGTTCCAGGCGTACGAGGACGTAGGTGAGCTTGTTGCGGATCTCCGACGGCCACGGGTCCGCCGCCGGGAAGCGGGCCGACAGCGCGATCGCCCGGTCCGCGGCCGCGTCGAGCCGCTCGCGCGGCACCTCCACCGCGCAGCCGTCGGTCAGGTAGCCGAAGGCCGCCCGCGAGGGCAGCGCCTGGATCAGGGAGTCCGGCGGGGCGTCCTGCGCGGCCCGGTCGGCGAAGTCGAAGCACTCCTGGTGGGAGTGGCGCCAGGAGGCGGCGAGATAGCGCAGGGCGGCCGCGTGGCAGCCGTAGTGCAGCGGGGCGCGGCGCAGGGCCGCCTCCCACAGCTCGGAGAAGTACTTGTGCCCGGCGCCGGTCCCGCGCGCGTGGTCCAGCGCGATCCGCCACGGCACCGGGTCGCGGTCGTCGCCCCGCGCGGCGGCCGTGATCAGCGGGCTCACGTCCCGCAGCAGCTCCGCGCGGGCCGGCGACACCCAGGCGTGGTCCACCGCGAGCTGGGCCCGCAGCAGCAGCACGTCCGGGTCCTCGGGGGTCTCGGCGTACCAGCGCTCCAGCCACTCGCCGCGCGAGCGCGCGAACGCCGTCAGCCGTCTCGTGTACCGGTCGCGGTACTCCCACTCGGCACGCACGCGCGTGCCGGCCAGCAGCTCGGACGCGGGCCCGTACTCGCCCCGGGCGGCCGCGACCAGCGTGGCGCCGAGGTGGTCGTCGGGCGCGTCGAGCAGTACCTCGTCGTCGGCGGGCAGGCCGGAGGCGTCCGCGGGGGGCGCGGAAGCGGCGGGGCGCGGCGCGGTCCGGGAGGTCCGGGCCGTGCGGCTGAAGGGGTGCAGCAGAGCCATGGTGTCGACCATTGAAAGGCCGCAGGTCACGGCTGCGCCAGACGGAAAGGGCAAGTTGCCGAAAGTTGTATGCCGAGCGGTCAAGACCGCGTAAAGGTACGTTGTTCAACAACTGTGCGATCGGTGTACGTCCTGTGATGATCAGTTCCGGCGCAGCAGCCGGGTCGCTCCCGCGGCCACCGTCGTCGCCAGGATCCAGCCCAGCAGGACCATCGCGGCGGCCAGCCACTGCCAGCCCCCGCTGAGCTGCCACACGCCGACCTGGCCCAGGTCGATGACGGGAAGCAGCAGGTCCAGGGCGAACAGCGCCGGGTTCCACGGCGGATGCGCCCCGGGCTGAAGCGGCGGATGGCTCGCGTGCGCGAAGGCCAGCGAGCCCGCCGCCCACAGCACCGCCATCCACACCGCGGCCCGCCCGGGCCGGTAGCCGTAGGCCACCGTCCAGTCCTGCGCGTACCCCCACAGCTTGGCCGCCGGCGGCAGGCTCTCCCGGCGCCGGCGTTGCTTGGCCAGCAGCACCTCGCGCGCGTCCTCGTCCTCGCCGCCCGCCCGCAGCACCGAGGCCAGCCGCTCGTACGGCTCCGGGTTGTACTCGGCGGTCGCGGCGGCCACCCAGTCCAGACGCTCCTCCAGCGGAAAGGGCCCCTGCGGTACGAGGTTCTCGTACTGGAAGCCGCCCATGTGCAGGTTCCCCGGTCCGGGCCAGGCGCTCGCCCGGTCGATCAGGTTGACCACCCGCGCCCCCGAGAGCACCACCTTCCCGCGCTGCGGCCGCTCGCCGAGGAAGCGCAGCTCGGGCGTCTGCACCCGGCGCAGCGACAGCTCCTGGTCGTCGGTGAGGGTGAACCGGGCCCGCTCCAGGTCGACCGCGTCCCCGAAGCGCCCGTCGTCCAGCCGGAGCCCGCCCTGGCACTCGAAGCGCTGGATGCGCGTCCCGCGCGCGGGAGTCGCCCCGCCGGCCATCGAGGCGCCGACACCCGCCGGCGTCAGGTACATCGTGCGCTCCACGGTCAGCTGGGGCGCGTTCAGCGCGAGCCGGCCGTACGGGTTCGCCAGCCGGGCGCCGCGCAGACTCAGGCTGACGCCGACCTTGGCGCTGCGCAGTCTCAGCTCACCGTGCGACTCCAGCAGCTCGGCCTGGAGGTCCTGGCCGACGGTCATGCCGTCGGCGGCGATGGAGCGGCCGCTGCGGTCGGGGTGGACTACGGCCTGGTTGAGCATCAGGTCGGTGCCGATGTGCGCGTCGGTCAGGCGCACACCGCCCAGGAACCGGCAGCGCGGCAGATGCAGGTCGCCCTCGGTGTGGACGCGGGCCGCCTCCAGGCGTGGCACCGAGCAGTCGATCATGCGCATGGTGGTGAAGCGCGCCTCCGGCAGCAGCACCTCGCCATCGAAACGGCAGCCGCGCAGCTCGACGTACGGCACCACGATCCCGCCGGCGAGGTCGAGCGTGCCGCTGATCCGCACCCCGCGCAGCTTCAGCGAGGACACCCGGCCCGCGAGCGCGGGCGGACCGTCCAGCAGCAGCCAGCACACGATCCGCGCCCGCACGGTCCGCTCGGGCCCCCAGGGGCGCCCGCCGTGCGGATCGTCGACGACCGCGTCCCCGCTGCTGAGGTCGTACACACTGCCGTTGCGGAACGCCTGCCACATGCCGGCCTCGGCGGCGGTCAGATCGTCCGGCAGGTCTCCGGCGCGCAGGCCGGCCCCCTCGGTCACAACTCCTCCAGTCCTGTGTTCGCACAGCTGGTGATGCCCGTTGCGTAACACCCGAATCACTGGACGTGAAGGCGATCTTCCGGGTTCCTGAGCGTTTTCCGGGGCGGATCTGTATCAGCCATTGATACGCGCCAACGACGCCCGACCCCGGTCTGAGAGAATTGAGCCCGTGCTGCAATATCCCTTCTTGGCCCGAATCGATCTGCGCGGCGACGCCCTCCCCGAGGGCCCCGCCCTGCGCGACTTGTTGCCCCGAGCCGACTTCGACGTTCAGGCCGCCCTCGAGAAGGTGCGTCCGATCTGCGAAGCCGTGCATCATCGGGGCGACGCGGCGCTGATCGACTTCGCGGAGAAGTTCGACGGGGTCAGGCTCGACCAGGTGCGGGTGCCCGCCGCTGCCCTCGCGAAGGCCCTCGACGAACTCGACCCGGCGGTGCGCGCGGCCCTGGAGGAGTCCATCCGGCGCGCCCGTCTCGTCCACCGCGAGCAGCGCCGTACGACCCACACCACCCAGGTCGTACCGGGCGGCACCGTCACCGAGAAGTGGGTGCCCGTCGAGCGGGTGGGGCTGTACGCGCCCGGCGGCCGGTCGGTCTACCCGTCCTCCGTGGTCATGAACGTCGTCCCCGCCCAGGAGGCCGGCGTCCCGTCCGTGGCCCTCGCCTCACCCGCCCAGGCCGAGTTCGGCGGCCTTCCGCACCCGACGATCCTCGCCGCCTGCGCCCTGCTCGGCGTCGACGAGGTGTACGCGGCCGGCGGCGCAACTGCCGTCGCGATGTTCGCGCACGGCACCGAGTCCTGCCCGCCCGCCACCATGGTCACCGGGCCCGGCAACATCTGGGTCGCCGCCGCCAAGCGCTACTTCACCGGCAAGATCGGCATCGACGCCGAGGCCGGCCCGACCGAGATCGCGATCCTCGCGGACGACACGGCCGACCCCGTGCACGTGGCCTCCGACCTGATCAGCCAGGCCGAGCACGACCCGCTCGCCGCCGCCGTCCTGGTCACCGACTCCGTCGCGCTCGCGGACGCCGTGGAGAAGGAGCTGGAGCCGCAGGTCGCGGCCACCAAGCACATCGAGGACCGGATCGTCCCGGCCCTGAAGGGCCGCCAGTCCGCGATCGTCCTCGTCGACGGCGTCGAGGAGGGACTGCGGGTGGTCGACGCCTACGGCGCCGAGCACCTGGAGATCCAGACGGCCGACGCGGCCGCCGTCGCCGACCGGGTGAAGAACGCCGGCGCGATCTTCATCGGCCCCTGGGCCCCGGTGTCGCTCGGCGACTACGCGGCCGGCTCCAACCACGTCCTGCCCACCGGCGGTTGCGCCTGCCACTCCTCTGGCCTGTCCGTCCAGTCCTTCCTGCGCGGCATCCACATCGTCGACTACACCAAGGACGCGCTGGCCGAGGTCGCGCACCACGTGGTCACGCTGGCGGAGGCGGAGGACCTGCCGGCGCACGGCGCGGCGGTCAAGGCACGGTTCGGCTGGAAGGTACCGACGAGCAAGTGAACCTCCGAATCGACGATCTCCCCGTACGGGACGAGCTGCGCGGCAAGTCCCCCTACGGCGCGCCCCAGTTGGACGTCCCCGTACGGCTGAACACCAACGAGAACCCGTACCCGCTGCCCGAGCCGCTGGTCGAGCGGATCGCCGAGCGCGTCCGCGAGGCCGCCCGGAACCTCAACCGCTACCCGGACCGGGACGCGGTCGAACTGCGCACCCGGCTCGCCGAGTACCTGAGCAACACCTCCGGCCACGAGGTGGGCCTCGCCAACGTCTGGGCGGCCAACGGCTCCAACGAGGTCATCCAGCAGCTGCTGCAGACCTTCGGCGGACCGGGCCGTACGGCGATCGGCTTCGAGCCGTCGTACTCGATGCACGCGCTCATCGCGCGCGGCACCGGCACGGGCTGGATCTCCGGTCCCCGCGACGAGGACTTCACCATCGACCTCCCGGCCGCCGAGCGGTCGATCGCCGAGAACGAGCCGGACGTCGTCTTCGTCACCACCCCCAACAACCCCACGGGCAACGCGGTTCCGCCCGAGACCGTCCTAGCGCTCTACGAGGCCGCGCAGGCGGCGAAGCCGTCCATGGTCGTCGTGGACGAGGCGTACATCGAGTTCAGCCACGGCGACTCGCTGCTGCCGCTCATCGAGGGCCGGCCGAACCTCGTCGTCTCCCGGACGATGTCGAAGGCCTTCGGCGCGGCGGGGCTGCGCCTGGGCTACCTCGCCGCGCACCCGGCCGTCGTCGACGCCGTCCAGCTCGTACGGCTGCCGTACCACCTCTCGGCGGTCACCCAGGCGACCGCGCTGGCCGCACTGGAGCACACCGACACGCTGCTGAAGTACGTCGAGCAGCTGAAGGCGGAGCGGGACCGGCTGGTCGGCGAGCTGCGTGCGGCCGGCTACGAGGTCGTGGAGTCCGACGCGAACTTCGTGCAGTTCGGGCGGTTCGAGGACTCCCACACGGCCTGGCAGAAGATCCTCGACCGGGGTGTCCTGGTCCGGGACAACGGCATCCCGGGGTGGCTGCGGGTCAGCGCCGGAACCCCGGAGGAGAACGACGCGTTCCTCGACGCGGTCCGTGCAATGAAGAAGGAGCAGAGTTCATGAACCGCGTGGGACGCGTGGAGCGGGTCACCAAGGAGACGTCGGTGCTCGTCGAGATCGATCTCGACGGCAGCGGCAAGGTCGATGTGTCGACAGGCGTCGGCTTCTACGACCACATGCTCGACCAGCTCGGCCGGCACGGCCTGTTCGACCTCACCGTGAAGACCGAGGGCGATCTGCACATCGACTCGCACCACACCATCGAGGACACCGCCCTCGCCCTCGGCGCCGCCTTCAAGCAGGCGCTCGGCGACAAGGTGGGCATCTACCGCTTCGGCAACTGCACGGTCCCGCTGGACGAGTCCCTCGCCCAGGTCACCGTGGACCTGTCCGGCCGCCCCTACCTCGTGCACACCGAGCCCGAGAACATGGCGCCGATGATCGGCGAGTACGACACCACGATGACCCGGCACATCCTGGAGTCCTTCGTCGCCCAGGCCCAGATCGCGCTGCACGTGCACGTGCCCTACGGCCGCAACGCGCACCACATCGTGGAGTGCCAGTTCAAGGCCCTGGCGCGGGCTCTGCGCTACGCCTCCGAGCGCGACCCGCGCGCGGCCGGCATCCTCCCCTCCACGAAGGGCGCGCTGTGAACGGGCTGTCGACCATCCTGATCGTCGTCGGGCTGTTCCTGGTCGGCGGCATCATCTCCTTCGTCAAGCAGAAGATGCCCAAGCAGCTGATCGTGCTGCTGTCGATCGGCGCCGCGATGTGCCTGGTCGCGGGGATCATGCGGCTGGAGGTGTGGAATTGAGCGCACCCAGGAAGGTGGTCGTCTTCGACTACGGCTTCGGCAACGTCCGCTCCGCCGAACGCGCCCTCGCGCGCGTGGGGGCCGACGTCGAGATAACGCGTGACTTCGACAAGGCCATGAACGCCGACGGCCTGCTGGTGCCGGGCGTCGGTGCCTTCGCCGCCTGCATGCAGGGCCTGAAGGAGGCGCGCGGCGACTGGATCGTCGACCGGCGGCTGTCCGGCGGGCGCCCCGTCATGGGCATCTGCGTCGGCATGCAGATCCTCTTCGCGCGCGGCATCGAGCACGGCGTGGAGACCGAGGGCCTCGACGAGTGGCCCGGCTCGGTCGAGCCGCTGCAGGCCGAGATCGTGCCGCACATGGGCTGGAACACCGTCGACGCACCGGCCGGCTCCGAGCTGTTCGCCGGCCTCGACGCGGACGCGCGCTTCTACTTCGTGCACTCCTACGCCGTCCACGACTGGTCCCTGGAGACCCACAACCCGACCCTGCACGCCCCGAAGGTCACCTGGTCGACGCACGGCAAGCCCTTCGTGGCCGCCGTGGAGAACGGCGCCCTGTGGGCCACCCAGTTCCACCCCGAGAAGTCCGGCGACGCCGGCGCCCAGCTCCTCACCAACTGGATCGGAACACTGTGAGCAAGCTCGAACTCCTCCCCGCCGTCGACGTCCGCGACGGCCAGGCCGTCCGCCTCGTCCACGGCGAGTCCGGCACGGAGACCTCCTACGGCTCCCCGCTGGAGGCCGCCCTCGCCTGGCAGCGGTCGGGCGCCGAGTGGCTGCACCTGGTCGACCTGGACGCCGCCTTCGGCACCGGTGACAACCGCGCGCTGATCGCCGAGGTGACCGAGGCGATGGACATCAAGGTGGAGCTGTCCGGCGGCATCCGCGACGACGACACCCTCGCCGCCGCCCTCGCCACCGGCTGCACCCGGGTGAACCTCGGCACGGCCGCCCTGGAGACCCCGGAGTGGGTCGCCAAGGTCATCGCCGAGCACGGCGACAGGATCGCGGTGGGTCTGGACGTCCGCGGCACCACCCTGCGTGGGCGCGGCTGGACCCGGGACGGCGGCGACCTCTACGAGACGCTGGAGCGCCTCAACAAGGAGGGCTGCGCCCGCTACGTCGTCACCGACATCGCCAAGGACGGCACCCTCCAGGGCCCGAACCTGGAGCTGTTGAGGAACGTCTGCGCGGCGACGGACCGCCCGGTCGTGGCCTCGGGCGGTGTCTCGTCGCTCGACGACCTGCGCGCCATCGCCGAACTGGTCCCCCTCGGTGTCGAGGGCTCGATCGTCGGGAAGGCCCTGTACGCGAAGGCGTTCACCCTGGAAGAGGCCTTGGAGGCTGTGGCGTCATGAAGTCCGAAGCCGTACGGCGTGTGCAGAGCGGAACGTCCTGGGAAGAGACCTTCGGTTTCGCGCGCGCCGTGGCGGCGGGCGACCACGTGCTGGTGGCGGGCACCACGTCCTTCAAGGGCGATGTGCTGTACGGCGAGGGCGACCCGTACGAGCAGGCCAAGGTGGCCTTCACCAGCGCGCTTGAGGCGATCGCCGAGTTCGGGCTCGGCATCGAGTCCGTGATCCGCACGCGCGTGTACCTCGCGCATCCCCGGGACGTCGACGAGGTCGGCCGGGCCCACAAGGAGCTGTTCGACTCCGTGCGCCCGGTGGCCACCCTGCTGGTGGTGGAGGGCTTCGTCGACCCGCGCGTGCTGGTCTCGGTGGAACTAGAGGCATACAGAGGAGCCGTGGATTCATGACCCTGGCGGTCCGAGTCATCCCCTGCCTGGACGTGGACAACGGCCGGGTCGTCAAGGGCGTCAACTTCCAGAACCTGCGCGACGCGGGCGACCCCGTCGAGATGGCCAAGGTGTACGACGCCGAGGGCGCCGACGAGCTGACGTTCCTGGACATCACCGCCTCCTCCGGCGACCGCGAGACGACCTACGACGTGGTGCGCCGGACGGCCGAGCAGGTCTTCATCCCGCTGACCGTCGGCGGCGGTGTGCGCACGGCGGAGGACGTCGACAAGCTGCTGCGGGCCGGCGCGGACAAGGTGGGCGTCAACACGGCCGCGATCGCCCGTCCCGACCTGATCCGGGAGATCGCCGAGCGCTTCGGCCGGCAGGTGCTGGTCCTCTCGGTGGACGCGCGGCGCACTCCCGAGGGCTCCTTCGAGGTCACCACGCACGGCGGCCGCCGCGGCACCGGCATCGACGCCGTGGAGTGGGCGCACCGGGCCGCGGAGCTGGGCGCGGGGGAGATCCTGCTGAACTCCATGGACGCCGACGGCACCAAGGACGGCTACGACGTGGAGATGATCCAGGCAGTCCGCAAGCACGTCACCGTCCCGGTGATCGCCTCGGGCGGCGCCGGCAAGCTCGACCACTTCCCGCCGGCCATCGCCGCGGGCGCGGACGCCGTCCTCGCGGCGTCGGTCTTCCACTTCGGAGACCTGCGGATCGGGGAAGTGAAGCAGGCGCTCAGGGACGCGGGGCATCCCGTCCGCTGACGCGGTCCTCTTCGCACAGCACCTAGGAAGCGAAAGGAAAGTTGCGCAAAAAAGATTGTGCAACTTTTCTTTCGTATCTAGCCTGAGGGCATGGCAGACCGCGAGAGAGACCGCCGCATCACGGACGTCGGCACCCTCAAGGCGCTCGCGCATCCGCTGCGTGCGCAGCTGTACCGGCTGCTGATCCTCGCGCGGACGGCCACCGCGTCTCAGCTGGCCGAGCAGGTCGACGAGGCGGTGTCACTGGTCAGCTACCACCTGCGCAAGCTGGCCGCGCACGGGCTGATCGAGGAGGCCGAGCCGCGCGGGGACGGGCGCGAGCGCTGGTGGCGGCCCGCCTCGGACGGTGTGAGCGTCCGCGACGAGGACTTCCGGGACGCCCCCGAGAAGGCCGCCGCGCACATCGCGGCCAGCCGCCTCTTCTTCGAACAGCGGGTCGACATGGTCCGCCGCCACCTCGACGAGCGCGCGCAGTGGAGCGACGCGTGGACCAGGGCGTCCGACTTCTCCGAGTGGCTGCTGCACCTGACCCCCGACGAACTGCTCGACCTGGCCAAGGAGATGAACGCCCTCGTGCGCCGCTACGAGGAGCGCGGCCGGGCCGCCATGGCCGCCGGCGACACCGAGGGCCGGGAGAACGTCGCGGTGCACACGTACGGCTTCCCCTTCCGTCTCTGAGAGGACCTCCGCATGACCACCGGGCTCGAGAGCACGGCCACGGTCACCACCCCCGAGAAGCCCGCCCACCGGGACGGCAACGTCCTGCGCTGGGTCGGCGCCTACGCCTCCTCGATGGCCGGCGACGGCGTGTACTACGTCGCCCTGTCCTGGGCCGCGGTACAGGCGGGCACCCCCGCACAGGCCGGGCTCGTGATGTCCGTCAGCGCACTCCCGCGCGCGGTGCTGATGCTGGGCGGCGGAGTGGTCGCCGACCGGTTCGGGCCGCGCCGGGTCGTCATCGGCAGTGACGCCGTGCGCTGCGCGGCCGTGCTCGCGGTGGCGGCACTGCTGTTCCTCACCGGCCCGGGGCTGTGGCCGCTCGCGGCGCTCGCCCTGGTCTTCGGCATCGTGGACGCCGTGTTCGTGCCCGCCGTCGGGGCGCTGCCCGCCCGGATCACCGGCCGGGGGCAGCTCGCCCGGGTGCAGGGCATGCGGGGTCTCGCGTACCGGTTCGCCGTCGTCGTGGGCGCGCCGCTCGGCGGGCTCGGCGTCGCGGTGGGCGGGGCGGCGGCCGCGTTCGGGCTCGCGGGGCTGCTGATCGCCGTGTCCGTGCCGCTGCTGGTCTCCGTACGGATGCGGGAGCTGCCGCCGGACGACGCGGTGGACGGGCGGGGCGGCACCGCCTGGTCCGACCTGGTGGCGGGCCTGCGGTACATCCGCCGTCACCGCGTTCTCGCTCCGCTGGTCCTGGCCATCGCCCTGGGGGACCTCGGGTTCGTCGGACCGTTCAACGTCGGGCTGACGCTGCTCGCCGACGAGCGCGGGTGGGGCGCCGCGGGGATGGGCTGGGTGCTTTCCGGGTTCGGTGTGGGCG
>NZ_WVUG01000229.1 GCF_017614965.1 Streptomyces griseorubiginosus | reverse complement strand
CCGCGGGGCACGGCGGGCGGGGGAACGACGCGAAGCACGACCGGCTCACCGTCTCGCCCGCGTCCGACAGCACGTCCGTCGCCGTGAACCGGAAGGTGACCGTACGCGCCGGTGACGGCAGGATCACCTCCGTCCAGGTAACCGCGCAGGGCCCCGGCAATCTGAAGGGAACCTTCTCCGGCGACCAGGGCACCTGGACGTCCGACGGGCAGCTCGCACCCGGCGTCACCTATACGGTGCGCGCCCGCGCCACCGGATCCGACGGCAAGCAGCTCACCAGGAACGCCACCTTCACCACCGCCGAAGCGCCCAAGTCGAAGACGTTCGTCGGCGAGTACCACCCGGACAAGGGCACCACCGTCGGCGTGGCCATGCCCGTCTCCATCGTCTTCAACAAGCCGATCCACGACCGTGCCGCCGTCGAACGCCACCTCCAGGTCACCTCCAGCCCTTCCGTGCAGGGCGCCTGGCACTGGATGACCGACCGCGACGGCAGGGACCGCGTCGACTTCCGGCCCGAGAAGTACTGGAAGCCCGGCACCGACGTCACCCTGCGCATGTCCCTCGACGGCGTGCGGGCCGGCGGACTGTACGGCGTCCAGAACCGGGTCGTGAACTTCCGTATCGGTGACGCGGTGACCACGACCGTCGACACCGCGGCCAAGACCATGACGGTCTCCGAGAACGCCAGGAAGCTGCGCACCCTGCCGGTCTCCACGGGCAAGAAGGGCTTCGAGACCTGGAACGGCACCATGGTCGTCCTGGAGAAGACGCCCACCATCCGCATGAACTCCCGCACGGTGAGCATCTTCGGGCCCGAGGCCTACAACCTCGGCTCGGTGAAGTGGGACGTCCGGCTCACCCCCTCGGGCACCTTCGTGCACGCCGCCCCCTGGAACGAGGGCAAGTTCGGCCGGATCAACGGCAGTCACGGCTGCATCGGCATGAGCACCGCCGACGCCAAGTGGTTCTACGGCCACGTCCACACCGGCGACCCGGTCACGGTGGTCAACTCCAAGGACGTGGTCGCCACCAACAACGGCTACGGCGACTGGAACGTCGACTGGGCGACCTGGCAGTCGGGCAGCGCCCTGCGGTGACACCAACCCGCATATCAAATTCCTGTGTTGGATTCTGACCGGACTCTTCCTTGGAAGCGTGCGTTCCTGTAGCCATGTGCGCGGAGGTGTTCGCCTCCGTCGGATCCGAGGCCGGGAGAGCGCATGCTCCAGTCCGTCCGGCGCCGTGCCCTGTCCTGGGGCGGCGCGACAGTGAGTGCCCTGGTGATGTGCCTGTCCGGCCTGACGCCGGCGCCGGCGGCCGCCGCCGACAACGTTGCCACGACCGTCACGGTGGACGACTCCGTGCAGGGAAGCGGCCGGGACCAGTTCGACTACCACGGCTCCGGCTGGGGCCACGCCGCCAGGGAGGGCGCACCCGCCAACCCCTACCAGGGCACGAACAGTTGGACCGACCACACCGGCGACTCCGTCGACTTCGCCTTCACCGGCACCCGGCTCACCCTGCACGCGGTGACCGACCCCGGGCACGGCATCGGCACCGTCTCCGTCGACGGCGGCACCCCGGCCGACGTCGACTTCTACAGCGCCACCCGCACCGGTGACGCCACCGTGTGGACCAGCCCCACCCTCACGGACGGACCCCACACCCTCACCCTGGCCTGGACCGGCCGCAAGAACGCGGCCTCCAGCGGCACGGCCGTCACCGTCGACCGCATCGACTTCGTCGGCGAGGCACCCACGCCGGGCACCACCGACATCACCGTGAGCGGCTCCGGCACCGGCCGCACCTTCGACGGCATCGGCGCCATCAGCGGTGGCGGAGGCAACTCACGCCTCCTCATCAACTACCCCGAACCACAACGCGGACAGATCCTCGACTACCTCTTCAAGCCCGGCTACGGCGCCTCCCTGCACCTGCTCAAGGTGGAGATCGGCGGCGACACCAACTCCACCGACGGCTCCGAACCCAGCATCGAGCACACCCGGGGCACCGTGCACTGCGACAGCGGCTACGAGTGGTGGCTGATGGAACAGGCCAAGAAACGCAACCCGCACATCAAGCTCTACGGCCTCGCCTGGGGCGCCCCCGGCTGGATCGGCAACACCGGCGACACTCCGGGCGGAGGGAACTTCTGGTCCCAGGACACCATCGACTACCTCACCGCCTGGCTCGGCTGCGCCCGCCGACACGGCCTGGACATCGACTATCTGGGCGGCTGGAACGAACGCGGCTACGACACGGCCTGGTACGGGAAACTGCACACCGCCCTCGCCGCCCGCCACCTGCCCGTGCGGATCGTGGCCGCCGACTCGGGCCTGGACGTCGCCGACGACATCGTCAAGGACCAGCAGTTCGCCGACTCCGTCGACGTCGTCGGCGTCCACTACCCCTGCGAGGGCGGCGACGGCGGCACCGCGAACACCTGCTACAGCTCCGACAACGCCCAGGCCACCGGCAAACCCCTGTGGGCCAGCGAGAACGGCTCCCTCGACGAGAACACCGGCGCCGGCGCGCTGATCCGCTCCATCACCCGCGGCTACCTCGACGGCAGGTACACCGCCTACCTCAACTGGCCCCTGCTGGCGGCCGTCTACCCCAACCTGCCCTACGACACCGTCGGCCTCGCCGTCGCCAACCAGCCCTGGTCCGGGGCCTACGACCTCGGCACCAGTCTGTGGACCACCGCCCAGGTCACCCAGGTCACCCGCCCCGGCTGGACGTTCGTCGACCAGGCCAGCGGCTACCTCGGCGGCGACCGCACCAACGGCAGTTACGTCACGCTGAAACCGGCCGACAACTCCGCCTACAGCACCATCGTGGAGACCTCCACCGCCGGCAGCGCCCAGACGGCCGACTTCACCGTCGGCGGCGGACTGCCCACCGGCACGGTCCACATCTGGGCCACCGACCTCGCCCCCGGCGGCCGCGGCTTCGTGCACACCGGTGACGTCACCCCGAAGGACGGGCACTTCTCGGTCACGCTCCAGCCCGGCCACGTCTACTCCCTGACCACCACGACCGGCCAGGGCCACGGCACGGCCGCCGGCCCGCCCCAGGGCCACCTGGCACTGCCGTACCGCGACTCCTTCGAGCAGCACACGCCCGGCCGGGAGGCGAAGTACCTCGCCGACATGCAGGGCGCCTTCGAGACCGTGCCCTGCCGGGGACGCAAGGGGCGGTGCGTGCGGCAGATGGCCGCCGAAAAGCCCATCGAATGGCAGGACGACAGCGACGCCTTCGCCCTCCTCGGCGACACCGACTGGCAGGACTACACGGTCAGTTCGGACGTCTACCTCGAACAGCCCGGCACGGTCGAGCTCATCGGCCGGGCGGGCGAACAACAACGGCCCCAGTCCCACCAGGCCGGTTACTTCCTGCGGGTCTCCGACACCGGCACGTGGTCCGTGGTCAGGAGCGACACCGGCGGACGGCTGACCACCCTCGCCGACGGCACCACCCGCGCCCTGGGTACCCGTCGCTGGCACACCCTGGCCCTCGGCTTCAGCGGCACCACCATCACCGCGAGCGTCGACGGCCGGCGGATCGGCGCGGTGGACGACTCCGCGTACCGGGCGGGACAGGTCGGCCTCGGCGTGGTCGGCTACCAGACCGACGAGTTCGACAACCTCAGCATCACCCCCGTACGCCACGCGGCCGCACCGCCGGCCACGCTGAAGGCCGCCCTGCCCGAGACCGTCCAGCGGGGCGAGTCGGCGACCCTCACGACCACCTTCACGCTCCCGGCCAAGGGCGGAGCGGCCACCGACCTCACCCTCACCCCCGGCACCCCGGCGGGCTGGAAGGCCGCCGCGACCACCCCCGTCACCTTCTCCAGGGTCGCCCCCGGACACTCGGTCACGGCACGCTGGACGGTCACCGCCCCCACGGCCGCCGACACCCCCGTCACCAACACCTTCTCCCCGCTGGCCACCTACACACGGGACGACGTACGGCACTGGACGTACGGCGCGGCGAGCACCCGGGTGCCGATCCCGCCGCCCACCGGAAGCCCGTACCTGAGCGACCTGTCGTTCGTCTCCAGCAGCAACGGCTGGGGGCCGGTGGAACGCGACCGCTCCAACGGCGAACAGGCGGCGGGCGACGGGCAGCCGATCACCATCAGGGGGACCGCACACGCCAAGGGACTCGGCGTGCACGCCGCCAGTGACGTGGCCTTCTACCTCGGCGGCAACTGCACCCGGCTCACCGCCACCGTCGGCATCGACGACGAGGTGGCCCCGTACGGCTCGGTCACCTTCGGTGCCGTCGCCGACGGCCGCACCCTGACCACCACGCCCGTCCTGACCGGCGCTTCGGCGGCCACGCCCCTGGACGTCGACGTCACCGGCGTGCAGCAGCTGCACCTGGTGGTCCAGGACGGCGGGGACGGCAACGCCCACGACCACGCGGACTGGGCCGACGCCCGGCTCACGTGCGGGAGTTGACCGTGGTACGCCACAACTCCCTCGCCTCGGCCGCCGCGCCCGGAGCGGCCAGCAGCAACGGCTCGTCATAGGCGGGGAGTCGTGGCATCGCCACCGCGCCGGCCTCCGTCGCGATGAGGAGCGCGGGCAGGCCGTCCACCGGGTGGAACTCACCGATCGCCGCCGCGGTGGCGCGGCCGGCCGCGACCTGGACCAGGGACAGCGCGGTGGAGCCCATCACCCGGACCGTGCAGTGTCGGGCCGCCAGCTCGCCCAACAGGGCGTCCTGACCGGGCCAGTGGGCGTGGGCGGCCCACTCGGTCATGAACACGTGCCCGGTGAGGGTGGTGTGATCGGCCGCCCGGATCGGAGTTCCATCGAGGTGCGCGCCCCTGCCCGAGGCGGCCGTGAAGATCTCGCGTCGCCAGGGGTCCGCCACCACGCCCAGCAGCGGGCTGCCGTCCGGTTCCGCGAGGCCCAGCGAGAACGAGCACCAGCCCAGGCCATGGGCGTAGTTGGTGGTTCCGTCCACCGGGTCGATCACCCAGTGCGGAGCGTGCGAGGAGCCCTCCTCGACGCCGTACTCCTCCCCGTCGATGCCCCAGCCGGGGAACTCCCGCCGCAGCACCTCCCGTACGTGCCGCTCCACGGCCTCGTCCGTGTCCGTGACGATGTCCGCGGGGCTCGCCTTCTGCCGTACCGGCCCTCCGGCGCCCGCGTCCGTCCCCCGGATCTTCTCCGACGCCCACTCGGCCAGTTCCACGGCCACCCGCAGAGCGCCGTCCAGGTCATGCCCGCCCACAGCTCTTCACCACCCCGATCACGTCCTTGCCGGTCACGATAGGCAGGGGTGCCGGTGCCGTCCGGGAGGCCCGCGGTGAACGGGAGCCGTATTCGGGGCGACAGTTCGGACGCGGCGTGGCAGGAACCCGACCGGACCCTGTGATCCCATACAGCGTCGGCTCACGCGGGCCTTAATCGCCTTGCGGTAGAAGATTCCTGGCCGAGGGGGCGGGAGAAGGGCGAGACATGTCCGATTTCCGGGCGGTGAGGTACCGGCGGCTGGCGCTCATGGTGGTGTTCGCCCTGGCCGTCTACGTTCTCGTGCGGGCCGCCAACACCCCACAGGGCCACGCCCCGCCGCCGGCCGGGAAGACTGTCCCCGTCCCGACCCCGACGGCCGGCTCGCCCAGCGCCTCCCGCTCGTCGGCCCCGTCCTCCTACGATCCCGCCGACTACGCCCCCCAGGTCCGCACCCGGGCCCGGGAGGCCGGTGTCAGCGCCCGGCTGGTGATGGCGATCCTCTACAACGAGGCGTACAAACCGCACGATCCGGCGCTGGAGCGGGCCTGGCAGAAGATCAAGCCGGGGGCCGCGTTCGGCATCGCCGACATGCACCGCGCCACCTTCGACGAGGTCAAGAAGGGCCGCGACTTCGCCGACCGCGACTGGACCGAACTGCCGGACGACCGGGACCTCGCCATCGAGGCCGAGGCCTGGTACCTGCACGACCTGGCGGCCCGGCTGCCCGCCCAGTGGTCCGCCCCGTACACCAAGGACGAACTGCTGGCGCTCGGCTACGACGCCGGTCCCGGCAACATGCTGGCCTTCGCCCGCGGCGCGACCCCCGGCACCGACGCCCAGGCGTACCTCGACCGGCTGCACGCCGACTGGGCCGAGGCGGGGACGGCGGTGGGCTCGTAGGTTGATGCGGTGCAGGGGTCCACGGGGGCGCCGGTGCGGGAGGGGTGCTACGCGTGCCGGGCCCGGTGCCATGTCACATACCACTGGCGTTCGGCGCGCGTGATTGCGCCGTAGCTGGTGTGCTGGTGCGCGGACAGGTCGTACCCGATGTGCGGAGAGAGGCATGAGCACCTATCGAGTTGCACAAGTGGCCACCCGCGGCGGAGCCTTCGAGATCACGGAGCGTGACGTTCCACGGCCGGGACCGGGCCATGTACGGATCGCTGTGGACGCCTGCGGGATCTGCCACAGCGACGCCGCCTTCGTGAACGCCGGGCTGCCGGGCGTGAGCTTCCCGGTGGTTCCCGGGCACGAGATCGCCGGCCGGGTCGACGAGCTCGGCGAGGGCGCGGCCGAGTACGGCTGGCAGGTCGGCGACCGGGTGACGGTGGGCTGGTTCGGGGGCAGCTGCGGCCACTGCGAGCCCTGCCGGCAGGGCGACTTCATCGTCTGCCAGAACCTCAAGGTGCCGGGTTGGGCGTACGACGGCGGATTCGGGGAGATGGTGATCGCGCCGGTCGACGCGCTGGCCCGCATCCCCGAGGCGCTGTCCGCCACTGACGCGGGTCCGCTGGCCTGCGCGGGCGTGACCGTGTTCAACGGGCTGCGGCGCAGTTCCGCCAAGGCCGGCGCGCTGGTCGCCGTGCTGGGGATCGGGGGGCTCGGGCACCTGGGGGTGCGGTACGCGGTCGCGATGGGCTTCGAGACCGTGGCCATCGCCCGGGGCGCCGACAAGGCCGACTTCGCCAAGCAGCTGGGCGCCCACCACTATGTCGACAGTACGGCGGACACCTCCGTCGCGGACGCCCTGCAGTCCCTCGGCGGGGCGAACGTGGTGCTCGCGACCGCCAGCAACTCCGCCGCCATCACCTCCACCGTCGACGGGCTCGCGCCGCGCGGTGAACTCGTCGTCATCGGCGCCGACCCCGAACCGCTCGGCGTCAGCCCGGCCCAGTTGCTGATGAGCGGCCGGATCCTGCGCGGTCATCCGTCCGGTACGGCGCAGGACGTCCAGGACACGATGGAGTTCAGTGCCCTTCACGGGATCCGCCCGATGACCGAGACGGTGCCGCTGGACCAGGCCGGCGAGGCGTACCAGCGGATGCTCTCCGGGGCGGCTCGCTTCCGGATGGTCCTCACCATGCGCTGAGGGCGGTGGGAGCGGGCCTAGGCGGCAGCCCGAGGTGAACCAGGGGGACATCGGTTGACCAGTCATGACTCTCAGGCGGACAGCGACGTCTGGGACCCGTTCGGCACCTTGCGGCGGGCGTTGTGGATCGGAGGGGGCCAGTGGGCCGGCAAGTCGACGGTCGCCCGGCTGCTGGCCCTCCGGCACGGCGTCACCGCCTACCACTACGACTACCACGACGCTCGCGGTCACAACGACCGGCGGATCGCCCGTCGCATCGCCCGCGGTGAGCCGGCCGACGAGCCCGACCCGGACGAGGTGTGGGTCCGCACCACGCCGGAGGAGATGGCCGCCGCGACCCTGGCGGGCTTCCGCGACCGGTTCGCCTGGGCCCTCGACGATCTGCGCGCGCTCGTCTCCGGCCGTCCGATCGTCGCCGAGGGCTGGGGGTTGCGGCCCGAGCTCGTCGCTCCCCTCCTCGACTCACCCCGTCGGATGGTGGTCATGGTGCCCACCGCCGAGTTCCGCCTCCGGCAGGCCCGCGACCTGCCCCGAGCGGGCTCGCTCGGCCACCGTGTCAGCGATCCGGTCCGGGCGCAGGCCAACCGGCTGGCCCGGGACCGGCTCGTGGCCGAGGACGCCGTCCGCGGCGCGCACCGCCTCGGCATACGCGTGATCGAGGTGGACGGCTCCCGCGACGCCTCCGCGATGGCGGAACTCGTCGCCGATCACTTCGGTGACTGTCTCCCCGAGCGCGAGAGCCCCGGCGTCAGCCGACCCGGCCGAGGAGCCAGGTGACGGCCCAGCGGACGAAGGCGCCGAGGGCTGCTGCCAGGGCCACCTTGCCCGCCTTCTTCGCGGCTCGGCGGGCCTTCCTGGACCTGGGTGAGGGCTGCGGCATGAGGTCCCCCCTTCGGTGAACAGTTGATAACTGACTGTTCAGGCTAGTGGGGGAGCTCCGCGGGCAGCCGCGCCGGTTTCCACTCAACTGCCCTGTGTTTGTTGCTCACTTCCTACAAGAAGTGGCCCCGGCGGCGGTGACCGTCGCACGGTCGCCGCCGCCCCGGTGCCGTAGGGATGCCGCCGTGTCAGTCGCCTTCGGGTGCGGGCACGCGGCCCGGTTCCTGTTCCGCCGCCGGCAGGAACGGACTGATGACGAACCGGTACACCGCGGCGCCGATCACACCGCCGATGAACGGCCCGACGATCGGCACCCACCAGTACAGGTTGCCGTACTGATCTCGCCAGGCCGTGCCGTATCCCGTGAGGTAGCTGGCCAACCGGGGCCCGAAGTCGCGGGCCGGGTTGATGGCGTAGCCGGCGTCGGTTCCCCAGGCCATGCCGATCGCGACGACGAGGAAACCGATGACCACGGGGGCCAGGTTGGCGCCGGGTGGCGTGTTGAGCAGGTCGGTCACGGCGAAGATCAGCAGCAGCAGGATGGCGGTGCCGATGATCTGGTCGCGCAGTGCGCCCAGCTCGCTGATCGGGAGGGCGCCGTTGCCGGGCAGCGTGGAGAACACGAACTGGCTCTTGATCGTGTGACCTGGGTCGAACTTCGCCAGTACCTCCGTGTAGTTCCAGCGCACCAGCAGCGCCGCGACGAACGCTCCCAGCGTCTGCGCCACGATGTAGGGCAGCACCTTGGCCCAGTGGAAGCCCTTGAAGCAGGCCAGGGCCACGGTCACCGCCGGGTTGAGATGGGCGCCGCTGAGGCGGGCGGCGATGTACACACCGAAGGTGACGCCGAAGCCCCACGCCCAAGTGATGCTGTCGTGATCTCCCAGGCCGCCGGCCACCACCTGGGCGACCACACCGACGCCGAAGAGGATCAGAACCATGGTGCCCAGGAACTCGGCGGCGAGTTCGCCGGTGAGTTCCCTTCTCGAGGTCCCGTTTGCCATGGGGCACCGCCTTCCACCTGTCAAAGGATGGGCGTTTTTGACCGCGAGGGTAACGTTTTGATGCTGGACGTCCAGAGGCTCAGCGTCAACTGGAACAACATTCTCCCGCTTCCATCACCAGGGGGACTCCCTGGCGCGAACGGGCGGCCGGCCGCGTGAGTCTCGTACCCGGCCGCATGTCGTCCCCCGCGCGGAAGGTGGCAGTCATGGACATGAAACTCGAGGTCGTGGTGGTGCCGGTGTCCGACGTCGAGAGGGCGAAGGAGTTCTACACGGCGCTCGGCTGGCGGCTCGACGCGGACGTGGCCACCGGCGAGGACTTCCGGGTCGTCCAGGTCACCCCGCCCGGCTCCCCCGCGTCGGTCATCTTCGGTACGTCCGTCACGGACCAGGCGGCCGGTTCGGCGCGGGGGCTGCACCTGATCGTGGACGACATCGACGCCGCCCACGACGAGCTGAAGCGGCGCGGCGCCGAGCCCAGCGAGGTCTTCCACGACGCCGGCGGGGTCTTCCACCACGCCGGGACCGACGCCCGGGTGCCCGGGCCTGACCCGCGGCGCAGCAGCTACGGCTCGTTCCTGTCGTTCAGCGACCCGGACGGAAACGGCTACGTCCTGCAGGAGATCACCACCCGGCTCCCGGGTCGGCTGGACCCCGCGAGCACGGACTTCGCCTCGGCCGATGACCTGGCCGGCGCCCTGCGCCGGGCCGCGGCGGCGCACGGCGAGCACGAGGCACGCACCGGCGCGGAGGACCCCGACTGGCCGGACTGGTACGCCCGGTACATGGTCGCCGAACAGGCCGGTACGGAACTGCCCACCTGACCGCCGGGTACCCCGGCCCCGGACACGACCCGATGCTCCCGGGCCGTTGTGAGGAAAGCTTTGCCCGGTGCGGATGCGGGTCGCGCCGACGCCGTTGTAGCGTGCTGAGTGACCTGCGGGACAACCGCGGCAAAGGCGGCCAACGGTGGTACATCCGGGGCACGAACCAGAGCACGGGGCCAAAACGGGCCTGCTGGGGCGACGGCTCGAGTGCGCCGTACTCGACCGGATGATCGGTTCGGTCCGTACCGGAGAGAGCCGTGCGCTCGTGGTCCACGGGGCACCCGGCGTCGGAAAGTCGGCCCTGCTGGAGTACGCGACGAACGCGGCCACCGGGCTGCGGGTATTGCACGCCATCGGCATCGAGTCCGAGCGGGAGCTCGCGTTCGCCACCCTGCACCAGTTGTGCGTGCCGCTGCTGGACCGGCTGCCGAACCTGCCCGAACCCCAACGCACCGCGCTGGAGACGGTGTTCGGGTTGCGCACCGGAACCCCGCCGGAACGCTTCCTGGTCGGCCTCGCGGTCCTCGGGCTGCTCTCGGACGCCTCCGAGGGGCAACCACTGCTCTGCGTGGTCGACGACGCGCACTGGATGGACCGGGTCTCGGCCCAGGTGCTGGGCTTCGTCGCCCGCCGGCTGCTGGCGGAGTCCGTGGCGCTCGTCTTCGGCGCCCGCGAGCGCGCCCAGGACCTGCTGGGACTACCGGAGTTGGAGGTCACGGGACTGCACGACGCCGATGCCCGGGCCCTGCTGGACTCCGTCACCTACTCCGCGCTCGACGCGCAGGTGCGCGACCGGATCGTCGCGGAGACCCGGGGCAACCCGCTGGCCCTGCTCGAACTGCCCCGCGGCTTGACGATCAGTCAGATGGCGGGCGGCTTCGGCCTGTTGCACACCGACGTACTGCCCGGCCGGATCGAGCAGAGCTTCGTGAGCCGGATCGAGGCCCTCCCCGAACGGACCCGGCAGCTCCTCCTGGTCGCCGCCGCCGAGCCGGTCGGCGACCCCGCCCTGGTGTGGCGGGCCGCCGACCGGCTCGGTGCCAGGCCGCGAACGGCGCTCGCGGGCGGCACGGACGGTCTGCTGTCCTTCGACGCCCGTGTCACCTTCCGGCACCCGCTCGTGCGGTCCGCCGTGTACCGGTCGGCGACGAAGGAGGAGCGCCGGTCGGCGCACCTGGCCCTGGCGGAGGTCACCGACGCCCGCCTCGACCCCGACCGCCGCGCCTGGCACCTGGCGTCGGCAGCGGCCGGACCCGACGAGTCCGTGGCCGTCGAGCTCGAACGGTCCGCCGGCCGGGCACAGTCACGCGGCGGCCTGGCCGCCGCGGCCGCCTTCCTGCAGCGCTCCGTGGCCCTGACCGTCGACAGCTCGCGGCGCGCCGACCGCGCTCTCGCTGCCGCGGACACCACCCTCCGGGCCGGTGACCCCGAGGCCGCCCGCCGACTCGCCGACATCGCGGGCCGGGACGCCCGCACCGAGTTCCAGCACGCGCGGGCCCAGCTCGCCCACAGCCGGATCGCCTGCGCGGCGGGCCTCGACGGCCGGGCACCGCCGCTGCTGCTCGCGGCCGCCCGGCGGCTCCAGCCCTTCGACAGCGACCTCGCACGCGAGACGTACCTGGTCGCCTGGGGCACCTCGGCCCTGATCGCCGCGGACACCGGCGGCCTCCTGGCGGTCTCCGAGGCGATGAGGGCCCTGCCGGCACCCACGGGAACCCCTCGCGCCCTGGACCTGGTGATCGAGGGCTACGCGCTGCTCGTCACCGACGGCCGGGGCGCCGCCGTACCCGTGCCGCGGCGGGCCCTGGCCGCGCTGGCCGAGCTTCCCGCGCGCGACGTCCTGACGTGGGGCTGGGTGGCCAACGGCGTCGGTTCGGCCGTCTGGGACGACCGGGCCATGCACACGCTCCACAGCCGTGCCGTCGAGGTGGCCCGCACCGCGGGCGCCCTGGCCGAGCTGCCCTTCTGCCTCGCCTCCCTCGGGATGGCGACCACCTGGACCGGGGACTTCGCCGCCTCGGCGGCCGTCGTCGCCGAGGCGGACCTCCTGGCCGAGGCGACCGGTGTTCCCCTCGCGCCGCACGTCAAGCTCCGGCTCAGCGCGCTGCGGGGCCGCAGGGAGCAGGCGGAGGCGGTCATCGCCGCGACGATCGAGGAGGCCGGCGCGGACGGTCGGCTGATGGACGTCACGGTCGCGCACTGGGCGGCCGCGGTCTTGTGCAACGGTCTCGGCCGCTACGAGGAGGCGATGACGGCGGCCCGGGCCAGTACCGGGATCGCCGAGCCGTGGGTCTCGGTGTGGGTGCTGCCCGAACTCGTCGAGGCGGCGGTGCGCGCCGGGGACGACCCGGTCGCCCGGGACGCGCTCGACGCCCTGACGGAAGCGGCCGGACCCTGCGACACCGACTGGGCCCAGGGCGTCCTGGCCCGCTGCCGGGCGCTGCTGGGCGAGGCGGCGGCGGACGGTCTGTACCGCGAGGCGATCGACAGGCTCGGCCGGACTTGGCTGCGGCCCGAACTCGCCCGCGCCCATCTGCTGTACGGCGAGTGGCTGCGCCGGGGGCGCCGGCGCACCGAGGCGCGGGACCACCTGCGGTCCGCGCACGAGATGTTCGTGTCGATCGGGATGGAGGCCTTCACCGAGCGAGCGCGGCGGGAGCTGCTCGCCACCGGCGAAACCGTCCGCAAGCGCAAGGTCGAGTCCACCGCGTCCAGCGAGGAGCTCACGCCCCAGGAGCACCAGATCGCCCTCTTCGTAGGCGACGGCCTGTCCAATCCGGAGGTCGCCGCCCGGCTCTTCCTCAGCCCCCGCACGGTCGAGTGGCATCTGCGGAAGATCTTCACCAAGCTGTCGATCACCTCCCGTCGCCAGCTCCGGGACGTCCTGGCCCGCGGCGAGTCCGGCTTCGGGCGCCAGGAGCGGCTCAGGGGATGAGCTGCTGGCCGCCGTCGACGTCGTACGTCGCCCCGGTCAGGGCCGTGTTGGTCATCAGGTGCAGGACCAGTGCGGCCACGTCGGCCGGACCGACCACGCGGCGGATCGGCAGCGTGGCCCGCAGCTGTTCCCGCCGCTGTTCGATGTCGTCACCGAGCAGGCGTGCCGACAGCGGGGTGTCGACGAAACCGGCGGCGACCGCGTTGACCCGGACCGGGGCCAGCTCCAGGGCGGCGACGGCCGTCACGGCGGGGGTCGCCGCGGTGGCGATCGCCGCGATGCTCAGCCCCACACCCGGCCGACGCGCGCCGGTGCCGGTGACGTACGTCAGCGAGCCGCCGGGCCGCACGCGCGCGGCGCACTCGCGGGCGATGCGCAACGACCCCAGCAGATGCTCGTCGAGGACGGCACGTGCCTGGTCGAAGTCCATCTCGGCGATCGTCGCGTAGATCGGCCCGCCGCCGCTGACCAGGACATGGTCGATCGGCGCGGGCACGTCGGCGAAGAACGCGCGCAGCCCCGCGGGGTCGCCCAGATCGAGGGTGGCGGTCGACGCCTTGAGCTCCTCGCGTACGGCGTCGAGCCGCCCCTGGTCCCGGCCGGTGACCACGAGCCGGGCGTCGGCCGCGTGCGCCTGGCGGGCCGTCTCCAGACCGATGCCGGAGGTGCCGCCGATGACGACGACGGTGCTCCCTGAGAGATCACTCACTGTCGGCTCCTCGTCCGTCCTGTCGCCGCGGTCGCCGGTGTGCGGTCCAGCGCGGTGACCGCGGCGGTCCCCCGGACCCGCAGCGGCGTGGAGGCGTGCGTCCGCTCCAGCCTCGGGCGGCGGGACGGCCGTTCGCGCCCGTGGTCCTCCCTGGCCGTGTCCGGGCCAGTGACGGTTGACGGATGCCCCGGCGGCACCGCATGAGCGGCGGCAGGTGTGAAACCCGGGAGGGGACCGGAGAGGACGGACGCTGGTGGACCTGGACACTGTCGCCGACGAGCTGTACGGGCTGCGGCCGGAGGACTTCACCGCCGCCCGGCAGGCCCGCGCGGCCGCGGCCCGCGAGAGCGGCGACCGGGCCCTCGCCGAGCGGATCGGCAGGCTGCGCCGCCCGAGCCTGGCGGCCTGGGCCAGCAACCTCCTGGTACGGCGGCAGCCCGAGGACGTCGAGCCGCTGCTGCGGCTCGGTGAGGCACTGCGCCAGGCCCACCACGACCTGGACGGGGCGCAGCTGCGCGATCTCAGCCGCCGGCAGCACGTCCTGATCAACGCCCTGTCCCGGCAGGCACGCCATCTGGCCGACCAGGCCGGCCACCCGATCGGCGACGACGTCCAGCGCGAGATCGAGGCGATGCTGCAGACCGTCCTCGCCGACCCCGACGCCGGACGGGAATGGGCCACCGGACGACTGGTCAAGCCCTTCGGCCCGACCGTCGGCTTCCCCGCCGCCTCCGCCGCCTCCGCTGCCTCCGCTGCCTCCGCC
>NZ_WVUG01000228.1 GCF_017614965.1 Streptomyces griseorubiginosus | reverse complement strand
GGGCTCCGCCCAGGCCCACGGGGTCAGGACGGCCCACGTCAGCGCCAGGAGAGCCGTCACCGTCAGACGCAGGTATCGGTTCGCTCGCATGACGGAACCATCCCGCACCAGCCGCCGATCATGGCGGGATCTGTGGACTACTCCCGGGTTGTGGACAGCGGCGTCACCCGGTGCCTCGCCGGTCCCGTACACTTCTTCTGGCGATCCGGGTCACCGGGTCGACTTCGCACGCCCCGACACCAGGTGGTCACAAGCCGGTGTCAGCGCCTCTCGGTCCTCTGCGGCACGGCGCACGCGGGCGTCAGGCGCGGATGCCGTGCGGTATCCGCGGGACAACCGAGAAATTCAAGGAGATACGGCCATGGCCGTCGTCACGATGCGGGAGCTGCTGGAGAGCGGCGTCCACTTCGGTCACCAGACCCGTCGTTGGAACCCGAAGATGAAGCGCTTCATCTTCACCGAGCGCAACGGCATCTACATCATCGACCTGCTCCAGTCGCTGTCGTACATCGACCGCGCCTACGAGTTCGTCAAGGAGACCGTCGCCCACGGCGGCACGGTCATGTTCGTCGGCACGAAGAAGCAGGCGCAGGAGGCCATCGCCGAGCAGGCCACCCGCGTCGGCATGCCCTACGTCAACCAGCGCTGGCTGGGCGGCATGCTCACCAACTTCTCCACCGTCTACAAGCGTCTGCAGCGCCTCAAGGAGCTCGAGCAGATCGACTTCGAGGACGTCGCCGCGTCCGGTCTGACCAAGAAGGAGCTTCTCGTGCTCTCGCGCGAGAAGGCCAAGCTGGAGAAGACCCTCGGCGGTATCCGCGAGATGCAGAAGGTGCCCAGCGCCGTCTGGATCGTGGACACCAAGAAGGAGCACATCGCGGTCGGTGAGGCCCGGAAGCTCAACATCCCGGTCGTCGCGATCCTCGACACCAACTGCGACCCCGACGAGGTCGACTACAAGATCCCGGGCAACGACGACGCGATCCGCTCCGTCACCCTGCTCACCCGTGTGATCGCCGACGCCGTCGCCGAGGGCCTCATCGCCCGCAGCGGTGTCGCCACCGAGGGCAAGGAGAAGGCCGCGGGCGAGCCGCTCGCCGAGTGGGAGCGCGACCTGCTCGAGGGCGAGAAGAAGGCGGACGAGGCCGAGAAGCCGGCCGAGGCCGCCGCTGAGGCTCCTGCCGCCGAGGCCCCCGCGGCCGAGGCTCCGGCTGCCGAGGCCCCGGCCGCGGACGCCGAGCAGGCCTGATCAGTCAGCGTTGACGGCGGGGGCGGCGGCATCCGGGTCGCCCCCGCCGTTCACCCGTAGGTCAGCGGAGAGTCGGCGGCCCCCGCTACATGAGGGCCGTAGACCCGTAGATCTTCGATCTTCCAGACTTCGAGAAAGATTCACAGACTCATGGCGAACTACACCGCCGCCGACGTCAAGAAGCTTCGTGAGCTCACCGGCGCCGGCATGATGGACTGCAAGAAGGCGCTGGACGAGGCCGAGGGCAACGTCGAGAAGGCTGTCGAGGCGCTGCGCATCAAGGGCCAGAAGGGCGTCGCCAAGCGCGAGGGCCGCTCCGCCGAGAACGGCGCCGTGGTCTCCATCATCGCCGACGACAACTCCTCCGGCGTCCTCGTCGAGCTGAAGTGCGAGACGGACTTCGTCGCCAAGGGCGAGAAGTTCCAGGCCGTCGCCAACGCGATCGCCGAGCACGTCGCCAAGACCTCCCCGGCCGACCTCGAGGCTCTGCTGGGCTCCGAGATCGAGGCCGGCAAGACCGTCCAGGCGTTCGTGGACGAGGCCAACGCCAACCTCGGCGAGAAGATCGTCCTGGACCGCTTCGCGCAGTTCGCCGACGGCTACGTGACCGCGTACATGCACCGCACGATGCCCGACCTGCCCCCGCAGATCGGTGTCCTCGTCGAGCTGGACAAGCCGAACGCTGAGGTCGCCCGGGGCATCGCCCAGCACATCGCCGCCTTCGCGCCGAAGTACCTCTCCAAGGAGGACGTGCCGGCCGAGGTCGTCGAGTCCGAGCGCCGCATCGCCGAGGAGACCACCCGCGCCGAGGGCAAGCCCGAGGCCGCGATCGCGAAGATCGTCGAGGGTCGCCTCAACGGCTTCTTCAAGGACGCCACGGTGCTTGGTCAGCCGTACGCGCTCGACGCGAAGAAGTCGGTCCAGAAGGTCCTGGACGAGGCCGGTGTCACCCTGAAGCGCTTCACGCGCATCAAGGTCGGCATCTGAGTCCGTACCGCGATCGGCGCGCGACCCCGATAGGGTCGTACGCAGTTGTCAGCGGGTGACGGACGACAGCGGATCTGACGAGGAGGCCATTGCCGAGCACGGGAGCCAAACCCCAGCGGCAATGGCCTTCTTCGTATGTGCAACAGGTGAAAGAGGCGGGATCTCCATGACCACCAAGCCCCAGAAGAGCGACGACGGCAAAGTACCCGGCCGGTTTCTGCTGAAGCTGTCCGGAGAGGCCTTCTCCGGTGGCGGGGGCCTGGGCGTGGACCCCGACGTGGTGCACAAGATCGCCCGTGAGATCGCGGCCGTCGTCCGCGACGGAGCGCAGGTCGCGGTCGTCATCGGCGGCGGCAACTTCTTCCGCGGCGCGGAGCTGCAGCAGCGCGGCATGGACCGGGCCCGCTCGGACTACATGGGCATGCTCGGCACCGTGATGAACTGCCTCGCCCTCCAGGACTTCCTCGAGAAGGAGGGCATCGACAGCCGGGTGCAGACCGCGATCACCATGGGCCAGGTCGCCGAGCCGTACATCCCGCTGCGGGCCGTGCGCCACCTGGAGAAGGGCCGCGTGGTCATCTTCGGCGCCGGTATGGGCATGCCGTACTTCTCCACCGACACCACCGCCGCCCAGCGCGCCCTGGAGATCGACGCCGAGGCGCTGCTGATGGGCAAGAACGGCGTGGACGGGGTCTACGACTCCGACCCCAAGCGCAACCCGGACGCCGTCAAGTTCGACTCCCTCGGCTACGGCGAGGTCATCACCCGCGACCTCAAGGTCGCCGACGCCACCGCCATCACGCTGTGCCGCGACAACAAGCTCCCGATCCTCGTCTTCGAGCTCCTGACCGAGGGCAATATCGCCCGCGCCGTCAAGGGTGAGAAGATCGGCACGCTGGTGGGTGACCAGGACAGCCGGGACTGACAGCAACACCGACGGACCCTGACCGGGGGATGGACAATGTCCCGCAGGTCGGGAACCGTGCAGGAAGAAGACGCGACGCAGCCGGCCGCCGCCCCCACAGGAACCGCAGCCGGGCCTTACTCAAGACACGCAGGAGCAAGTGGTGATCGAAGAGACCCTCCTCGAGGCCGAGGAGAAGATGGAGAAGGCCGTCGTGGTCGCCAAGGAGGACTTCGCCGCGATCCGCACCGGTCGTGCGCACCCGGCGATGTTCAACAAGATTGTGGCCGACTACTACGGCGCGCCGACGCCGATCAACCAGCTGGCTTCGTTCTCCGTGCCGGAGCCGCGCATGGCGGTCGTGACCCCGTTCGACAAGACGGCCCTGCGCAACATCGAGCAGGCCATCCGCGACTCCGACCTGGGCGTCAACCCGAGCAATGACGGCAACATCATCCGGGTGGTGTTCCCCGAGCTGACCGAGGAGCGCCGCCGCGACTACATCAAGGTCGCCAAGGGCAAGGCCGAGGACGCGCGTGTGTCCATCCGCTCCGTGCGCCGCAAGGCCAAGGACGCCCTCGACAAGGCCGTCAAGGACGGCGACATCGGCGAGGACGAGGGCCGCCGCGCCGAGAAGGAGCTCGACGACACCACGCACAAGTACGTGGCCCAGGTGGACGAGCTCCTCAAGCACAAGGAAGCGGAGCTGCTCGAGGTCTGATGAACGAATCTTCCTGGGGAGCGCCGCCACACAACGGGTACTGGGGGCCGTCCGACCAGGGGCCTGTCCAGGGGGCTGCCCCGGCGGGTCCCGCGTACGATGCGCCTGAGGCGCAGCAGACTCGCCCCATGCCCATCGTGCCCGAGGTACCCGCGTACGGCGGAGACCAGGATGACGACCGGGGGGCCGCACGGCTGAGCGGCCCCCTGTTCCGCGACGAGACGCCGCAGACACCGCCGCCCCTGGCGGTGCAGCAGAATCCGGAGCCCATGCCCGACGCCTCGCAGCCGGCGCCCCAGCCGCAGAAGAAGAGCGCTGGGCGCGACCTGAGCGCGGCCATAGGGGTCGGCGTGGGGCTCGGCGTGGTGATCATCGCGTCGCTCTTCGTCGTCAAGGCCGTCTTCGTTGGCGTGGTCGCGGTCGCCGTGGTCGTCGGCCTGTGGGAGCTGACCAGCAGGCTCGCCGAGCGCAAGGACATCAAGGCGCCGCTGGTTCCGCTGGCGCTCGGCGGTGCGGCGATGGTCGTCGCCGGATACGTGCGCGGGGCCGAGGGAGCCTGGGTCGCCATGGCGCTCACGGCACTCGCGGTCCTCGTCTGGCGGATGACGGAACCGCCGGAGAACTATCTCCGGGACGTCACGGCGGGCGTCTTCGCGGCGTTCTACGTGCCGTTCCTGGCGACGTTCGTGGCGCTCATGCTCGCAGCGGACGACGGGCCGTGGCGCGTCCTGACCTTCCTCCTGCTCACGGTCGTCAGCGACACGGGCGCGTACGCCGTCGGCTGGCGCTTCGGCAAGCACAAGCTCGCGCCGCGCATCAGCCCCGGCAAGACGCGCGAGGGCCTGCTGGGCGCGGTGACGTTCGCGATGGTGGCGGGCGCGCTGTGCATGCAGTTCCTGATCGACGACGGTGCCTGGTGGCAGGGCCTGCTGCTGGGTCTCGCCGTGGCTGCCAGCGCCACGCTGGGCGACCTCGGCGAGTCGATGATCAAGCGGGACCTGGGCATCAAGGACATGGGCACGCTGCTGCCGGGACACGGCGGCATCATGGACCGCCTGGACTCCCTGCTGCCCACGGCGCCCGTGGTGTGGCTGCTGATGGTGTTGTTCGTCGGCAGTGGCTGATGGTGGTCCTGTTCTTCGGGTCCGGCTGACGGGTCCGGGAGTCCCGCTCGCTCGTTGGCGCGGCCGTCGGGCGAGTGGGACGATCCCCGTGTAAGCCCTCGAAGGGGATCCCCTGAAAGGAGGGCGTCATGTCCGCCTTCCATGAAGAGATCGACGTCGACCGCGCTCCTGAGGACGTCTGGGCGTACGTCATCGATCCCTCCCATCTGCCCGAGTGGCAGCTGAGCGCGGTATCCGCTGAGCGGCTCGACGAGGGGCCGCTGCACACCGGATCCCAGGTCCGGGTCACCCGGCGCCTCGGGCACCGCCGTGAGATGCCGATGACCATGGAGTACACCGAGTACGACCCGCCGCACAGCTGGAGTGTGCGCGGCATCGACGGCCCGGTCAGGGGCCTGTTCCACGGCGAGGTGGAACCACTGGACGACGGGCGCCGCTCCCGGGTGAAGTTGGACCTCGACTTCGAGGGCCACGGCCTCGGCAAGGTCATGCTGCCCCTGTTCGTCCGCCCCCAGGTCCGCAAGGAACTGCCGCGCAACGAGCAGCTGCTCAAGGAGCGCCTGGAGCACACCGGCTAGCCCTGCCTACTTGGCGCAGACGTCCTTCAGCTCGCGGTCCCGGGTCACCCGGTTGGATCTGCGACACTGGTTGAGCCATGCCTAAGCCCGGAGAACTTACTTTCGTCGCCCCCCGCGGAGCTCAGAAGCCGCCGCGGCATCTTGCCGATCTCACTCCTGCCGAGCGCAAGGAGGTCGTTGCCGAGGTCGGGGAGAAGCCGTTTCGTGCGAAGCAGCTGTCGCAGCACTACTTCGCGCGGTACGCGCACGACCCCGCGGAGTGGACCGACATCCCGGCCGCGGCGCGCCCCAAGCTGCGGGAGGCGCTGCTTCCCGAGCTGATGACCGTCGTACGGCATCTGTCGACCGACCAGGGGACCACCCGTAAGACGCTGTGGCGGCTGTTCGACGGGACGCTCGTCGAGTCGGTGCTGATGCGGTACCCGGACCGGGTGACCATGTGCATCAGCTCGCAGGCGGGGTGCGGGATGAACTGCCCGTTCTGCGCCACCGGGCAGGCCGGGCTGGACCGTAATCTGTCGACCGCCGAGATCGTGCACCAGATCGTGGACGGGATGCGGGCGCTGAGGGACGGAGAGGTCCCGGGCGGGCCCGCGCGGCTGTCCAACATCGTCTTCATGGGGATGGGGGAGCCGCTCGCCAACTACAAGCGGGTGGTCGGAGCCGTTCGCGCGCTCACCGACCCCGCCCCGGACGGGCTCGGGCTCTCGCAGCGCGGGATCACCGTGTCGACGGTCGGGCTCGTGCCCGCCATCCACCGCTTCGCCGACGAGGGCTTCAAGTGCCGGCTCGCGATCTCGCTGCACGCCCCCGACGACGAGCTGCGCGACACCCTCGTCCCCGTGAACACGCGATGGAAGGTGCGGGAGGTGCTCGACGCCGGGTTCGAGTACGTGGAGAAGAGCGGGCGGCGGCTGAGCATCGAGTACGCGCTCATCCGCGACATCAACGACCAGGCGTGGCGGGGGGACAGGCTCGGGCGGCTGCTCAAGGGCAAGCCGGTACACGTCAATCTCATTCCGCTGAACCCGACCCCGGGCTCGAAGTGGACCGCCTCCCGGCCCGAGGACGAGAAGGCCTTCGTCGAGGCCATCGCCGCGCACGGCGTGCCGGTGACCATCCGGGACACCCGAGGTCAGGAGATCGACGGGGCCTGTGGACAGCTGGCGGCCACCGAGCGGTAACCTTTGCCCGTACGTACACCTTCATATCCGACAGGGGAGCGCCACAGCGCTGAGAGTGCGGCAATCGGGCCGCAGACCCTCTGAACCTCGCCCAGGTCATTCTGGGTAGGAAGTTCGGTCACCACCGTGAACACCAAGAAGTACTGTGCTGCCGTCGTCGGCCTCGGCATGCTCACGCTGTCCGCGTGCGGCTCCTCCGACAGCGGTTCCTCCACCGACTCCAAGACCGTCACCCTGGTCAGTCACGACTCCTGGGCCGTCTCCAAGAGCGTCCTCGCCGACTTCGAGAAGCGTTACGGCTACAAGGTCCACGTCCTCAAGGACGGAGACGCCGGGCAGGCCGTCAACAAGGCGATCCTCACCAAGGACAACCCCCAGGGGGACGTCTTCTTCGGCGTCGACAACACCCTCCTGTCCCGGGCGCTCGACAACGGGCTGTTCCAGTCGTACGAGGCGAAGGGCTCCGACCGGATCAAACCGCAGTACCGGGTCGACCAGGACAAGCACCGGGTCACCCCCATCGACTCCGGTGACATCTGCGTCAACTACGACAAGGCCTACTTCAGCAAGCACAGGCTGACCCCGCCGCAGTCCTTCGACGACCTGGTCAAGCCCGCGTACAAGAACCTCCTCGTCACCGAGAACGCCGCCACCTCCTCGCCCGGCCTCGGCTTCCTGCTCGGCACCGCCGCGCAGTACGGGGACGACGGATGGCAGGGCTACTGGAAGAAGCTCAAGGCCAACGGAGTCAAGGTCGTCGACGGCTGGGAGCAGGCCTACAACGAGGAGTTCTCCGGCTCGGCCGGCGGCAAGAAGGCCAAGGGTGACCGGCCGCTCGTCGTCTCCTACGCCTCCTCGCCGCCCGCGGAGGTCGTCTACGCCGACCCGAGGCCGAAGACCGCGCCGACCGGAGTGTCGTACGGCACCTGCTTCCGGCAGATCGAGTACGCGGGACTGCTCAGCAACGCGCACAACAGCAAGGGCGGCAAGGCGTTCATCGACTTCCTGGTGACCAAGGAGTTCCAGGAGGACATGCCGCTCAACATGTTCGTCTACCCGGTGACCGAAGGGGCCGCGGTGCCCAAGGAGTTCACCGAGTACGGTCCCGCCGCCAAGGACCCCGAGACGATGGCCCCCGCGAAGATCGCCGCCAACCGTGACCAGTGGGTCAAGTCGTGGACGTCACTCGTACTGAAGTAGCGAACCGCTCCTCCAGGGCAAGGACTCGACGCGGGAGCGCGGCTCGGCTCGGGCTGCTCGCCGGGCCCGTCGCGTTCTTCGCGCTGTTCTTCGCCTGGCCCGTCGCCGCGATCGTCGCGCGCGGGCTGAAGGTCGACGGGGTGTGGCGGCTGGGGCGGATCGCGGACGTCGTCACCCAGTCCGACATCCGGCATGTCCTGTGGTTCACCACCTGGCAGGCGCTCGCCTCGACGGCGCTCACCCTCCTGGTCGCCCTCCCCGGCGCCTACGTCTTCGCGCGCTTCGACTTCCCGGGCCGACAGGTGCTGCGGGCCGTCGTCACCGTCCCCTTCGTCCTGCCGACGGTCGTCGTCGGGACCGCCTTCCTCGCGCTCGTCGGACGCGGCGGACTGCTCGACGAGTTGTGGGGCGTACGGCTGGACACGACCGTGTGGGCCATCCTGCTGGCGCACGTCTTCTTCAACTACGCGGTCGTCGTACGGACCGTGGGCGGGCTGTGGGCGCAACTGGACCCGCGGCAGGAGGAGGCCGCGCGGATGCTGGGCGCGTCCCCGCTGCGCGCCTGGCGCAGGGTCACGCTGCCCGCGCTCGCGCCCGCCGTGGCCGCCGCCGCGCTGATGGTGTTCCTCTTCACCTTCACCTCCTTCGGCGTCGTCCAGATCCTCGGCGGGCCCACCTTCTCCACTCTGGAAGTCGAGATCTACCGGCAGACCTCCGAGATCTTCGACCTGTCCACGGCCGCCGTGCTCACGATCGTCCAGTTCGTGGCCGTCGGCGCGATCCTCGCCGTGCACGCCTGGACGGTACGGCGGCGGGAGAGCGCCCTGCGGCTCGTGGACGCGTCCGTGACGGCCCGGCGGCCGCGCGGGGCGGGCCAGTGGGCGCTGCTGGCCGGTGTCCTCGTCACCGTCGTCGTCCTGCTCCTGCTGCCGCTCGCCGTGCTGGTGCAACGGTCGCTGGACGCGCCGGACTTCCGCTACTACCGGACGCTGACCAGCGAGGCCGGCGACACCTTCCTCGTCCCGCCGATCGACGCGATCGGCAACTCGCTCGAGTACGCCCTTGCCGCGACCGCCATCGCCGTCGTGATCGGCGCTCTGGCCGCCGCGGCCCTCGCCCGCCGGGACGCCGGACGACTGGTGCGCGGCTTCGACGCGCTGCTGATGCTGCCGCTCGGCGTCTCCGCGGTGACCGTCGGCTTCGGCTTCCTGATCGCCCTCGACAAGCCCCCGCTGGACCTGCGCCAGTCCTGGATCCTGGTGCCGCTCGCACAGGCGCTGGTGGGCGTGCCCTTCGTCGTACGGACCATGCTGCCGGTGCTGCGGGCCGTGGACGCCCGGCTGCGGGAGGCGGCTGCTGTGCTCGGGGCCTCGCCCTGGCGGGTGTGGCGGGAGGTCGATCTGCCCCTGGTGCGGCGGGCGTTGCTGGTCGCGGCCGGGTTCGCCTTCGCCGTGTCGCTGGGGGAGTTCGGGGCGACCGTGTTCATCGCACGGCCCGACAACCCGACCCTGCCGGTCGCCGTGGCGCGGCTGCTCGGGCGGCCCGGTGATCTCAACTACGGCCAGGCGATGGCCCTTTCGACGATCCTGATGGTGGTGTGCGCGGTGGCGCTGCTGGTGCTCGAGCGGCTCCGTACCGACCGGACCGGGGAGTTCTAGATGCCGCAGAGCCTGTTGAGCCTGGAAGGTGCCACCGTCCGCTTCGGCGCGCGGGCCGTGCTCGACGCCGTCGGCCTCGAGGTCGCCGAGCACGAGGTGGTGTGCGTGCTCGGGCCCAGCGGCAGCGGCAAGTCCACGCTGCTGCGGGCGGTGGCCGGGCTGCAACCGCTGGACGCCGGGCGGGTGTTGCTCGACGGCCGCGACCAGGCCGGTGTGCCCGCGCACAAGCGTGGGGTCGGCCTGATGTTCCAGGACCACCAGCTCTTCCCGCAGCGGGACGTGGGCGGCAACGTCGCCTTCGGCCTGCGGATGCACGGGGCGCCGAGAAACGAACAGCAGGAACGTGTGCGGGAGTTGCTGGAACTCGTCGGGCTGCCCGGCGCCGAGCGGCGGGCCGTGGGCGCGCTGTCCGGCGGTGAGCAGCAGCGCGTGGCGCTGGCCCGTGCCCTCGCGCCCCGGCCGCGGCTGCTGATGCTGGACGAGCCGCTCGGTCAGCTCGACCGCTCGCTGCGGGAGCGGCTGGTCGTCGAACTCCGGGAGCTGTTCGGCCGGTTGGGCACCACCGTGCTCGCCGTGACCCACGACCAGGGCGAGGCCTTCGCGCTCGCCGACCGGGTGGTGGTGATGCGGGACGGACGGATCGCCCAGTCCGGTACGCCCCTGGAGGTCTGGCAGCGGCCGGCGGACGAGTTCGTGGCCCGGTTCCTCGGCTTCGAGAACGTGGTCGAGGGCACGGTCGCGGGGGAGGCCGCGGACACGCCCTGGGGCAAGGTCCCGGTGCCCGAGGACGCCCCCCAGGGCACCCGCGGCCTCCTGGTCCGCCCCGCCGGCGTCCGGCTCGTCCCCGCCGACGAGGGCCTGCCCTGCACGGTCGCCGCCCGCACCTTCAAGGGCACCCATGTCGCCGTACATCTCCAGCCCGAGGACGCGCCACGGCTGGAGGCGGCGTGCGCGCTGCGGGAGGCGCCGGAGGTCGGGGACGTGGTCGGGGTGGAGTTCGACGCGGCGGAAATCGTGGTGCTGGGCTGACGGGTCCGCGCATAGGGTGCGGCCCATGACCCTGCTTGCGTACGACCGCTACTGTGCCGAGATCGCCCACCAGGTGGCCGAGTTGAGGACCGTGGTGACCTCCGGCGCCGACCTGTCCGCGAAGGTGCCGACCTGCCCCGACTGGACCCTCGAACAACTCGTCCTGCACATGGGCGGGGCGCTGCGCTGGGTGGAGGTGCTGGTGCGGACCCGGGCCGAGGAGAACGTCCGGGACGAGGACATCCCCCGCGGCGACGGGCCGGAGACCGCGGGCGACGCCGCCGAACTCGACGCCTGGCTCGCCGAAGCCGGTGAACTGGTCGTCCGCGCGCTCCGGGAGGCCGGCCCGGACGCCAAGGTGTGGTCGTGGGCCGGCATGCTCGGCTCCGGCTTCTGGGCGCGCCGGATGACCCACGAGATCACCGTCCACCGGGCGGACGCCACACTGGCCGCCGGACTGCCCTACGAGGTCGCGCCCGACATCGCAGCCGACGCGATCGACGAGTGGCTGCAGCTCGTGGGGCTGGCGGGCGAGCGCAGGGAGATGGAGCGGCCGCTCGCCGCAGGGCGCAGTCTGCACCTCCACGCGACCGACACCGCACCGGAGCTGAACGCCGAATGGTTCGTGGAAGGGACCGAGCAGGGCGTCACCTGGCGCCGCGGGCACGAGAAGGCCGATGTCGCCCTGCGCGGCCCGCTCACCTCGCTGCTCCTCGCCTTCTACCGCCGACTGCCGCTGGACGGCTCGGGGTTGGAGGTCCTCGGGGACCGGCAGTCGCTCGAATTCTGGCTGGAACGGGCGACGTTCGGCTGAACGACGAAGGCCCGTCCCCCGGGGATACGGGGACGGGCCTTCGCGATGGTGCTGGTGAGGCGTCAGCGGCCGCTGTTGGCCCCACGACGGCGCATGCCGAAGAACACGGCACCGCCACCGACGACGACGAGGGCGCCCGCGACACCGGCGATCAGGCCGGTGTTGGAGTTCGCACCGGTCTCGGCGAGGTTGGAGTCACCGGCAGCCGGGGACGGGGCGTTGGACGACGTGGTCGCCGGAGCGGTGCTGTCCGAGGCCGACGCGGTCGGGGTCGGGGACTCCGAGGCCGGGGTGGTGGCCGGAGGGGTCGTGGCCGGTGCCGTGGTGGCCGGCGCCGTGGTCTCGCCCGTCGAGCAAGCCTCGGACGGGGTGGTCACGTTCGGCTTGATGTCCTTGTCGAACTTGAACTTCGCGGTGTCCACCGTGACGCGGACGCGGTACTCCGCGTTCGGCTTCCAGTCCTCGGCGAACGTGACATCCGTGCCCGCGGCCGAGCCCTTGACGGTCTGCGGCTCGCCGACCGGAGTCTCGTTGCCGGCCGGACCCTCGAGGAACACGGTGATGGTGGCGGTCTGGCCGGAGGCGTCCTTGTCCGTGACGGTGATGACGCCCTTGCTGCCGTCGCAGGAAGCCGCGGCGGAGAAGTCCTGGATGTTGCACGCGAGCGCGGAGCCCGCGGCGCTCATGGCGAGCGCTGTCGAGGCCGCGGCGACGCCCAGGATCTGCGCGGAACGTCGGGCGGTACGGCGAGATATGGTCACTTTTGCCCTTCACGGGGGTATGCAACTGAGGGGGGTTGTAAGAGAAGTGAGGCAACAGTGAGGTGAGGCTTCACTCTCCCCAGGAGGCTCACAGGTCTATAAGTGTTTCATAAGGAGTGTCAACGCATATGCCCGCCCGGGGCGTTGACTTTACCTTCTCATTAACCACCGAGATGTTTCAACGCGTCAGGTGCGTCCTCGATCCGGTCAACGAGGGCGATACGGGACTCCATCGAGCGTTCCCGGGCGAGTGACCGCAAGAGGGGCCACGCCGGCAGCCGCTCCGTCCAGTGCTCCCGGTCGACGAGCACCATCGGCGTCGGCTCGCCGCGCGACTCGTAGTAGTTGGGCGTCGCGTTGTCGAAGATCTCCTGTACGGTCCCGGCCGCGCCCGGCAGGAACACCACGCCCGCGTTGCACCGGGCCAGCAGTCCGTCCTCGCGGGTGGCGTTGGCGAAGTACTTGGCGATGTGCGAGGCGAACGGGTTCGGCGGCTCGTGGCCGTAGAACCAGGTGGGGATGCCGATGGAGTGGTTGCCTTTCGGCCAGCGGGAGCGCACCTCGAAGGCGGCCCGCGCCCACTCGGTGACCGAGGGGGTGAACGAGGGGAATGCACCGAGGAGTTCGCACGCCTCGTCCAGCATCGCGTCCTCGTACGGCACCGCGTACGCGCCCAGGTTCGCCGCCTCCATCGCGCCCGGGCCGCCGCCGGTCGCCACGGTCAGCCCGGCGCGGCTCAGCTCCCGGCCGAGGCGCGCGGCACCGGCGTACGCCTCCGTGCCGCGTGCCATCGCGTGGCCGCCCATCACGCCCACCACCCGGGCGCCGCGCAGGAGTTCGTCCAGGGCGTCGGAGACGGAGTCGTCGTGGACGGCGCGCAGCATCGAGGCGTATATGTCGCCGTCCGCCTTGGTGCGCTGGAACCAGGCGTAGGCGAGGGCGTCGGGTGTCTGCTCGTAGCCCTTGTCCAGGGAGGCGAACAGCTCGTCGGCGGTGTAGAGGCGACCGCGGTAGGGGTCGAACGGGAGATGCGGGACCGGGGGGAAGACCAGGGCGCCGTCGGCTCGGACCTTCTGCTCGGCGTCCGCCCGCATCGGGCAGCCCAGGAAGACCGCGCCCGCGGTGTCCGTGGTCAGCAACTCCCTGGTCCGGTCGGTCAGATCGACGCCCTGTACGCGGTGGCCGGCGAGGGTGCCGCGGGCAGAGACCGTCGCGTCGAAGTCCTCGAGCGTCTCGATCTCGCGCTCGTCGTGGTGGGCCGCATGGGCCGGGCTCGTCTGCACGGGCCCATGCTAGGCACCCCGCGGGTTCAGCTCTGGACCGCCGCCGGGTCCATCCACACGACCTCCCAGGAGTGACCGTCGAGGTCGTCGAAGGAGCGGCCGTACATGTAACCGTGGTCCTGGACGTCGTCGTTGGCCCTGCCGCCCGCGGCGACGGCCTTCTCGACCAGCTCGTCGACCTTCTCGCGGCTCTCGGCGCTCAGACAGATCAGCACCTCGCTGGTCCGCGTCGAGTCCGCGATCTCCTTCTTGGTGAAGTCGGCGTAGCGCTCCTTGCTGAGCAGCATCGTCACGATGGTGTCGCTGATCACGACGCAGGCGCAGTCGTCGCCGCTGAACTGGGGGTTGATCGTGTAGCCGAGCTCCGTGAAGAACTTCTTCGACGCGTCGACGTCGTTCGTGGCCAGGTTCACGAAGATCATCTGCTGGTACATGTGGGCCTCTCCCATCGGGCGGGGTGTGCTGTTCGGTGGGGTAGACCGGGGGTGCCGGCGGAACTCATCGGTGGCGGGGAGTTTTGTTTTCCCGGGTGCGTTCAGCGGGTCAGGGGGAGCGCCGCGAGTTCGGCCACCAGCAGGGTCAGCGGGGTGAAGAGGATCAGCAGGGCGGCGGCGCGCAGGGCGGCGGCGGTGCGGAGCATCGTGGCGGGGGCGCCGAGACGGACCAGCGCCGCCGTCGTGTCGGCCCGGGCCTGTCTGGCCTCCACGGCGGACGTCAGGAGGGTGGCGAGGGTGCAGCCGGTCACCAGCAGCGTGCCGAGGGTGGCGAGGGGCCCGAAGGAGGGTTCCGAGGCGTCGTGGAGCGTGGTCATGGCGTACGCGGCGGAGGCGACGGCGCAGACGATGCCGAGGGGGCGGCCGATGCGGTTGGCCTCCTCCATGAGGACGCGGCCCGCCAGGAGGCGCAGGGCGCCGGGGCCGGCGGACTGGAGCAGGCGGCCGGTGAGATGGGTGAGGGCGGGGGCGGCGAGGGCCAGACCGAGGACGGTCAGGGCGAGGC
>NZ_WVUG01000227.1 GCF_017614965.1 Streptomyces griseorubiginosus | reverse complement strand
GGCGGGAGGCGGCCAGGGCGGCAATGAGCGGGTCCGCAACAGCGGAGCCCGCGGAAGCATCGGCACGTCCGGCCGGGGCAACAGGTCACGCCGCCGCGCCGCGGAGGAGGAACTGTACGAGGAGGAAGAGGCCGCGTTCACCCCGGGCATGCCGTACGGAACCACACCCGGCGCAGGCACCCGCCCGGAGCGTACGGCGACGGAGAGCGGTGACCGTGAGCGGTCGGCCTGGGTGCAGGAGGACGAGGACGTCTGGGGCACCGAGGAGGGCACGACGCCTGCGGTGATCGGGCGATGAGAGGAGCACGGCGGATGACGGCACCGACCTCAGGGGGGAGGCGGCGATGACCCGGCAGCAGAACGGCGCGGCGGGTCCCGTGGGCCCCGGCGACCCGCTGGAGCAGCGTCTCGGGCGGGCGATGGAGGAGCTCGAGCAGTTGCAGGGTGCCGTGGCACGGGCCGAGAAGCGGATGAACGACTTCTCGGCGGTGGTCGTGTCCCGGGACGGCGCGGTTCAGGTCAGTGTCGGCCCGCGCGGGGAACTGACGGACCTGAAGTTCCTGGACGGCAAGTACCGCGAGATGTCGGCACCGCAGCTGGCGGCCGCGGTCCTGGACGCCGTCGAGGAGGGCCGTCACCAGGCGACCCGCGAGGTCATGCGGCTGTTCAAGCCACTGACCGACGCGAGCTCGGCCATCGTTGACCTGCCTGGGACGGACTTCGACTGGGATCGGCTGCTGGGCCGTCAGGACTCCTCCCGGGCGGGGCGGGAGAGCACCTGGCAGGCGGCGAACGCCCGGCTGCGGGACGAGATCAGCGAAGACGACGAGTGACCACCATGAGTGACCACCAGCGGGGAGGTATGCGATGACCGGTCCGGCCTTCACCTCCGATCCCGGCAACATCACCGCCGGCAGCAAGGCCATCAAGGAACTGGGCGACGCGGCGAAGCACCTCGCCGATGCCTTCAGGGCCGCCATGGCCGACACCAGCTGGACCGGCAACGACAGTTTCGGCCGGGACCTGCGGCCGAAGTTCGTGCAGAACCGGGACTCCATCCAGTCCACGATCGACGCCATCTCCGATGGAATCTCGTCCATTGGCGACGGCACCATGGCGAACCTCGGCACGATGCAGAGCACCCAGGGTTCCGTCATCCAGAGCATCGAACAGCACAGCGCGGCCACCGGGGGCCACCCGTAACGTGGCCATCACCGTCAAGGGCTTCCTCGCCGTTCTCATCTTCGCGCTGACCGGGGAGCACTTCCTCGAGGCCAACGAGGACGTGGCATACGACAAGAGCCTGCGCATCGACGAGCTGAAGACCGGCGTCAGCACCCTCAAGGGGCTGGCGAGGAACTCGATCGAGACGATCGGCGCGGGATTCCCGCCGGGCGTCGCCGATCAGTTCATCAAGGCGATCAACGAAGTACTCCCCTACCTCGACGAGTTCGAGACGGACCTGGAGAAGTCACGGCAGGGTCAGCTCCAGATCTCCATGCAGATCAGGGAGGCGAAGTGGAACATCATCGCCGAACTGATCCGGCTCGCCGCGGAACTGGCGGTACTCAGCGCTCTGTCGTTCATCACCGGCGGCCTCAGCGCGACCCACGCGGCCGTCGCCAAGATGATCTCCAGGATCCGCATCCTGACGATCATGCTCGAACTGCTCAACCGCACCAAACTCATCCCCAGTCTGACGGAGGCCGCGGAAGAGGCGTTCACGACGCTGGCGGTACGGCTGGCGATGATGACCGTCGCCCCGCAGGGGCAGCGCCCCAAGAACATCGACTGGAAAGAAGTCGGGATCAGCGCTCTGTTCGGCGCCGGCGTCGGAATCTTCCAGCCGATCCTGTCCAAGGCCTTCAACAACGTCGCGAACAACATCGTCAAGAACCGGAAAGACCCGTTACCGGAACTGGGCAACAAGTTCAACACGAAGATCGACGCCTCGAAGAAGAACAGCGGTGACGGTGTCACCAACCACCACAACGACTCCTCCGAGCCCAACGACCCGTCGAACAAGCACAACGAGACGCCCCATCGCACCACCTCGCAGCAAATCGCCCATCAGGTGGCCGAGTTCAACGCCGACGGCCTGTCCGAGTTCCTCGTGGAACCGATCATCAACGGTGTCTTCTACGGCAACTGGTCGCTCAACTGGCAGACTTATCTCGGATCTGGACTGAGTGAGCGGGTCGAGGAAGGCCTGCACCATCTCAGCACCGGCGGCGCCGGGGCGCTCAGCAGCAAGTTGAACCTGACGTCACAGAACCTGACCGGTACCCCCAACAGCGTCAACGCCCTTGTCCCGCAGGGCGGCGGCACGAACGCGTCTGACCAGGACGGTCGACGGTCCGACAGGTCCTCGCACGAGACAGAGACCCAGGACACCACCGAGTCGAGCCCCGTCACGCCCCGCCCTCTCACCTCCAGCCCTCTCACGTCCACCACTCTCAAGCCGTCGGCGACCACTCCCGAAACGACGCGGCAAGCACCCCCTGCGGCAACCCCGCCACCGGCCGGAACTGAGTCCGACCCGCCCTCCCGGACCGCCGGGCCGAACCAGGCCACGGTGCCGAACGCCACGGCCAGCACCCCGGCCCCGGACTCGGCCCCGGTGTCGACGCCGGACACCGGGCGGGGCACGCCGGGACCCACGGGCCCAAGTCCCTCCGGCTCCACACCCACGCGCACACCGACGCCCACACAGACACAGACTCAAACGCCCCCGCGGACACCGGACGGCTCGGGGACAGACGGTCCGAAGGCACCGGCCCCCGTACCGACCGACTCGGCGGGAACCGTCGTACGTCCCGCACCAACGACCGCGCCACCGGCCGCAGTTACGCCACAGAGCCCAGGCACCAGCCCACCTCCCGGAACCACCGAAGCCGGCCACGACGCGCCCGCCCCGAACGGGCAGGGCGCGCAGGATCCGGCACCCCGCCCCCGTACGACGGAGACCGGTCCCGACCGGCCGGGAACAGCTCCTCCGGCCCCTCGGCGTACGGACACCGGGACCACGGACGACTCCGCCGCCGACCTCGACACCCACTCCCCGACCACGCCGCAGCCCGAGTCCCACGACTTCGGGCACGACGACGAAGACAGCGGCTACGACAGCGACACCAGTTACGACAGCGACAGCAGTCACGACAGCGGCTACGACAGCGATACGTCGGAAACCGCCGGGAACCCGCACGATGACACCACGCCCGCCGTGCACGACGTCCCCCATCGGAAATGGATCGCCCGCCATGTCACCGCCGACGACCTTCCCGACCTGTCCGGGCTCCACCTCCACGGCAGCGTGGACACGGCCGACCTGGCCGCCGCCGGCATCCCGCTCAGCCCCACGCAGCGGGCCCAGGCACTACTGGGCGGCGGCCGACTGCCCCTCAGCGGCAGCGGACTGACCCCGGCCGACCAGGTGAAGGCGCTGATGCTGCGCCCCGGCCCGTGGCCGCAGGCACTCGACGTCACCGCCGCCAACACGACCCGGCGGATATGGCAGGAGGCGTACACCGACTTCACGCGGTCCGTGCCCGACAGCGCCAAGGACGCCGCGCCCCGGGCCTGGGACTCCGCCACAGCCCTGGTCCTGCCGTCGAGCCCCGACCACGCTCCTGGGGACCCGATACACACCCAGGACACCTACCGGCACGCCGTACGCCAGGTCGCCGACCTCCTGGTCACCGGCCACAGCCCGGCACAGGCCGCTGCGCTCGCGGATCGCCTCCGCCAAGACCTCGGTCTGCCGCCCCGTACCCGGGACGGCGCCGGGACCACACCCGTACCGTTGCCCCCCGTCCGCACCTCCACTCAGGCCCCCTTCAGCAAGGCGTCGGCTCCGCCCACCCCTGCCCCTGTCTCGACCCGTTCGGGGCCCGGTGGCGTCGTCGAGGATCCCGACGAGGTGATGGTTGACGCGAGCGGCGAGGATCCCCCGGTCAGGCAACCGGTGCCTTCCTCGACCCCCGCGGCGCCCCAGGGCGACCGCCGGTACGGGGCTCACGAGATCGGCGAGCAACAGCGACCTCAGATCGCTGAGTTGGCGGAGCAGATCGTGGCGGCGGGCCTGCGGGATCTGCGGGCGGGGCTGAGCATCCCGCGAACGACGGTCACCGTGTACGGCATTGGGCGGCGGTTCGGGGTCGAGCGTGCCCGGGCGGTCGGCCTGCGGCGGGCGAAGAACGTGGCGGCCCTGCTTCGCGCCGAGATCCAGCGCCAGCTGGACCTCGCAACCGAAGCCGTGCAGATGGTACAGAACGTACGCAGCCATGGTGTCAGGGCCGAGGACTTCCCGATCACCGTGCGCGGCGAGGATCGTGGCACCCCCAGCCCCGCCGCGAGAACCGGGCAACTGGGTACCTTCCTCTCACGGTCGGCACGACAGCAGATGACGATCACGGTCGACCGCTCACCCCTGTCGGCAGCCGTCGACCGGCTCGAGCAACTCTTCCCGGCCGAGTTCGGTACCGACCCGACGGAATTCGATCCGGACTGGGTCGCCTTGAAGCTGCGGCCCGGGCCCGACCACGACTCGGCCTCGCCCACCAGCACCATGTCCAGTACCGACAGCGACCCCGCGGACTCCGACGCTGAGGACCACACCGAAGCCCGACCTGCCTTGACTGCGGACGATCTCTCGGTCGACGTACGAGAGCTGTACGACATGGTGGCCGACGCCATGGCGGCCGGGCGGGCGACCAGCGTCCCGGCGCTGATCGCCCACCACTTGGGCAATCAGGGCGTGCTGTCCGACGCCACCCGCGTCACCGCCCCCGACGGGACCCCCCTGGGCCGCAACTGGACGGGCCGGCCGGTTGGCGACATCGACACCTCCGGCCACTACGAGACCAAGGGCGTCCGGGCAAAGCGCAAAACACCGCAGTGGGCCAAGGGGCCCGCGCCGACCCGCCCGTACGTCGTCGCAACCGCCGGCGGTGACCACGCCTCCGTCGAGCTGGTCCTGCCCGACGGCCGCATGTGGACGGTGTCCGAGGGCGTCTTCGCCCACCTGCTGGCCGCGGACACCGACCTGGCAGCCTCGGATGCCGGCGTGCCGGTGGTGCTCGCGTCGCGGAAGGCCGGCGACATGGGACTGGACCTGCCCCGCGAGCTCGCCTTCCGGACCGGGAGGACGGTGTGGGCACACACCGGCAGTGCGGAGCTGGTCCACGACCCCGACTCCGGCCGGGACCGCATCGAGGTGGCCGACGAACGGGACAGCAAGGACGTACCGCTGGGGGACTGGATCGACAACCGGCCGGAGGACTTCGGCGCCGATCCCGACGCGGAGGCGACACCCGGCGGCTCCGGACGGATCCGGACGATCGACGGGGAGAGCATCCCCGACCAGCACATCAAGAGCGTGACTCTCACCATCGCCGGGCGCCCCACCGGCCGCGCGATCCTGACGGATCGCGACCAGAAGGACCGGGAGTCCGACTTCCATGCGCTGGAACAGCTCACGCACTGGTCCCAGGCCGACCCCGTGGCCAATCTGATCACTGGCCACCCCATACCCGTGCCGTGGAAGGGCCGGAAGGTCTACTTCCTGTATCTGCACGGACGGCCGGGCCAGTCCAAGATGGTGAAGCACCCAAGTCAGCGCGAAGTGACGGTCAAGGGTCCTCAGCCAGGCCGCTACCTGAAACGGCGTTCAAGTGTGCGGCGGCTCAAACGGGACGCGCCCATCGTGCTCCTCTCGTGCTGGGCGGGCGCGGCCGGCAACCTGACCGCCCCCGCCGGCGAGGCGAGCCCGACGCCGTACGTGCCCGATCCGCTGACGGACATGTCGGTGGCCCAGGACGTCGCCAACGAGACACGGCGCGTCGTCTTCGCGCCCAACCGGGTGCACGGCATGGGTGCTGCCGGCACACACGTCCTCTTCGGCACCCCCGACGGCACCGCCCCGGTCACCTGGGACGAGACGAGGCCCGAACCCACGACGGAGGAACTCGCCGCCCTGGCGGAGGCGGCCGGACTTCGGGCCGGCCCCGATCTCGCCCCGGAGGCGATCCAGCCGACGACGCTGCGACTGGTACACGCGCTGCGCAAGACGTTCGGCCCGGCCGTCGAGGACGACAAGGACGATCCGTCCGGCACCTACCGCGGACTGCTGCGCGGGATCGCGGCGCTGGAGACGATGCGGCACGCGGACCCGAACCTGCACGGCACGGGCGAGTTCACCCTGGACCTGCTCCACCGGGCCACCCGCGCCCACCTGGGCCAGTCACACACCCCCGGTACGCGTCCACCACAGTTACTCCAGTCCGACGTCCGCGCGTTGCTGGACGCCGCCTCCGCCAGACTGGACGCGGACCCCGGATCCGTCCTGTCCGATCTCGTCGCCCTGCCGACTGTGGACCGGGCCCGGCAGCTGCTCGCCCGGCACAGCGATCCCGACGTCCTCGCCCGTGACGTCCTGGGCCTCGACCCGTCGGCACAGGTCACACCGGCGGACCGTCAGAACCTGCTGTGGTCGACGGTCAAGGCCGTCGAGAGCGTCGACAACCACCCCGACCCGTACACGCTGACGAGGAAAGTGCTGCACCTGCTCGACAGCGATGACCCGCAGGACCCGGGTCGCCGTGCGGACCTGCTGTGGACGGCCGCAGCCGCGGCGGCCGTCGGGCGTGACACCTACAACCCCACCGCCCTTGCCGCCCACCACCTCCAACGCAACGGAGCCCTGGACCGGGCCACCCGACTCCTCGCCACGGACGGCACCCCCGTCGGACGCAACTGGACGGGAAACTCCCTCCCGGGCGGGGTGGTGCCGGACCAGTACTGGGTCACCACCCAGGGCACCAACACCTCCACACCACACACCGGGGCTTGGGTGAGGAGCGGCGCCGACGCCCCGGGAGGCTACTTCCTCTTCATGAACCGGGCCTCCCTCCAGGGCAGCGTGGACATGCCCTGGCCGGACGGCGGGACCCGCCAGGTGCCCTACGAGGAGATCGGCGAACTGCTGGTCCACGACCCGGAGCTCTCGGAGACGGATCCCTCCGCCGTCGATCTCGTGCCCGTGGGACTCGGGCCCGGTGCGCTGGTCCCCGCACTGACGTTCGGCGCAAGGACCGCCGCCGGAAGGACCGTGCACGTCGCCGAGCACCCCGTCGACCTCGTCCACGACGCGTCGACGAACGAGGTCCGCCTGGAGATGACCCGTCCGCAGTCCGCCGGTACTCCCGACTGGACACCGATGGTTCCCCCGCGACCGAAGCGGTCACAACCCGCGCCCGCCGGACAACCCTTCGCCGCTCCGGTGCTCACGGCCTCCGCCGACACGGCCAGAGCGCGCACCGCCGGCGCGCCACCCCTCCGCCTCGCACGGACCTCCGAGGACTTGCCGCCGCGCCGCACCCTCGCGTCGCCGCCCGCAAGCCCCCGCGTCGCGAACTCCTCCCCGCCCGAGGACGAGCGGGAGCACGATGACGTCGTCGAGGACCAGGATGCCGCGATCGATGACGCGGCCAACCTTTCCGACGCTTCGGACGAAGTGATGGCTGACGCGGGCGCGCAGTCTCCGCCGGTCGGGCAACCGGTGCGGCTGCCGACCGCCGCGACGGTCCCGCCGGGCAGGTCCCGTCGCGCCCCCCGGCGCGCCCCCCAGGAGATCGACGACGAACAGCGGCGGCAGATCGCCGAGTTGGCGGAGCAGATCGTGGCGGCGGGTCTGCGGGATCTGCGGGCGGGACTGAAAATCCCGCAGGTGACGGTAACCGCGCACGGCACCGGGCGGCGGCTCTCGGCCGCTCGTGCCCACGCGACGATCAGCCAGCGGCGAGCGCGCAACGTGGCAGGCCTGCTGCGCGCCGAGATCCAGCGCCGCCTGGACCTCGCCACCGAAGCCGTACATCTGGCTCAGAACGTACGCGGCCGCAACATCAGCGCCGAGGACTTCCCGATCACCGTACTCAGCGAGACTCGTGACGTCTCCGCCGCCGGGAGCGGGCGGCCGGGCACCTTCTTCCTGTCATGGTCGCCGCGGCAGCAGATGACGATCACGGTCGACCGCTCACCCCTCTCGGCGGCCGTCGACCGGCTCGAACAACTCTTTCCGGCCGCGTTCGGTACCGACCCGAGCACCTTCGACCCGGACCGGATCGCCTCGCAGTTCGGCCTGGGGCCGGACCAGGACCCGGTCTCACCCACCGACTCCCTGTCCAGCCAGGGCAGTTACCCGGATGAATCCGATGACGAGGACACCGCGCCAACCTCGTCGCCCTTGACGGTCGATGATCCGCCGAGCGGCCGACGGCACCTGTACGAACTGGTGGCCGATGCCATGGCTGCCGGGCGGGCGGCCAGCTTCCCGGCGCTGGTCGCCCACTACCTGGTCAAGCAGGGCCTGCTGTCCGACGCCACCCGCGTCACCGCACCCGACGGGACCCCCCTGGGCCGCAACTGGACGGGCCGGCCGGTTGGCGACATCGACTCCTCCGGCCACTACGAGACCAAGGGCGACCAGGAAAAGCGCGAAACACCGCAGTGGGCCCAGGGGCCCGCGCCGACCCGCCCGTACGTCGTCGGAACCGCCGGCGGTGACCACATCTGGGTCGTACTGGGCCTGCCCACCGGCCGGACATGGACGGTGTCCGAGGACGTCTTCGCCCACCTGCTGGCCGCGGACACCGACCTCGCGGCCGGCGCTCCCGACGTGCCGGTGGTGCTGGCATCGCCGAAGGCCGGCGACATGGGACTGGACCTGCCCCGCAAGGCCGCCTTCCGGACCGGGAGGACGGTGTGGGCACACACCGGCAGTGCGAAACTGACGTTCCACCCCGGCACCGGGCGGGACCGCATCCAGGTGCCCGACGAGCGGGACTCCAAGTCGATTCCCGTGGGAACCTGGATCGACAGCAGACCGCACGATCTCGGAGCCGACCCGGACACGGGCCTGGCATCCGACGGCTCGGGCCGGGTCCGGACCGTCGACGGGAAGTACATTCGCGACCGCGACGTCAAGACCGTCACCCTCACCATCGGCGGGCGACCCACCGGCCGAGCGGTCTTCACGGACGCCTACGAGATGACCGCCGAGGCCACTCACCGGGCGATGGAGCGACTCACGCACTGGCACGTCGTCGACCCCGTCACCGACGAGTTAAGCCCCCCGATACCCGTGCCGTGGAAGGACCGCGAGGTCTACTTCCTCGACTTGCACGGGGCACCGGGCCACTCGGAGTTCGTGGAGCACCCGAGTCAGGACACCGCGACGGTCGACGGCGTTCAGACCGCCGGCTACCTCACCCGGCGTCGGAGCGTGGAGCGGCTCGACAAGGACGTGCCCATCGTTCTCTTCTCGTGCTGGGGGGACGTGCAACCCGGAGCGTCCGGGGCGGACTTCGACGCTCATTGGGCGGCCCCCGCCCCGTTCGTGCCCGACCCGCTGGCGGACGTGTCCACGTCGCAGGACCTCTCCACCAGGACACGGCGCGTCGTCTACGCCCCCACGCGGGTGGTGACCGTGTGGGACGACTACAGCATCGGTCTCGAGGACACCCCCGACGGCACCCGGGTCGCCTGGACCAAGTCGACGCCCGAACCCACGGAAGAGGAGCTCGACGACCTGGCGGAGGCGGCGGGCCTGCGGGCCGGACCCCACCTCGCCCCGGAAGCGGTCCGGCCCACGACGCGGCGGCTGGTACGCGCACTGCGCAAGACGTTCGGCCCGGACATCGAGGACGACAAGCACGACCTGACCGGAACCTACCGGAAACTGTTTCAGGACATCGTCGCCCTGGAGAAACTGCGGCGCGCGGACCAGAACCTGCGCGGCACCGGCGAGTTCACCCTGGACCTGCTCCACCGGGCCACACGCGCCCACCTGGGCGAGTCACACACCCCCGGAACCCGGCCCCCAAAGCTGCTCCCGTCCGACGTCCGCGCCTTCCTCGACGCCGCTTCCACCAGACTCGGCTCCGACCCCGGAGCCGTCCTGTCGGACCTGGTGTCCCTGCCGACCGTGGACCGCGCCCGGCACCTGCTCGCCCAGCACCCCGATCCCGACGCCCTCGCCCGTGACGTCCTGGGCCTCGAACCGTCGGACCCCATCACCCCGGCCGACCGCCAGAACCTGCTGTGGGCCACCGTCAAGGCCGTCGAGGGCGTCGAGAACCACCCCGACAGCGACACGCTCACGACCAAGGTGCTGCACCTGCGCGACGGCGAGAACCCGCAGGACGCGGACCGCCAGGCCGACCTGCTGTGGACGGCGGCAGCCGCGGCGGCCGTCGGCCGTGACACCCACGACCCCAGCGCCCTCGCCGCCCACCACCTCCAGCGCAACGGAGCACTGGCCCCTGCCACCATGATCCGCGCCACGAACGGCACCCCGGTCGGACGCAACTGGACGCGACGGCCCGTCCCAGGACCAGTGGTGGCGGACAGGTACCGGGTCATCGCCCCGGATGGCACCAAGTCCCCGTCCTTCCGCGCGCCTTGGCACAGCCGTGACGCCAAGCCGGACGACCACCCGGGGAGTTACTTCCTCGCCATGGATCCGGCCTTCACCAAAGGCATGATCGACATGCCCTGGCCGGACGGCGGCACCCGCCAGGTGCCGTATGACGAGATCGCCCAACTGCTCAGCCACGACCCGGAACTGGCGCCCCTCGGACTCCTCGACGTCGGTTTCGTACCCGTGGGGCTCGCCGCGGGCGACCTGCCGCTCGCTCAGGCAATCGCCGCGAGGACCGCCACCGGCAGGGCCGTGCACATGCCCGAGTATCCCCTCAGGTTCGTCCACGATCCATCGAAGCGCTGCGCCCGCCTCGAGGTGATCTGCCCACAGCCGACCGGGGCGAGGTACTGGACACAGGTCAGCCCTCCTGCACGGCCGCGACCTCGCGCCACGCCGGTTCAACGGCCCAGCGACGCCAGGGTGGTCACGTCCTCCACCGATCCCGCCGAGGCGAACACCATCCCCACCGGCGAGCCGCCCCTCCGCCCCGTGCGGCCGCGCGTGGGCATGCCGCCGCGCCGTACCCTCGCGCCCTCGACGGCACGCCCCCGCATCGAGCAGTCCTCGCCGTCCGACGGCGAGCGGGAGCCCGATGACATCGTCGAGGATCCGAATTCCACGGTCGATGATCCGGGTGCCCTGACCGACGCGGGCGATACGGCCGACCCGGGTGACCTGGGCGACGCGGGCGACCCGGGTGACCTGGGCAACGCGGCCGACCGGCGCGAAACGGCCGACGCGGGTGACCGGGGCGACCCGGGCGACCGCGACCCGGGCGACCCGGGCGACGCGGGGAACGACGATGCGGGCAGCGAGGCGGGCACGGAGCGTTCCCCGGCCGGGGAACCGGCGCCTGTCCGGACCTCCGTGGCTCTGCCGCTGGGCAGGTCCGGGGGCCGTTTCGGGCGCCGCGACGTCGACGAGGTCGAGCGGCTGCAGATCGCCGGGTTGGCGGAGCAGATCGTGGCGGCGGGCCTGCGGGATCTGCGGGCGGGACTGAGGATCCCGCAGGTGACGGTCACCGGTTACGGCAACGGGCCGCGGTTCGTGATCGGTGACGGCGCGGTCGAACATGCCCGGACGGCCGGCCTGAGGCGGGCGAAGACGGTGGCCCGACTGCTGCGCGAGGAGATCCAGCGCCGACTGGACCTGGACGCCCACGCCGTGCGGTCCGTACAGGGCGTACGCAACTGCAGGGTCACGGCCGACGACTTCCCGGTCACCGTCGTCGGCGGCGGTCGTGTGCCGTCCCCCGCGGGGTGGTTCGACAGCTTCCGCAATCGGTCGGCACGACGGCATGCGGTGATCACGGTCGACCGCGCTCCCCTGTCGGCGGCCGTCGACCACCTTGCCCAGCTGTTCCCGTCCGAGTCCGCCTCCGACCCGGGGCACTTCGATCCGGACAGCGTCCTCTCGACGCTGCGGCCGCGCCCAGACCACGACCCGACCTCGTCCACCGGCAACTCGGCCGGCCCTGTCGGCGGCCCGGCGCGATCCGACAACGCGCGCGGCGGCGAGACCGAACGCCCCTTCACAGTCGACGATCTGCCGGCCCCGTGGCGAGAGCTGTACGAAACAGTGGCCGAGTTCAGGGCGGCCGGGCGCGTGACCAGCGTTCCGGCGCTGACCGCCCACTACCTGGTCAAACAGGGCCTGCTGTCCGACGCCACCCGCCTCACCGCCCCCGACGGAACACCCCTGGGCCGCAACTGGACGGGCAAGCCGGTCCAGGACATCGACACCTCCTCGCACTACCAGGTCAGCCTCATCGCCAAGCCGAAGCGCGTGACGCCGCAGTGGGCGCAGGCGCCCGCGTCGCCCCGACCCTACGTCGTCGCGACATCCGGCGGCACGCACGCCCGCGTCGACCTGAGCCTGCCCGACGGCCGGATGTGGCGGGTTTCCGAGGACGTCTTCGCCCACCTGCTGGCGGCGGACGCCGATCTGGCGGCCGCCGATCCGGGCGTCCCGGTGGTGCTGGCGTCGCCGAAGGCCGGCGACATGGGGCTGGACCTGCCCCGCAAGGCCGCCTTCCGGTCAGGGAGGTCGGTATGGGCACACTCCGGCACCGCGCGCCTGGCTTTCGACACCGACACCGGCCGGCACCGCATCGAGGTGCGCGACGACCGGGAGATCCCGAGATCGAAGCTGGGAATCTGGATCGAGAGCCGGCCGGACGATCTGCGAGGCGATCCGGAAGCAGGCACGACACCCCGCCGCCCGGGGCGGGTCCGGACAGCCGACGGGCGGTACATCCCCGACCAGGAGATCAAGAGCGCTACCCTCACCATCGGCGGGCGGCCCACCGGCCGCGCGATCTTCACGGACGCGGACCAGATGAGCCGCGAGTCCGCCTTCCAGACCCTGGAACGCTTCACACAGTGGTCACGCGAAGACCCCGTGACCGGACAACTGTACGGCGCCCCGGTACCCGTACCGTGGAAAGGCCGGAAGGCCTACTTCCTCTTCTTGCACGGCGGGCCGGGTCGATCCAACATGGTGGAGTACCCGAGTCAGCGCACCATGCAGGTCGAGGGCACCGAGACCGGCGGCTACCTCACCCGGCGTGACAGCCTGGAGCTGCTCGACACGGACGTGCCCATCGTGCTCATCTCCTGCTCGGGGGACACCGCGCCCGGGGTGACTCCCGAACTCGGCGACACGGCCGGCCGCGCCCCGTATGTGCCCGACCCGCTGGCGGTCGCGTCCGTGGCCGAGGACATCGCCACCGAGACAGGGCGCGTCGTCTACGCCCCCGACGCGGTGCACACCTTCCGGGGCAACGACACACACGCCATCACCGACACCCCTGACGGCGCCCGGGTCACCTGGAGCACGACGAAGCCCCGGCCCACGGCCGAGGAACTCCATGCCCTGGCGGAGGCGACGGGGCTGCGGGGCGCACGCGATCTTCCCCCGGAGCAGGTCCAGGAGACGATGCTTCGGCTGGTGCGTGCACTGCGCAAGACGTTCGGCCCGGACGTCGAGGACGACAAGGACGATCCGAGCGGAACCTACCGGAAACTGCTGCGGGGCATCGTCGCACTGGAGAACCTGCGGCGCGCGGACTTCACCCTGAGCAGAACAGGCGAGTTCACACTGGATCTGCTGTACCGCGCCACCCGCGCCCACCTGGGGCAGACGCACACTCCCGGTATCCGGCCGCAGCAACTGCTCCAGTCCGATGTCCGGGCGTTGCTGGATGCCGCGTCCGCAAGCCTGGACTCGAACCCGCGGTCCATCCTGTCGGATATCGCGCCCCTGCCGTCGGTGGACCGGGCTCGGAGCCTGTTTCTGGGGTACGACCGCGACGCTCTGGCGCGTAATGTCCTGGACCTCGCCCCGTCGGCTGACGTCACCCCGCAGCACCTTCAAAACCTGCTGTGGGCGACGGTCCAAGCCGTCGAGAGCGTGCAGAACCACCCCGACGCGGACGCGTTGACCAGGAAGGTCCTGCATCTGCGCGACAACGAGGATCCGCGGGACCCGCGGTGGCAGGCCGAGCTGCTGTGGACGACGGCGATGGCCGCGGCCGCCGGCCGTGACACCTACAACCCCGCCGCTCTCGCCGCCTACCACCTCCAGCTCCACGGAGCACTGGGCCCGGTCTCCCTGCTCCGCGCCCCGGACGACACCCCGGTCGGACGCAACTGGACGCAACAGCCCGTTCCGGGACGGGTGGTGCCGGACCAGTACTGGGTCGCCACCCAGGGCGGCACGGGCTCCACGCCGCGCCACCCGCGTTGGTACAGGCCCCACGGCAAGCACCCGGGAGCCTACTTCCTGCTCATGGACCCGGCCTCCACCCAGGGCATGATCGACATGCCCTGGCCGGGCGGCGGCACCCGCCAGGTGCCCCATGACGAGATCGCCGAACTACTCAGCCACGATCCGGAACTGACGCGCTTCAAGCTCTACGACGTCAACCTCGTGCCCGTGGGACTCACGCCCGGCGACCTGACGCCCGGCACGGCACTCTCCGCGCGGACCGCGACCGCCCGGACCGTGCTCATACCTGATCGCCCCTTCGCCCTCGTCCACCATCCGTCGACGAACCTGACCCGCCCGACCATGACCGTCCCGCGCGGCACCGGGCCCAACTGGAGAACGTTCACCCCTCCCGCGCCGGCGCCGCCACCCC
>NZ_WVUG01000226.1 GCF_017614965.1 Streptomyces griseorubiginosus | reverse complement strand
GGGTGGTGGTGAGTATGGAGGCGGTGGGGTCGCCGGACTCGGTTATGTGGATCGCGGCGGGGGTTGCGGCCACGTGTAGGCACGAGTTGCCTTCGCTGCAGTAGGACGACTTCTGCCAGTTCAGGTTCATGCTTGGGCTCCTCACAGTTCTCGCATCAGGCGGTGGATGAGGTCGCGGGTCTTGTCCGGGCTCAGGGCCACCGCCTCGATCCGGGCGAAGAGCGTTCGGTACTTGTGCAGTTGGGCCTCGGCATCGAGGAACGCGACGCCGTGGGACTGGTCGAGCTGGACGGTGTCCAACTGCGGGACCGGGCCGTGCGCGTAATAGATGGACTGTCCGGACCCCGGGTATGCGCCGGCGTCGAAGGTGATGGCGCGCAGGGTGATGTTGTCTCGGTCGCTCATGTCCAGCAGGTACTGCAACTGCTGTCGGGTGACCGAGGAGCCGCCGACCCTCATGCGCAGTGCTGCTTCGTGGACGATCGCGTCGTACGGGACGGGGTGATCGCGGTACAGGACCGCCTGTCGCTTGATGCGGAAGGAAAGGCGGTGCTCGATGTCGGGCGGTGACAGTTCGATGACCGCCTGGCGGAAGACCTCCAAGGCGTATTCGCGGGTCTGAAGCAGGCCCGGGATACGAGCTGTGGTGCTGGCCCGCAGCGCGATGGCGTGGTGTTCCAGTTCGGCGAGATCCAGCATCCCGGCGGGGAGGATGTCGCGGTACTCCTCCCACCAGCCTCGGGTGCGGTCACCGGTCATCGCCGCGACGGACTCGATCAGCGCCTTGTCCGGGCAGTCGTAGTGGCAGGCCAAGGTGCGAACTCGCTCGGCGCTGACACCGAGCCGTCCGGTCTCCATATTGCTCACCTGTGCCTGCCGCATCCCGAGGAGCTGGGCGGCCTGTGTCGACGACAAACCGGCCCGCTCGCGCAGCCTGCGCAGTTCGGCTCCGACTCGGAGTTGACGCCCCGTCGGGCTGCTTCTCACGGGCATCTTTGCCCCGCCTCCGTGTTGCTGTCACCCAAAGGGGTGATCGTCCTTATTCTCTTCCGGAATCCGGTGAAGAATATATCCCTGCTTCGCTACCTTGAACTCGGGCGCCCAACCCCCAGAAGCGCACCGCCCGACGGGACGGCAAGCCACTGGGCCACTCATCGCACGTGTCCAACTCCCCACAGTGACCGGAGACTTCCATGGCCACCGTATCGCCGTCCTGGGCCTACACCCTCCAACTCCCGCACGATCCGCGCGCGCCGGGGATCGCCCGGGTCACCCTGCGTGCGCTGCTCACCGCCCACGGGCTCGTCGAACTCACGCCGACCGCCGAGCTGTTGGCCGGCGAGCTGCTCGCCAACGCGCACCGGCACACATGCGGGCCGTACGCCCTGCGGGTGCGGCCCATGGAGTCCGGGCAGTTGCGGGTGGCCGTGTGGGACAGCGATCCGCGGGTTCCGGCCGGGTTCCGGGACGGGGAAGCGTACGGCCCACCCCCGGCGGACGCCGAGCGCGGGCGGGGGCTGCAGATCGTGCGGGCCTGTGCGGACGCCGTCGGGGTATCCGTGCTGCGGGAGCTCGGCGCGTCCAGGGGCGGAAAGCTGCTGTGGGCCGAGTGTCCGGTCAAGTGACTCAGAGTGACGCGGAGGCGGGCGGGGAGTGGGCACAGTACGGTGGGTCGGGAGGCGGAGAGGTGGTGGACTAAGGAGGCGGTCCATGTTCACGGAGATATCTCAGTGAACGGCAGACGGTTTTCTCACCTTCATTGGACACAGTGGGTGCCGATGAAGCGCACCTCTCGGATCAGCAGGCGTATCGCCAGTCCCCTGTGCGCGGCCGTCGTCCTGGCCGTGCCGGCTCTCACCTCCGCGTCCCTCGCCAACGCCGACGACGGGCCCGGACCGCTCGGCGTGACCGTGGCCGCCGCGGCGACCTCGCAGTCCGTGCGGGTCGGTCCGCTGTTCCCGGCCGACCGAAGATCCACTCTCATAGGCGGGCACCACTGCACCGCCTCCGTCGTGCACAGTCCGAACCGCAACCTCATCGTCACCGCGGCGCACTGTCTGGACAGCGACCAGGACTTCGTCTTCGTCCCCGGGTACCGGGACGGCAAGGCGCCCTACGGGGTGTGGACCGTGCAGCGGAAGTTCCTGCCGGACGGGTGGCGCAAGGAGCAGGACGAGGACAGCGACGTCGCGTTCGGGATCATCGGCTATCAGCACGGCAAGGGCGTCGAGGACGTCGTCGGCGGCAACAGGTTCACCACGAGGACGGCGACCGGGGCCACGGCGGTCACCATCACCGGGTATCCCAGCTCCGGGGAGGTGCCGGTCAGCTGCACCAACCGGCCGACCGCACACAGCCGTACCCAGCAGCGGATCGACTGTCCGAGTCTGAGCGGGGGGACCAGTGGGAGTCCCTGGGTGAACGGGGACGGGCAGGTCGTGGGCGTGCTCGGCGGCCACGAAGAGGGCGGGGACACGGACGACATCTCCTACAGCGTGGTGCTGGGGGCCGAGGCCGCCGAGTTGTACAAGGACGCTGCCGCCGATCCGTGATGCGCGGGGGCGGCTGGCGTCTGACGTCTGACAATGGCCGAGTGTGATCATTCCGGAACACAGTCACCGCCCCTAGACTGACCCCTCGACAGACTCCCGGGCGGCGAGGGGCGGGTGACGGTGCGTAAGGCATGGATCATCGCGTCCGTGGCTGTCGGCTCCGCCATGGCCTTCGTCATGCTGCTCGTCGTAGGGGTGTACGTCGTCGCCGGGAACCTCGTCAACGGCGTGGGGGGCGGCACCAAGGCGCTGGCCAAGGGGGCCGTGCCTGCCGCGTACTCCGCCATCGTGCAGAAGTGGGGGAATCTCTGCCCCGCCCTCAACCCGGCCCTGCTCGCCGCCCAGCTCTATCAGGAGAGCGGGTTCAACCCGCGGGCCCGGAGCGCCGCGGCGGCCGAGGGGATAGCTCAGTTCATCCCGGGGACCTGGGCCACGCACGGGATCGACGGAAACGGCGACGGCGTCAAGGATGTCTGGGATCCGCAGGACGCGATCCCGTCCGCCGCGTCGTACGACTGCCAACTCGCCTCGTACGTGAAGGACGTACCCGGGAACCTGACTGAAAACATGCTCGCTTCGTACAACGCCGGGGCCTACGCGGTGATCAAGTTCGGGGGCGTCCCGCCGTACAAGGAGACCCAGAACTACGTCAAGACGATCACCACGCTGGAGGAGAGCTTCGCCGCGCCCGTCACGCGGGTGGATCCGAGCCGGCAGGCCGCCGGGGCCATCTACTACGCGCAGAAGAAGCTCGGCACGCCCTATCTGTGGGGCGGCAACGGAACTGCCGCCGACAACGGGCGTTTTGACTGCTCGGGGCTGACGAAGGCCGCGTACGAGAGCGTCGGCATCACGCTGCCGCGCGTGGCCAACGACCAGTACAACGCGGGCCCGCACCCCCAGCGGGACGAACTGCTCCCCGGGGACCTGGTGTTCTTCTCGACCGATCCGACGGACTCCCGAGCCATTCACCATGTCGGCATTTATGTCGGCGGCGGATACATGATCGACGCGCCGCGCACCGGGGCCGTCATCCGGTTCGATCCGATCGACACCTCCGAGTACTTCGGGGCGACCCGGGTCACGGAAGATGGCGCGAAAGCACTGCCCACCACGGTGTGAGCCGCGTGTGAACCCACCCCCTGAGCTGCGGCGATGAGTCTCTCTTCGATAACGTCTGCGTGATCATTCGGTGGAGTGTGGAACGTATTAACCGGGAGCGTGCGTTCCTGTTCTCGTAGCAAGCAGACGACGAAGGGGCCGCAGCACGATGGCTGGACTCGCAGACACCGGGTCGAACCCCGACGTCGACCTGCTCTACGACATCAACGGCCTGGCCAAGGACGCTCCGCACTGGTTCGACCGGATCGTGGAGTTCGTCGGGGAGTACGGGCTGCTGGTGGCCATGGTGCTGCTGGTGGTCTGGTGCTGGTGGTCGGTGCGCAGGAAGGGCGGCGAGGAGGCCGTCCCCTCCGTGGCCGCGCTCGTGTGGGCGCCGCTCGCCGCCGCCGTCGCCGTGCTGGTGAACGTTCCGATACGGGGTTTCGTCGAGCGGCCCCGGCCCTTCCTCGTCCACCAGGGGCTGGACGTCCTCGTACCGGGCAAGACCGACTACTCCTTCGTCAGCGACCACGCGACCATCACCATGGCCATGGGCGTCGGACTCTTCGTCGCCAACCGGAGGTTCGGGCTCGTCGGCATCGGGCTCGCGCTGCTCGAGGGCTTCTGCCGGGTCTACATGGGTGTGCACTATCCGACCGACGTGGTGGGCGGCTTCGCGCTCGGCACGGCCGTCGCCCTGCTGCTCTCCCCGCTCGCCATGGCCCTGCTCACCCCGGTGCTGAAGGCCGTCGAGACCTCCGCGTGGGGCGCCTGGTTCGTCCGGGCCCGGGGACGCTCGGCCCTCGGCGAGGGCACGATGATCCCCGGCGCCCGCAAGGACGTCGAGTCGGAGGAACGGGACCTCGCGGCCTAGCCGCTGGAGTCCCGGAGCCGGTTACAGCGCCTGGGGGTAGGTGAAGAAGCGGTTCGGGTCGTACTGCTTCTTGACCGTCGTCAGCCTCGCCGCCGCGTCGCCGTAGTAGGCCTTGCGCCAGTTCGTCAGGGTCGGGTCGGTGTAGTTCTGGTAGGCCGCGCCAGAGGCGTACGGCTTCATCGCGTCGTGGGTCTTCGTCAGCCAGGACTGGGCGGCCGTGCCCGTCGTCCCCGCGCGCCAGGACGCTATGTACTGGGCGAGCATCCGGGAGCGGCGGTGGACGAAGGCCGTCGCGGTGGGGGAGACGCGGTTGACGGCGCCGCCGAGGGCGGTGAGCGCGATGCTGCCGGCGCCGCCCTGGACGGACTTGATGTGCGCCAGCATCGTCTGGATGCCGGCCGTCGAGATCGAACGGTCGAAGAAGTCCGAGCGGGCCGCGTAGGTCTCCCGGCCGAGCGCGCCCTGCGGGCTGCGGCCCGGTGTGGAGCCGGGCAGATGGCACTGGGCGGCGGTCGGGAAGGAGGAGCAGCCGGCGTACGCCTCCATCGCGCCCTCGTAGGTGTGCCTCTTCAGCGTGACGCTGCGGGCGGGGGCGCCGACCTTCGAGGCCAGGCGGTCCAGCGCGTTCTGGAGTTCGCCGTAGGTGCCGAGCGAGAACGCGGCGACGGACACGGTCGGCGAGCCGCCGTTCTCCAGATGGCAGGAGGACCAGATCTCGTCGGGCTGGCCGGGGCCCCACTCCTGCCAGGCCTTCACCACGGCCGCCGCCTTCGCCCACGGCCAGGTGACGTACGCCGACACGGCCTGCGGCGCCGGGTGGGTCTTGAAGTGCAGTTCCGTCACGACGCCGAAGTTGCCGTTGCCCGCGCCGCGCAGGGCCCAGAAGAGGTCCTTGTTGGTCGTCGCGTTGGCGGTGAGCTGCTTGCCGTCCGCCGTGATCAGGGTGGCCTCGGTGAGGCTGTCGCAGGTCAGACCGTAGGCCCGGGAGACCACACCGTGGCCCCCGCCGAGCACCAGACCGGAGACGCCGACCGTGGGGCAGGAGCCCGCCGGTATCGTCACGCCCTTCGCCGTCAGGGCGCGGTAGACGTCGATCAGTTTGGAGCCGGCGCCCACGACGGCCTGGCCATCGCCGACCCGTATGCGGTTCAGCTCGGAGACGTCGAGGATCAGCTTGCCGTTCCCCGAGGACCAGCCGGCGTAGGAGTGACCGCCGTTGCGGATGGCGACCTGGATACCGTGGGCGCGGGCGTACGCCAGGGTCGTACGGATGTCGTCGGCGTGGGCGACGTAGGCGACCGCGGCCGGCTTCAGACCGTCGAAGCGGGTGTTGTACAGCTGGTGGGCCGTGGCCCACTTGGCGTCGCCCGGGCGGATCAGGGTGCCGTCCAGGTCGCGGGCGAGGCCCGTCCAGTTCGCGGCGGCGGCCTGGGCCGACGTCGACCGGATGGACGTACCGGAGGAGGTCGAGGAGCTGGTGTCCGCGTCGGCGGATTCGCCCTTGCAGGCGGTCGTGGCGACCGCCGCGATCGCGGCCGCGCCGCCGATGAACGTACGCCGTTGCATGCTGTTCCTCCCGAAGTATTCTCGGGGTACGAGACGGCGCGCCGATCTCGTGGGTTCCAGGAGAACTGTCACTCCTGTGTCACCGTGAGGCCGGAACCTACACGTGCCCTCCCCGTGAGCGTTCCGTGACCTAACCACAAAGTCTGCAGGGGTTCACCTCCCGTTCATTTGCGCCCATTGGCGCCTTCACCTGATCTGCCTAATTTCAGCCTTACGAGATGCGGCCGCATCGCTACAGACGCGTCCGCATCAACCGAAACTTCGCAACTTCGCACGCCGCCGATTCAGGACGGCGGCTCCTGGAAGGATCTCTTTCAAGTGAAGCTTCAGCGCATGAACCGGCGGGCCCTCGCTCTCGGTGCTCTCGCCGCCTCCGGCGCCCTGGTCCTCACGGCGTGCGGCTCGGACGACACCAGCAGCAGCAGCGGCGGCAGCAGCGCTTCGGCCTCGACCCAGGCCGGCTCCATCAAGTGCGACAACGCCAAGGGGCAGCTCCTGGCCGACGGCTCGTCCGCGCAGAAGAACGCGATCGACGCCTGGGTGGCCAACTTCTCCAAGGCCTGTGGCGTCCAGATCAACTACAAGGGCGGCGGCTCCGGTGCGGGTGTCACCTCCTTCACCCAGGGCCAGCTCGCCTTCGCCGGCTCCGACTCGGCGCTGAAGCCCGAAGAGGTCACCGCCTCCAAGAAGGTCTGCACCGGCGGTCAGGGCATCGACCTCCCGATGGTCGGCGGCCCGATCGCGGTCGGCTACAACCTCTCCGGCGTCTCGAACCTGGTCCTCGACGCTCCCACCCTGGCGAAGATCTTCAACAGCGAGATCACCAAGTGGAACGACCCGGCGATCAAGAAGCTGAACCCGTCCGCCAAGCTGCCCGACCTCAAGATCCAGGCGTTCCACCGCTCGGACGAGTCCGGCACCACGGACAACTTCACCAAGTACCTCAAGGCCGCCGCCCCGAACGACTGGAAGTACTCCGGTGGCAAGGCCTGGCAGGCCAAGGGTGGCCAGGCCGCCGCGCAGTCCTCCGGTGTCGCCGCCCAGGTCAAGCAGACCAACGGTTCCATCGGTTACTTCGAGCTGTCCTACGTGGCCGAGGGCGTCAACGCCGTCAGCATCAACACGGGTGCCAGCGCGCCGGTCGCCCCGAGCAGCGACTCCGCCTCCAAGGCCATCGCCGACGCCAAGGTCATCGGCACGGGCCAGGACCTCTCGCTGCAGCTGAACTACAACACCAAGGCAGACGGCGCGTACCCGATTACGCTGGTCACGTACGAGATCGTGTGCGACAAGGGGAACAAGGCCGACACCCTCCCGGCCACCAAGGCGTTCCTGGGGTACATCTCCTCCGAGGAAGGCCAGGGCGTGCTCTCCGGCCTGAAGTACGCGCCCATCCCGGCCGACATCATCGCCAAGGTCCGCACCACCGTCGCTGGCCTGAGCTGATCTGAGTGTGCGGGCCGGTCCCGGCCCCTGATCCCGGGACCGGCCCGCACCGTCCGGTGCACCGCCGCCATGAGCCGTACGTCACGTACGGCTTCGCAGAGCCGTACCTCGTGTGCGGCTCCGCAGACCGGAGAACCCGATGGACACGACACAGATAACTGACGCACCCCCTCCCACGCCCCAGCCCACGCCGGCCGAGCAGAAACGCAACGCCCGCGGCGCCACCCGACCCGGAGACCGGATCTTCCTCGGTCTGTCCCGTGGGTCGGGCATCCTGCTGTTGGTGATCATGGCCGCGATCGCGGTCTTCCTCACCTACCGAGCCTCCCTCGCGCTCAGCAAGAACCACGGCAACTTCCTGACCACCTTCGAGTGGAACACCAACGTCACGCCGCCCAGCTTCGGCATCGCCGTCCTGGCCTACGGCACGGTGATCTCCTCGATCATCGCCATGGTCCTCGCGGTCCCGGTCGCGGTCGCCATCGCGCTGTTCCTCACGCACTACGCCCCGCGCCGGCTGGCCGGTCCCATCGCGTACGTCGTCGACCTGCTCGCCGCGGTGCCGTCCATCGTCTACGGCCTGTGGGGCGCGCTGATCCTCGTACCGCACATGACCGGCCTCTTCGGCTGGCTCAACGACTTCTTCGGCTGGACCGGGGTCTTCTCCTGGGACCAGGGCGCCCCGCGCTCCCTGCTCACCGTGGGCATCCTGCTCGCGGTCATGATCCTGCCGATCATCACCAACGTCAGCCGCGAGGTCTTCCGCCAGGTCCCGCAGATGCACGAGGAGGCGGCCCTGGCCCTCGGCGCCACGCGCTGGGAGGTCATCCGCATGGCCGTCCTGCCGTTCGGCCGCTCCGGTGTGATCTCCGCGTCGATGCTCGGCCTCGGCCGCGCGCTCGGCGAGACGATGGCCGTCGCCACCGTCCTCTCCCCGGACTTCCTGATCCACGGCAGCCTGCTCAACCCGGGCGGCGGCACCTTCGCCCAGAACATCGCCAGCAAGTTCAGCGAGGCCACCGAGTTCGGCCGTGACGCCCTCATCGCCTCGGGTCTGGTCCTGTTCGTCATCACCCTGTTGGTCAACGGCGCGGCTCGCATGATCATCGCCCGCCGCAAGGAGTACTCGGGGGCCAACGCATGAGCAACGCCGCCATCGCCGAGAAGCGCCCCAGCACCCTGCGCGGCGCCAGTCTGCCGAGGTGGTCGCCCTGGGCGATCGCCGCCGGTTCCGCGGCCGTCGCCGTGGCCATCGGGGCGGGCGCCGGGCTCACCAAGGTGCAGTGGGGTCTGATCGCCGGTCTGCTGTTCCTGATCGCCACCTACGCCATCGCCGCCACGGTGGAGGGCCGCCGCCAGGCCAAGGACCGCATCGCCACCGGTCTGGTCTGGGTCGCCTTCCTCGTCGCCCTCGTGCCGCTGATCTCCCTGGTCTGGGTGACCGTCGTACGCGGTGTGAAGGTCCTCGACGTCTACTTCCTGACCCACTCGATGGGCCTCGTCGCCGACTCCCAGCCGGGCGGTGGCATCTACCACGCCATCATCGGCAGCCTGGAGCAGGTCGGTCTCGCCACCATCATCGCGGCGCCGATCGGCGTGCTGACCGCCATCTACCTGGTGGAGTACGGCCGTGGCCGGCTCGCCCAGGCGGTGACCTTCTTCGTCGACGTCATGACGGGTGTCCCGTCGATCGTCGCCGGTCTGTTCATCCTCTCCCTGATGCTGATCTTCGACATGGAGCCGTTCGGCTTCGCCGGCTCGCTCGCCCTGGCCATCCTGATGATGCCGGTGGTCGTGCGCTCCACCGAGGAGATGCTCAAGCTCGTCCCGAACGAGCTGCGGGAGGCGTCCCTGGCGCTGGGTGTCCCGAAGTGGCGCACGATCCTGAAGGTGGTCCTGCCGACCTCCATCGGCGGCATCACGACCGGCATCATGCTGGCCATCGCCCGTATCGCGGGTGAGACCGCCCCTGTGCTGCTGTTGGTGTTCGGAAACCGGTTCATCAACAACAACCCCTTCTCGGGGCCGCAGCAGTCGCTGCCGCTGTACGTCTACCAGCAGTACGCCGCGGGCAACGACTACGCCTACGACCGGGCCTGGGCGGCCTCGCTCGCCCTGATCGCCTTCGTGATGATCCTCAACCTCGTGGCCCGGGCCATTGCCCGCTGGAAGGCCCCGAAGACCGGTCGCTAAGGCGACAATTTCCGGCTCCGCCGGGCGGGGCCATCGGCGACCGATCAAGACTTTCTGGAAGTGACGTAATCATGGCCAAGCGAATCGACGTAAGCGGACTGACCGCCTACTACGGCTCCCACAAGGCGATCGAGGACATCTCGATGACCGTCGAGCCGCGCACGGTGACGGCCTTCATCGGCCCGTCCGGCTGCGGCAAGTCGACGTTCCTGCGCACGCTGAACCGGATGCACGAGGTCACCTCGGGCGGCCGGGTCGAGGGCAAGGTGCTGCTGGACGACGAGGACCTGTACGGCCCCGGGGTGGACCCGGTGTCCGTGCGGCGCGAGGTCGGCATGGTGTTCCAGCGGCCGAACCCCTTCCCCACCATGTCGATCTTCGACAACGTGGCGGCGGGGCTGCGGCTGAACGGCAACGTGAAGAAGAGCGAGCTCGGTGACATCGTCGAGAAGTCGCTCAAGGGCGCGAACCTCTGGAACGAGGTCAAGGACCGTCTGAACAAGCCGGGTTCGGGCCTGTCCGGTGGTCAGCAGCAGCGTCTGTGCATCGCCCGCGCGATCGCGGTCGAGCCGAAGGTGCTGCTGATGGACGAGCCCTGCTCCGCCCTCGACCCGATCTCCACCCTCGCCATCGAGGATCTGATCGGTGAGCTGAAGGAGCGCTTCACGATCGTCATCGTGACGCACAACATGCAGCAGGCGGCGCGCGTCTCGGACCGTACGGCGTTCTTCAACCTCGCGGCGGTCGGGCAGCCGGGCAAGCTGATCGAGATCGACGACACGGAGCGGATCTTCTCCAACCCGTCGGTCCAGGCGACGGAGGACTACATCTCCGGCCGCTTCGGCTGATCCCGAAGACCCCTCGCGGTGCTGCATGGCGGTGCCACCGCGAGGTCGATGAAGGGCCCGCCCCTGGCTCCCGGGGGCGGGCCCGTCGTTCAACCGCAGCACGCGACGGCGGCCGGAACGGGGTTCCGCGACGGCGGCTGGCACGGGTTTCGTGGCGGTGGCCGTCATGTGGGCCGTCGTGGTGAGGTCGAGGTGTCGCGTGGGCGGCCGAGGCGGCCGGAGGTGAAGACGGCTGCGAGGGCCGGGGTGGGGGCGACGCGCGGAACCCGGGTTCCGCGACGGTGGCCGATCCGGAGCGCTGCGACGGTGGCTGGCACCGGGCTCTGCGCTGGAGGCCGGCACGGGATTTCGCGACGGTGGCCGTCGTGCGGGCCACCGCGACGAGGTCGAGGTGTCGCGGCGGCGGCCGAAACGGCCGGGTCAAGCCGGTCGCGAGGGGCCGGGGTGGTAACCGGAACTCGCGTTCCGCCACGGGGGTTTTGTGACGGACGCCGCAACGCCCACCGCTGAGGCCGAGGCGGCCGGGGCAAGCCGGCCGCCGGGGGCCGGGGTGGCGGCGACCGGAAACCGGGGCCGCCACGGTGGCCGGCACGGGGCTCTGCGACGGTGGCCCCGTGCGGGCCGCCGCGGTGAGGCCGCGAGGTGGTGGCCGCGCGGGCGAGTCTTCGCCTTGGTCCGTGTCGGCGAGATGCGCGCCTCGCGCTCGGACTCTGTTCGTGCCGGAGGAGACTCCGTGCCGGGAAGGGTGCAACCGGCCCTAGAGGAACGCCAGGTTCACCAGGCCGAAGGAGCCTGCCGCCACCACGGCCGCGGCCGGCATCGTGATGAACCAGCCCAGGACGATGTTCTTGGCGACGCCCCAGCGGACCGCGTTGACGCGCTTGGTCGCGCCGACGCCCATGATGGCCGAGGTGATGACGTGGGTCGTGGAGACCGGGGCCTTGAAGAGGTACGCGGTGGAGAACATGATCGCGGCGCCGGTGGTCTCCGCGGCGAAGCCCTGTGGCGGGTCGAGTTCGATGATCTTGCGGCCGAGGGTGCGCATGATGCGCCAGCCGCCCGCGTAGGTGCCGAGGGACAGCATGACGGCGCAGACCAGCTTCACCCAGACCGGGATCGGGTCGCCGTAGGTCTCGTGGCCGGAAATCACCAGTGCCATGACGACGACGCCCATCGTCTTCTGGGCGTCCTGGAGACCGTGGCCGAGGGCCATGCCGGCGGCCGACACGGTCTGCGCTATGCGGAAGCCGCGCTTGGTCTTGTGCGGGTTGGTCCTGCGGAAGATCCACAGGATCGCCAGCATCACCAGGTAGCCGACGACCAGGCCGACGACCGGGGACAGGAACATCGGGATGACGACCTTGTCCAGGACCCCGGACCAGTGGACCGTCGTACCGCCCGCGATCGCCGCGCCCACCAGGCCGCCGAACAGGGCGTGCGAGGAGGAGGACGGCAGGCCGTAGTACCAGGTGATCAGGTTCCAGACGATCGCGCCGACCAGGGCCGAGAAGAGGATGGCCATCCCCTGGGAGCCCGACGGCGTGGCGATCAGGCCCTCACTGACGGTCTTCGCGACCCCCGAGCCGAGGAAGGCGCCCGCGAGGTTCATCACGGCGGCCATGGCGAGGGCCGCCCGGGGCGTCAGTGCCCGGGTCGAGACGGAGGTGGCGATCGCGTTCGCGGAGTCGTGGAAGCCGTTGGTGTACGTGAAGAAGAGCGCGACCGCGATGGTCACGACCAGGGCGAAGGTGTCCATCGACGCCTCAGGACTCCTTGACGGCGATGGTCTCCACCGTGTTCGCCACGTGCTCGAACGCGTCCGCCGCTTCCTCCAGGACGTCCACGATCTGCTTGAGCTTCAGCACCTCTATCGCGTCGTACTTGCCGTTGAAGAGGTGGGCCAGGAGCTTGCGGTGGATCTGGTCGGCCTGGTTCTCGAGGCGGTTGACCTCGATCCAGTACTCGGTCAGGTTGTCCATCGTGCGCAGGTTGGGCATGGCCTCGGCCGTGAGCTCGGCCGCCCGCGCCAGCACCTCGATCTGCTGCTCGACTCCCTTCGGCAGTTCCTCGACGTTGTAGAGGACGACCAGGTCGACGGCCTCCTCCATGAAGTCCATGATGTCGTCGAGGGACGATGCGAGGGAGTAGATGTCCTCGCGGTCGAAGGGCGTGATGAACGAGGAGTTCAACTGGTGGAAGATCGCGTGAGTGGCGTCGTCACCTGCGTGTTCCGCGGCCCGCATACGCTCTGCGATCTCGGCCCGGGCGGAGGCGTCCGCCCCGAGCAGTTCCATCAGGAGCTTCGAGCCCGTGACGATGTTGTCCGCGGATGCGGCGAACATGTCGTAGAAGCTCGTCTCCCTGGGGGTCAGACGAAAGCGCACAAGGGGTCCTCGGGGTGCATCGGTTTCGGTCAGGCTGATGCTAAGTGCAACATCCGGCCACGGCTAATGGGCCGCCCACCAGTGTCGCCCATCGGGCAGAGTGATCCGCACGGGGGCGTACCAAGGGCCCTATACCCAGCAAAGTTCGGTACCATATACCCACCTGGGGTATATGTCCGCACGTCTTACGGGAGGACGCGATGACGACCACCGAGGCCGGCGCGACGGCGCCCTCCGCCAGCTCGGAAGACAAAACCGCACAGAACGCCACACACGGATACCACAAGCAGAAGGACGAGCACCTCAAGCGGCTGCGCCGGATCGAGGGCCAGATCCGCGGTCTGCAGCGGATGGTCGACGAGGACGTCTACTGCATCGACATACTCACCCAGGTCTCCGCGTCCACCAAGGCCCTGCAGTCCTTCGCGCTGCAGCTGCTGGAGGAGCACCTGCGCCACTGCGTCGCCGACGCGGCCCTCAGGGGCGGGGACGAGATCGACGCCAAGGTCGACGAGGCCACCAAGGCCATCGCCCGGCTACTGCGCACCTGAGCGCGGGGCGCCGGAGACGTCCTCGCGTTCCTCGGCCACCTTCAGGACCTGGTCGATGCTCTCCAGGCTGAGCCGGTCCCCGCCCGCGGCCGAGGCCGCGATGATCAGCTCCCCGCACAGCTCGATCTCGGCGAGGGCCACGTGGTCCTGAACTGCCGTACCGCCGACCGGAGCCACGTGCATCACCTCATCTCTGCCGTCACCGACTTCCTAGAGTAGGGAGCGGCCTACACACAGCGCATGGCACGTAAGGGCTAGTTCTCGCCGCCCGCCCTCCTCCGCGGGGAGGACGTGGGGAAGACGCGGGGCGGACACCGCTACTCCTCGATCTTCCCGGCGTAGATGTCCTTCGAGGCCGGCAGGCGTACGGCGGCGGGGGCCCCGAAGTCGTACAGCAGCGTCGTCGAGGCGACCGCGACGGGCCTGTCGTGCCGTGATCCGGCGAAGCTGAAGCGGTGCCGGATCTTACGGATGCGGCCCTGGTCGTCGAGGTAGACGTCGAACGGCACGTCGGCGCTGGCGAACCCTTTCGCCGCCGCGGCGAGGGACTCCCGGGCGTCCCCGGCGGCCCCCTGCGCGGCGAGCGCGAGGTCGGCGGTGCCGCGGTAGTGCCGCACCTCGGTCCCCGCGAGCTCGGTCCTGCCGAGGTAGGTCGCCGTGCGGGTGCCGCGCAGCAACTCGGCGGCGGCGAACGGGTCGGTCGCGCCCCCGGTCACGAGGTTGCCGTCGGACAGGGTGGCCGTCTCGACGCGGACCCATTTGTCGGCGGGCACCCCGGCGCCGCGGTTCTTCATGAACAGGGCGCCGGGCGCGAGGAGTTCGGTGATCGGACGGTGCTCGTCGGCGCCCGTCGGGTCCTGCGGCAGGTGGACCGTCAGCCGGCCGAGCCGGCCCCGGAAGTCGTACACGCCCTGGCCGCGGATGGTGACGCGGGTGCCGCCCGCGGCCATCTCCATCGAGGTCGTGGCCCTGGAGGTGCCCGCGGCCACCAGGGTGTCGGCGGCCCGGTGCAGCAGCGGGACGGCGTCGGCGGCGCGGGAGTCCTCGGTGACGGCGCCGGGGCCGGAGCAGCCGGCGGCCCCGAGACAGACCGCGATGCCCGCGGCGACCGCCCCGCC
>NZ_WVUG01000225.1 GCF_017614965.1 Streptomyces griseorubiginosus | reverse complement strand
GCCCCACGCACGTCCCTCTCCCACCGGCACACCCGCCACGACGCGCGCACACCCTGGAGGCCCTCAAGGCCGCCCAGGCAGCCGGTCGGGCTCCCACCGTCACCGCGGCGCCGACCGCGGCGGACCAGACGGAACTGCTGGATCCGCAGTTGCCGCAGGTCAGCCATCTCACCCCGCGTCGTCTGGCCAGGTCTCTGCCCGAGGATGCCCGCCCGCTGCCCCGTCTGGAGCAATGGGACGAACTGCTGAACCTGCGACGGAAGGATTCGTCATGACTGCCGCCCAGCACGCGCTCACCGCCCAGGCGTCCGACGCCGCGATCGACACCGCCTGCCGGATGCTGCGGCTGCCCACCATGAGGTCCCAGGCCGCCGACACCATCGCACGAGCGGAGCGTGAGGGGCTCTCCTACGCCGGGTTCCTCGCCGAGCTCCTGCTCGCCGAGTGCGAGGACCGCGACCGCCGCCGGGCCGAACGCCGCATCCGGGCCGCCCACTTCCCGCGTGAGAAGTCGCTGCGCGAGTTCAACTACACCGCCAGCCCCAACGTCGACCCGGCCGTCATCCACAGCCTCGCCACCTGCGACTGGATCACCAAGGGCTATCCGCTGTGTCTGATCGGGGACTCCGGCACCGGCAAGTCCCACCTGCTGATCGGCTTGGGCACTGCGGCCGCCATGGCCGGCTACCGCGTCCGCTACACCACCGCCGCCGCCCTGGTGAACGAGCTCGTCGAAGCAGCCGACGACAAGCAGCTCGGCAAGACCATCGCCCGCTACGGACGCGTCGACCTTTTGGGAATCGACGAACTCGGCTACCTCGAACTGGACCGGCGGGGGGCGGAGATGCTCTTCCAAGTTCTCACGGAGCGCGAGGAGGAGAACAGCATCGCGATCGCCTCCAACGAGGCGTTCACGATGGCTGGTCAAAGACGTTCACCGACCCGCGGCTCTGCGCGGCGATCGTGGACCGGCTCACCTTCAACGCCACCCTCATCGAGACCGGCACCGAGTCCTACCGGCTCGCTCGCACCAGGGCGAACAAGGCCAACGGGACGAAATAGCCGTCTTCCCCAGTGCGCGGGGGACGGCCGGAGTCACCCGCCCGAGGCGACCCTCTTGTTATTGCAAGTCATATGCAACAAGCTGGGCGGGCCCTTACTGCCTGTCGAGGACGTGGAGTTTTGTCATGCCCCGCCTGATGCCGGACACGCGACCGCAACGCGTCCTCGCGGCCTCGAACTTCGTCTACACCGTCGGCAGCGGCCTCTACCTCACCGCCGGAGTGCTGTATTTCACCGAGGCCGTTCACCTTCCGGCCGGCCAGGTGGGGCTCGGGCTCGGCATCGCCGGCCTTCTCGCGCTGGCCCTGGGCGTCGCGGTCGGCCATCTGGCCGACCGGCACGGAGCACGCGGCATCTACGCGGCCACCCTGGTGGTCCAGGCGCTGGCCACGGCCTGCTTCGTCCTGGCGGACAGCTTCTGGCCGTTCGTCCTTGCCGTCTGCGCCGCCGCCGCGGCGAAGGCGGCCGGAATCGCCGCCCGCTCCCCGCTGATCAGGCACTACGGAGGCGACCGGCCGCAGGAGTTCCGGGCCTATCTGCGTGCGGTGACCAACGTCGGCATCTCCCTCGGCGCCGTGCTGGCAGGCTGGGTCGTCCAGGTGGGCACGCTCACCGCCTATCAGCTCATGGTCATCGGCAACGCGATCGCCTTCGTGGTCTCCGCGGCCATCTTGCTCCTCCTGCCGCCCGTCGCGCCCGTCCCCACCACCGGCGGTCCTCGCTGGATTGCCCTGCGGGACCGTCCCTACCTGCTGCTGACCGCACTCGACGGCATCATGGCCATCCAGTTCAAGGTGCTCACCGTGGCCATCCCGCTCTGGATTGTCGGCGCCACCACCGCCCCGCACTGGCTCATCTCGGCCACCATGCTCACCGGCACCGTCATCGTCGTCGCCTTCCAGGTCCGGGCCAGCCGCAACGTCGATTCCCCCGCCGCCGGCGCACACGCCTACCGCCGGGCAGGCGTGGCCTTCTTGATCGCTTGCTTACTGATCTCGCTGTCCGCAGGCATACAGGCGTCGGCCGCAGCAACCCTGCTCATAACCGCGGTGGTGATCCACACCATCGGTGAACTATGGCACTCCGCCGCAGGCTTCGAGGTCTCCTTCGCTCTCGCCCCGCAGCACGCCACTGGTCAGTACCTTGGCGTGTTCGGACTCGGCGCCGGCCTCGCCGAAGCCCTCGGACCAGGACTCCTCATCGCACTCTGCATCACCTGGGGCCGCCCTGGGTGGTATGTCGCGGGAGCCATGTTCGCGCTGACGGGCTTGGCAGCACCACCCGCTGTCCGCTGGGCACAACGCCACCAGCACGCTCTGCGGACCCAGCTTGCGCCCACCGAGAGGGCGTCAACCGCCTGATCGACATGAGGAAGCAACTCAACCCGTCTTCCACGGAGCCAAATTCGAACCGCCTTCCGGGGCCACCTCACGGCGCCTGATCTTCACGATTCATCCGCGAACTGGGGCCAGTTGGAGTCGCCTCCGGTGGGGCCAAATGACACCGCCCTAGCCACACCAAGCACCCCTACCACGACCGCGCTGCAGCGCTCGATGCCTACCGCAGCGCACCAAATCCGCCGTGACGCGTCGACTACAGTCACGCACGGCAGCCAGCCGACGTCTGCCCCCGGCGCTCGCGCTCCACCCGCTTCCGGGCCGCTGCAGGGGCTTCATCCCGCCGGGCCCGCCATGCGCTGGCTCGATGATGAACCCACCGTCCGTGCCCGCTGGCGCGCCCTCGTAACCGCCCGCCAGCACGGCAATCAGTAACAGCCAGGTCAGTCGCCGTCCTCGTCCTCGGCATACGGCTCGGCAAGCCGCAGCCCGAGGTCGTCGAGCCAGTTCTGGACCCAGGCGCGCAGTTCGGCGATGTCGATGGGGCTCATATCGTACGCGGCGTACTCGCGGTCGGAGGTGAAGTCGACAGCTTCGAGCCGGCCGTGGAGTTCCTCCAGGTCGAACTCCTCGTCGTGCTGCGCGCCCAGACGTTCAAGTTCCCCGAGGCTGTACAGCTCGCGGGCGCTGAAGACGTCGATGACATCGCGAGGGAAGCCGCGATCGTGCAGAGCGCGGACCTTCAGCCCCACCGCGTCATCCCTGGACAGCGTGGGCCCAGCCTTCGTGCGGGTGGGCGGCCGGTGGAAGATCTCTTTGAGGATGTCCAGCTCACAGGACTCGCCGGTTGCCGCGTCGGTGGCGAGCAGACGAGCCATGCGTGGGGCGACCTCAACGATGCGGATGGTCCAGCCCTTGTCCTTCAGGCCGGCAGCAACGGCGCCGGTGATCTCGTTCATGCCCGCAGGTGCGTCGGTGGCCAGGTCCAAGTCCTGGCTGGTGCGGCTGACCAACTCATGGGCTTGGATGGCGTAGCCGCCGGCCAGCACCAGCCGGTAGGCGTGACCGCTGGCCAGGGCGTCGCTGAGTAGGCGCCGGTGCAGATCTGGAAGTCTCATGCGGCAGCGGCGGCCGCCAACTCGGGAAACTGCTGCTCCCAGCACGTGCGGACCGGCTTGCCCACGGCGATCCGCAGCCGCGGCCAGTGCCGCACGAGTAGCTCGGCGTTGAGGTAGCGGGTGAGGTCCTCGCGCAGACCATTCGTAAGCACGATGCGATACAAGCCCAGCAGCAGCTTGTCGTCGCTCACCTCGAAATGCCGCAGCCCCGACCACGCCAGATGCAGAGGCAGCTCCACCGTTCCGGACGTCGGTCCGGACAGCTCATCGAGGTGCGTGGGTAGACGCTCGGCCAGATGAGCCCAGCGTGGAGCGGCGCCATGGTCCACAGTCACTTCTCCAGTATGCCCCTGATGAGATGGGCCATCGCCCATTACCGCAAGGAAGCAGACACGGCCGAGCCGACCGCCGCAGATCCTCACGCTGACCGACGGATGCCGCAAGCGGGCTGGCCCTGCGACTGAATCGAGAGGCGTCGGCATCAACCGGGGATGGAAACGCCGGTGCAGACCTTCTGCCGGCTGAAGACCTGATCGGCTACAAGGTAGGCGGGAGCGATCACGAACTGGCCGGGCAGTGTGCTGTCGCACGACGGCCAAGTTTCCTGCCACTCCTCGTCGAGGGGCTCGCCTGGCACGAGCTCGAAGTCCCAGTGCACTGGCAGCCCCGTCTGCGCCGAGCGCTGCCGGAGATCGAGGGCACAGTTGCTCAAGCGGCTGGCTTGCGGTGCCAACGGGTCAAGGCGGGATTTGCCCACTGCCGTTAGGACCGCCTTGCCGTCCGGTTCGTCCGGGCCGAAGAGGACGGAGCAGATTCGCCCCATGAGCCACAGCATCGTGGGAACGGCGCCGGGCGGAGCTCCGGGAACTGATTGGGCAGCTGCCCGGGCCACGCCCTGGACCTTCTGCTCGACGAGGGCGTCGTATTCGCGGGCGATGACGTGATGAGCGCTGTGTGCGTTGGACGGGACGTCGGCACGGGTTTCCGCTCGCGCTGCCATCAACGCATCCAGCCGTCGCTCCACGGACTGTAGGCGGCCTTCCATCTCGCTGCAGGCGTTTTGCAGCACTCGGTGCTTGCGCTCGAGCACGGTCAGTCTGCGGGCGCCCGCATCGAGTTCCAGGTCCAGGCGCCGGGACGGTTTGGCCGGCGGATCACCCGGCACGGCGCTTTCCTGGTGGCTGAAGGTCTCGGCGGGCGGTGTCATTGAGAGCATGTCTCGGAGGGCCATGGTTGTCCTCAGTTCAGTAATTCGTCAGGAATCGGAGTGAGGTGGCAGCTTCCTCGCCGCTCTCCCGCACCACCGCACGGGCCTTGATCTCGGTTTCGCCGAAGCTCATGTACAAGGTGACGCCGCGATCTTCCAAGGCGAACGCCATGACCTTCTTCAGGTCCACTGTGATCTTGCCGAGGTACTCGCAGCCCGGATCGGTGACATAGCGAGGATCCGGCTCCGTGGAGGAGAACAGGCTGAAGGTCAGCTTGCGGGTCGTGCCCTCGAGCGGGACGTAGGACAGGTGCGCTTCATCGTCCGTGCTGACCAGGTCCCCGCGGGTGACGAGCTTGGAGAACCTCGCCCTGCAGTGGGCCTCACCCGTGCTCAGAGTGAAGCGGTACTCCTCCGGATCGACGCCTTCCTCGAACTCCGGGCAGTAGCAGGTGCCGTAGGTCAGCCTGCTCCGCCGTGCACGAGTGTGCGGTTCGTAGGCGTAGTGGGCGGCCCCATAGAGGACGGCGGCACCTGGGTCGGGCGGCACGAGCACGTTGGCACGGTTCTTGAGATGCTCCTTGACTGCGTGCTGGAGCATGGGGGATGCGCTGAAGCCGCCGACGAGGAGGACGATCGGGTCGCTGCTTCCTGCGGTCGCGGTGTTCTCCACTTCCTTGAGCTGCTCGTCGATGAGGTCGAGGACGTCGGGCAGGACGTTGTCGAACAGGCGACGGGCCTCGTCGGCAGTGACGACGATGGCGTCCGTGACACCGTTTTGCTTGCGGGCGAGACGCTTTCGTACCTGTGCACCGATTCGCCGGTCGATCGCCGTCGGCAAGGTGAGATAGATAGGGTCGGTCTCGCCGGGCCCGAAGTGTAGCTTGGCCCGCTCAAAGGCCTCGGTGAGGTCCAAGAGCGCCTCAGGGTGATCCGCCGCGAGATCCTGCAAGATCTCCAGCTTGCCGAAGCGGTCCAGGAGATGCTCGTCGCGGAATGCGCGATTGATCTCTTCTGCCCCGTGGGGACCTCCAATGGGGAGGCCGATCTCGACCATCCGGCCTTCGGCGTCGGTCTCGTAGGCTGTGAGGTCGACGGTGCCGCCGCCGCAGTCCACCACCACGAACCGACTGCCAGGCTCCATCAAGCTGGCGCCGTCCGTGGCGCCGCCGGCGACTTTGACGCCACTGACCAGGGCATAGTGAGCTGCCGCTTCCGGTTCCAGCGCAAGGATGAGCCGGCCGTCCTCAGTGGGGAATCCGGCTTTCCCAGCGATGTCCCGCATCACCTGCTTCTGCTCGTCGGTCCAGATCGCCGGCACGGTCAGACACCAACGGATGTCGTCCCGGTCGTAGCCGCTGGCAGTGACCTGCGTGAGCGCCGTCTCGTAGAGCTTGCGCAGGTACGCGGCAATGAGTGACTCCGCGTTCTGGCGACGTGTGCCGGACAGAACAACGAGGTCACTGATGCTGTCCTCCTCCGCCCCTTCCTCCTCGCCCGTGCTTGCAGCAACACTCTCCGGTGTCACGTCGTCATCATTCTCATCTTCGTCTTCGTCCTCGTCGTCGCCCCATTCGGAGTCCTCGATCACTGACTTTTCGCTGCTTCGTCCGGAGCGGTCCGCAATTGCCTGCTCCATGAGCCCCATCTTGAAGGCGTTGAAGTAACGAGATTCATCACCGCCCTGAGCATTCATCAACGCTCGTCTCCGCGCCTCATAGCCCCATGCAAGGACTTCGCCTTGCGCGTCGACGAGAAGCGCGGACAGATTCTTCACCGAGGCGACGGGCTGCCCCGCCCACGTGTTGAAGAAATTGATGCGCCGCTGGGCCGGGTCGTCGTTCCTGCCCCCGTAGGTGCACCACGAAATTCCGGACCCGTGTGTCCCGAAGTCAATCCCGACCACCACTTTAGGTACCGCCACACCGACCTCCATATCACATGCCAGCGGACCAGGCGCCACCGCGGCCGCAGGTGAGCGGCGCGGGCCTGCCGCCGGGGGAAGCATCACGGGCATTTCCCGTTTTGGGCAACCTGCCATACACATCAGCCCCATTTTGTGCCCGTCGAGCCTATTTCCCCGACTACTCACACATGAATATCAACACAATTGGGTGTGCAGGACTGAACATGTATATTTCTGCACATGCCTGAAGCGATCCCGGTCGAAATGGAGTTGCTGGAGACGCCTGCGCCAGCCCCCCTCACGCAAAGAAGTGCGTCCCGGACACGCAACTCGAAGCAGGCATCACCGCCGACTGCTGCTGAGAGTGGAACACCGGACATGGTGAAGGAAAGCGAGGCTGAACTCGTGGCCTACCGGCAGTGCATGGAGTCGCGTGACGATCTGATCCGTAAAGCCAAGGCGGCCGGCCTTACCGAAGTCCGCATCGCACAGCTAGCGGGCCACTCTCGCAACACTGTGCGTGCCGCGCTCGCTCATAGAGGCAAGTGAGAGCGTTTAGCCCTGGCTGGGTTACGCGGGCACACGCTCAAAGCCCCGCGGATCTGGGTGAAATCTTCAGCGATGGCGACCACGCGGTCCACGGCTTTGACCGTCCTCACCATGAACAGCATCATCGGTCACCTCCCCGCCTCCAGTACGCCCCCTCGTGGCTGGAGGCGCCAGCGGCCCGGCCGCCGCGTGTGGTTGCTGGGTTGTTGGAAAGGCGGCCAATCCCCGGGCGTCCTTCGACCACTTCCTGGCGGCCACGACCTGCCGACGGACCACCTCGGCCAAATGCCACCCGGGACATATCGGGGCCCCCGGCCGTCCGGCCAGGGCCCCCGGTGCCCGCGCTAGGGGGCGGGCAGTGCTGAGGGACAGTCCCACGAACGGCAGTTCGCGGACGCCGAAGCCGCGATTGCGGATCAACCCGTTGAGCACGGCGGCGAAACCGGTCTCGGCAGGGCGGTGGTGCGGCGAGGCCGGCTGCACGAAGGCTGTCGGGGCGGCGACACGCGGCAACGAGCGGACGAAGCCCTCCAACAGGGCCAGCTGCACGTGGTCGCAGTGGCTGACACGGTAGGCGAACTGCCTCACGACCTTGGCGTCGCGCTCCGGGGGAAGGAGTGCCGCCGGCACCGGGTGGCCCGCGACGACGAGCAGGTCGGCGGCCGGTATGTCGAGCTCGGCGGCGAGTTCGGTGAGACGCTGCGGGGCGGTGCCAGTTCCGCTCCCGGCAAGGTTTTTGAGAATGTCGGCCCGTTCCATACACGGACGTTAAGCCCCGACCCGCAATTGAATGGGGCTGGACAACAATGTGGGACAAGGTTCCTTGCGCGGGCCGGCGGCTGCAGACCGCTGTTGCCCGCTCTGAAGGTACGGATGGGGCACGCGGTACAACGGGATTGCTGCGAGCGACTTCAGTGGGAGTCGGTCGGCGTCCCAGTCCGGCTGCTCGAGCGGCATCGGCCACTGCTTCGTCGTACGTGACGAATGAGGTGAGCTGGGAGCGAATGCGGAGAGCCGTTGACAGGTGGCTGGCGTCCAGCCAGTCGCACAATGCCTGCGACTCGGACTCGGCGTGGAGGAGTTTTGTCGATGCGCGGGGCGACCGAGCGGAGCCGTCGCGACTGCACACGAGAGTCATCTGCGGCGCGGCCGAGGCCGGAGGGCCTCGCGCGGACATCCCGTCACGGGCGCACTCGGGCGGTCAGTACAGGGCCTTGTAGCCCTGCCACCCAGCGGCGATCCCGGTGCGAGGGCCGAAGGAGCCCTTGCCGTCGCCGTTGTTGCGCCACAGCTTGCCGGAGGTGTCGCGGGAGACGATGTCCGCCCTCCCGTCTGCAGTGATGTCGCCGACGCCCACCACGACGTTGTAGGAGGCGCCCCAGTTGTCGGCCACCTTGACCCGTGCCCTGAAGCCGCCGGTCGCCGTGCCCGAGTACCGCCACAGCTCGTTCGACGTGTCCTGCGCCAGCAGGTCTCCGTACCCGTCCCCGTTGAGGTCGCCGACGCCGATGATCTTCTTGTAACCGGACCACTTGGAGGAGATCTTCACCCGTGCCGAGAGCTTTCCGCTGCTTGTGGCCTTGTACAGATAGATGTCACCGGTGGACGCCTGACGGGCGATCAGGTCCGCCCGGCCGTCACCGGTGATGTCGCCCGGTGAGGTCAGCACGTTGTACTGGTTCCAGCCCGACGTTCCCAGCGCGGTGTACGGCGTGGACGTCGTCAGGGCCTTGCCGCATCCCGGGCGGTACGCCCGCAGCGCACCGCTGCTGAACCGTACGAGCACGTCATTGCAGCGATCACCGTTCAGGTCTCCGAACGGCACCACCGTGATCGAGGCCGGCCATCCCGAAGCCGAAGTCTTCGTCGAGAACTTCCCGGCGCCGTCGCCCCGGTGGAAGGAGAGTGCACCCTGGGAGGTGAGCGTGAGCAGGTCACCGATGCCGTCGGACGCGACATGGTCGCGTCTCACCGCGGCGCCACCGGTCAGCTTCAGTGAGCCGGACGCCGTCGCCGGCGCGCCCTGCTTGTCAGCCGGGGCCACCGTCAGCGTCCAGCTGTACGTGCCGTTCGGCACATACGCGCCGTTCGATGTCCTGCCGTTCCAGGACGTATGGATCGTGTCGTGCGCGGCGCCATCGGACAGCGTGCGCACGCTGGCCCCGGTCGCCTTGTTCCTGAAGGCCAGCGTCCACGATGCGGCCGGCTTCGACAGCCACCACGTGCCGTCCCATGAGGACGACGAGTCCACCAGGCTGACCGCGGGTTCCGTCTTCGCCCCCAGGAGCGCGATGTCCGTGGCGGGGACGCCGCTTCGTAGGACGTGGATGTCCTGGGAGGCCGGGTCCACGTAGCCGACCAGGCCGGTGTACGGATCGACGTCCCACCTTCCGGCCTTGGCCGCCAGGGTTCGGCTCACCGCGGAGCCGCTCGTGACGTCCGTGAGGATCAGCGCTGCGGATGTGGCGTCACGCGTGACCAGGAAGCCGTCGCCCAGGTGCGCCTCTGCGCCGGGGGGCACGGCGATGAGCGTCTTCCTGCGGGTGTCGTACACGAAGGCCTTCTGCACGCTGCCCTGGGGAAGATCGCACGAGCCGGACCAGTACACCCAGCGTCCCACCGCCTGGAAGTTGCCCGGAGCGCAGCCGCTGCCGACCACCCGGAACGACGTGATCGGGTTGCCCGAACGCACCTCCGTGGCCGTGACACTGCCGTTCCCGGCCGCCGTCCACAGCGTTTCCCCCCACAGGGCGGAGGGGGCCGCACCGGCTGCGCCCGTACGGGTGAGCACGACCTTGCGTGTGTCCAGATCCGCCACCACCAGGCCATCTCCCGCGGGCGAGGGCCCATGCCAGGCCGCATACCGGCCCTCGACGTCCGCGAGGCCATGGTGGTCCTGGAGGCCGGAGGTCACCACGGTGCCGGGAAGGGACTGACCCCGGTCCAGGACGGAGATGTCCCCGGCCGTGTTCCGGATGACCGCCCGGCCGTCACCCGTACCCATCAGGTCGGGACAGCTTCCGTAGTCCCCGGCCATGACCCCACACCTTTGGGTCGCTCCCCGGTCCGTGCGCGTGCCCGCCGTCAGCGCCTCCGCCGTGGCCAGCGAGCGGCTGTACAAGTGCGTCGCCCCGTCGCCGGACTCGTAGGTCATCAGCTCACCGCCGCTCAGGTCGAGCGACTCGATCCCCATGGGCACGGCCGGAAGGTCCACGATCCGGTGGACCCGGGGCAGACCGTCGGCCCCCGCCTGGACCTTGGCGATGCCGTAGTCCAAAGAGGACTCCCCGCCGGCGAGGACCAGGCCGCCGTCGGGGGTCATGACGGTAGCGGGATCCGCCCGCTTGAACAGGGGCAGCTCCGCGGAGCCGTCGAAGGGCAGTGCTGACACACTCCAGCCGGAGGATCCGCTGCGCCGCGCGACGACGAGCGCGTCACCGACGACGCCGAGGATCGTGTTCTCAGAGGTGCGGGGGAACGCAACCTCATGAGTGGGCGAGTCGTAGGCACCCTTGGCATACACCCGCACCCGGGACGTGCCGTACCAGCTGACCAGGTAGTCGGATCCGACCACGGTGTCCGAGTTCGCCACCAGTGGAGGCAAGATCGTGGCCGCACCGGTCTCGGCATCCACCCAGGCGTAATGGAGGACATGGTCCGGTCCGTCGTAATTGACGAGGATGCCGGAGGCGGAACCCCTGGGAACGAAGGGGAAGACCGTCCCGTCCGGGAATCCGGTCACGGGCTTCTGCACCGTGCTGCCGTTCTCGTTGTGCAGCAGGAACAGCTCAGTCCGTTCCCCACCGGTCGACGTGCTGGTCAGGACAGTACGTCCGTACGTCTGCAGATAGCTCTGGCCTGCTGGGATGGCCACGGTCTCCGCCGTACCGGTGCCCATGTCCCGGAGCAGGACCTGCCCACCACTGCTCTGGGTCGGGCCAAGGGCGACGACGTCCGAACCGGTGCCGTACGAACCCGCAGTGCGCGGCCCGAGTCCCTCGCCACCTTCCACCGGCTTCCGGCTGCCGTCGTAGCTGGTCCACCACAGGCCGGAACCCTCGGCGGTGGAGCGGTACTCGAGGAAGCCGGAAGCGCCCGCGCTCTGCAGATACGCCGTGCGCGGGGTCGTGCGCATGGTGGCCGGAACGATGATCTCCGTTGCGGTCTCCGCGTGCGCCGGCGCCACCAGCGGCACGGCGGTCACAGAGAGCGCCAAACCGATGATCGTGGCAAGGGAGCCACGCATGAAGGTACGACGAGTCACTTGCTTCCCCTCCCCGACGGAGGGCCCCATCCCCCCGAACAAGCGGGCGAATACTAGCAGTTGTTCAAGACGGATGACCTAGCCGAGCCGGTTGGCCGACCCGCGTGCGGATGGCGCGGCCACAGCCTTTAGCGGGCGGGCCGCCGGATACCGGGTCCGCCGTGGGAGAACCAAGGGAGCGAGCAGGATGGCGGCGGCCCTGTCCTTCCGTGCGCGGCCTCGGGCATTGTCAGTGCCGGCGTGCAGGATGACGGGCATGACAACCCCTGCAGCTGTGATCACGGATTCCGCCGCCTACGCGCAGGCGGTCGAGGACGCGGTGAAGGCGTCGGCCGCCTACTACACGGGCGGCACGTCCGTGCTGGACGATGACGCCTACGACCGGCTGGTGCACGGCATCGCCGCGTGGGAGGCCGATCACCCTGACCAGGTGCTGCCCGACTCTCCGACGGGCAAGGTCGCCGGCGGCGCCGTGGAGGGCGATGTCCCGCACACGGTGGCCATGCTGAGCCTGGACAACGTGTTCTCGGCGGAGGAGTTCACCGCCTGGACCGCCTCCCTCGCGCGGAGGATCGGCCGCGAGGTCGAGCGGTTCAGCGTCGAGCCGAAGCTGGACGGTCTTGCGGTCGCCGCCCGCTACACGGGCGGCCGGCTGAGACAGCTGATCACCCGCGGGGATGGGACGGCCGGGGAGGACGTCTCGCACGCGATCGGCACCATCGAGGGCCTGCCCGACGAACTCGCCGAGCCGGTCACCGTCGAGGTTCGCGGCGAAGTCCTCATGACGACCGCCCAGTTCGAGCACGGCAACGAGGTGCGCACCGCGCACGGCGGGCAGCCGTTCGCCAACCCGCGCGGCGCCGCGGCGGGCACCCTGCGCGCCAAGGAGCGCGCCTATACCGTGCCGATGACGTTCTTCGGCTATGGCCTGCTTCCCCTGCCCGGCACCGCGACCGACCTCGGCGTACGGCTGGGCGAGCTCGCCCACAGCGACCTGATGGTGCAGGCCGCCGCGTACGGGATCAACACCACCGCTGGGACCGCGGTGCCCGGCATCACCGCCGACACCGTCGAGCAGGCACTGGCCCGGGTTGAGGAGATCGCCGCGGCGCGGGCCGAGCTGCCGTTCGGGATCGACGGGATCGTCATCAAGGCCGACCTGGCCGCTGACCAGCAGCAGGCGGGCTCGGGTTCGCGCGCGCCGCGGTGGGCGATCGCCTACAAGCTGCCGGCCGTCGAGAAGATCACCCGGCTGCTCGCTGTGGAGTGGAACGTCGGCCGCACCGGCATCATCGCCCCCAGGGCCGTCCTGGAGCCGGTCGAGATCGACGGCGCCACCATCACGTATGCCACTCTCCACAATCCGGCCGACATCACCCGCCGCGACCTGCGACTGGGTGATCACGTCATGGTCCACCGGGCCGGGGACGTCATTCCCCGCATCGAAGCCCCGGTCGCCCACCTGCGCACCGGCGACGAACAGCCGGTCGCCTTCCCCGAGGTGTGCCCGCGCTGCGGTTCCGGCATCGACACCAGCGAGCAGCGCTGGCGGTGCGAGCAGGGCCGCAGCTGTCACCTGGTGGCTGCCCTGTCCTACGCGGCCGGCCGCGACCAGCTCGACATCGAAGGCCTCGGGCACACCCGCATCGTCCAGCTCGTCGACGCCGGCCTGGTGGCCGATCTCGCGGGCCTGTTCGCTCTCACCCGCGAACAGCTCCTCGGCCTGGAGCGGATGGGTGAGACCAGCGCCGACAACCTGCTGGCCGCCATCGCCGCGGCCAAGGCGCAGCCGCTGTCGCGGGTGCTGTGCGCGCTCGGGGTACGCGGCACCGGCCGCTCCATGTCCCGCCGCATCGCCCGGCACTTCGCCACCATGGACAACATCCGCGCCGCCGACGCGGCAGCGATGCAGCAGGTCGAGGGCATCGGCACCGAGAAAGCCCCCTCCATCGTCGCCGAACTCGCCGAACTCGCCCCGCTCATCGACAAACTCGCCACCGCCGGGGTGACCATGACCGAACCCGGCGTCACACCGCCTACCTCGGGCGGCGACACGGGCGATGCCGACGGCAACGCCGAACCTGTGGGCGGGCCGCTGGCAGGGATGACCGTGGTCGTCACCGGTGCAATGACCGGGCCCCTGGAAGATCTCAGCCGGAACCAGATGAATGACCTCATCGAACGGGCCGGCGGCCGCTCCTCCTCCAGCGTCTCGAAGAAGACCACGCTCGTCGTCGCCGGGGAGGGTGCGGGATCCAAGCGGGCCAAGGCCGAGGATCTTGGAATCCGTCTGGCCACCCCCGACGAATTCGCTGCGCTGGTCGCCGACTATCTCAACTAGAGCCTGTCTCCTTGGATGAGGGCTGACTACTCTGTCGTGGTGGCCGAAAGGATTGAGTCGGAACTGGTGGTTGACCTGCGGGGTAGGCCGATTGAGACGCTCGACGACTTCTGGGACGCCGTGACTGAGCCGTGCGGACTGCCGGTGTGGTTCGGCCGAAACGCGGAAGCCTGGCGGGACACCATCCAGACACGAGGCATTTCCGAGGTCATCGACAGCTACGACGTCCTGGTCGTGCACGTGGACAGGCGCGGAGTCTTCGCCGCCCGGGACCGCGAGGCGCGAGCCCTGCGAAGTGCCTTCTCGGGGAGGCAGTCGCGACTGGTCGTGCACGAGCTGCTCTGATCAGCGCGCGGAGCGGGACCAGATCAAGATGGCCGCCAGGTGCAGAGCCAGGGTTGCGCTTTTTGTATGCCCCGCATCGAAACCTGGCTGTCAGCCTGCAAAGAGGCTGGCAGCCCACGTCCTTGTGCAGTGCAGCCGTTTCTCCTCCGCGCCCATTGCAGGAGCGCGTCGAGAAGCTCGTGCTGCTGCGCCCAGGTGGCGACGCCGAGGACGCCCGCGGCGAACCCGCGAGGGTGTCGGCCCACAGCGCGTACGGAGTGCCGTGGCGCAGGTACGACAAGACCAGGAGGTCGGCCAGGACGTCGTCGTGTCGGAACCATGGTTGCGGACGTACGAACGGGCGCGGCTACCGTCGCGCGGCAAAGGCCCGGCAAAAAGCGCTAGTGCTGTGACCGCGTTGGTTCGCCGGGTTGGTCAGGCCACGCTGGTGAGGGGGCGTCCGCCCCATCGGATGCCCTTCTCGCTTCGGATGCGGGCGCGTTCCTTGCGTTCGGCGGCGAGGACGTC
>NZ_WVUG01000224.1 GCF_017614965.1 Streptomyces griseorubiginosus | reverse complement strand
GGGGTACGGCGGCTCGGTCGCCGCTTGCTCCGGGCGCCTGGTCGGCGCTTGCTCCGGTTGTCCGGTCGGCCCTTGCTCCGGTTGCCCGGTCGGCCCCGGATGCCTGGTCGGCCCCGGCGACCTCGTGCGGCGGGATCGCGTCCATGGGCGGGGGCGGACCGAACTGCCCCGTGGGCGGTGCGACCGTGCCGGGGGCGCGGTCCTGAGCTGGCTCCGGCAGCGCTCGCAGGGTGAACGTCGGCACCGAGTCACCCGGAACGTCCCCGCCGATGGGCAGTGGCTCAGGGGCGCTCGGAGCGTTTCCGCCGAGAGACACCGGCTCCGGGTCACTCGGAACCTCCCCGCCGAGGGGCCGCGGCTCTGACACCGCCCGCAGGGGGAAGGTCGGCGCGGCGTCCCGTACGGGCTCGGAGGCCGGCCGTAGCAGGTGGGTGGGCTTGTCTCGGTAGGGCGTGGACTGGGGCTGCGGATCGGACGGTTCCGCGGGGTGCTCCTTCGCCATCGCATCCCCCGACAGACCTACGCCCGCCGTCGTCGGGGCCGACTCCCGTACCGCAGAAGCCGACGGGACCGCTTCCTCCCGTTGCCGGGCCTCACTCCTCGCCCGCTCCCCCTGCTCGACCGGCTCCGGCGGCTCCACCGCCGGAGGCATGCGTACAGGCTCCCCCGTGAACGTGCTCGAACCGTCGGCCGCCACCTGGAGGTGTACGACGCAGCCGATCCGCTCGTCGTGAATCGTGGCCCGGACGGGGTGGCCCGTGGCGAGGGCGATGCGGTGGAGGTGGTCGAGGACGGCCTGCTGGATCTCCTCACCCGCCGCCGGGACGACCGGAACGCCTCCGATCGAGGCACCCCCCGCTCCCGGACCGCCCGCGGGGACATGGACGTCGATCGGTGCCGCCACGAGGGCCGCGGGGAGCGCGGCCCCCTTCTGTTCCCGCTTCTTCTCGCGGCTGAGTCGAGACATCGGTTCCCTCACTCGGATGCGTCGGAAGTGGAGCGGACGGCGCGTTCGGGTTCCATGGTGCTCCCTCCCGCCGTCGGGTCCGGCCACCCCGGCGTCAAGATCCGGTCGTTCACGTACTGTCGAGTCTCTCCGGTCGCTGCCGGTTCTCACGTCACCGTCGCGTCACAGACTCGTCCCAGCGATCGGCGCCGTTCGCGGGCCGCCCGGCACCGCGCGGATCCATGGGCTTGGCGAGGAAGGAGAGCGGGCATGCGCACGGACATGCAGCAGGGACCGGAGATCTGGCTCCGCGGACCGGTCGCCCCGTCGGAGCCCGGACCCCAGGAGCCCGTCCACGCCGTCGCCACCGCCCGGCGCTACTCCTGGGTCGGCACCCACGGCGGCGCCGGCGTCTCCACCCTCGCCGCCGTGTACGGCGGCCATGACTGCGGCCGGGAGTGGCCCGGACCGGACGACCCGCGCTCCGTCCTGCTCGTCGCCCGCACCCATGCCTCCGGCCTGGCCGCCGCCCTGCGCGCCCTGGAGGTGTTCCGGCGCGGGCAGGCGCCCCAGGGGCTCGACCTGGACGCCCTCGTCCTGGTGGCGGACGCGCCGGGCCGGCTGCCCCGCCCGCTCGACCGGCAGATCCGGCTGCTGGAGCAGGTCATCGACGTCTACCGCGTCCCCTGGGTACCCGACTGGCGTCTCGGCGACCTCGGCGGCCGCCCGCCCCGCGAGACGGAGGCGCTGGCCCGGCTGACGGGGGCGGCGGCCGGACGGCGCGGCTGAGTTCCGCCTGTTGGGGGCGCCCCAGGGTGCTGTCGTCGCGGACCTCCTCGCCGACCGTCCAGGGGGCGTTGCCCCGCCACCCCATGGACAACTACTTGCGTACGCATATAATGCAGGTGCGAGTAATCGTCGTACGCCGCTTTCCTCTGGGGGACCTCATGACCCGTCGCTTCCTGTTCGTGCTCGGCAGCAGCCGCACCGACGGCAACACCGAACTCCTCGCCCGCCGGGCCGCCGAGCAGTTGCCCGCCGATGTCGAGCAGCAGTGGATCAGCCTGGCCGAGCAGCCGCTGCCCGACTTCGTGGACCTGCGACGCGACAGCGACCACGTCCACCCGCCCACCGGCAGTGTTCCGGCCCTCCTTCTCGACGCGACGCTGGCGGCCACCGACATCGTGATCGCCTCCCCGCTGTACTGGTACTCGGTCTCCGGCCTGACCAAGCGCTACCTGGACTACTGGTCCGGCTGGCTGCGCACCCCGGGTCTCGACTTCAAGGCGGCCATGGCCGGCCGCACCCTCTGGGGTGTCGCCGCGCTCGCCGACAGCGAGCCGTCCGTCGCCGACCCGCTGATCGGCACGCTGAACAACTCGGCCGCGTACCTCGGGATGCGGTTCGGCGGAGTGCTCCTCGGCAACGGCAGCCGGCGCGGTGACGTGCTGCACGACACGGCGGCCCTCGCCCGCGCCAAGAGCTTCTTCGCGCAGGAACCGCCACTCGCCCGCTTCCCCCACGAGACCCGGGCCGCCGCCTGAGCTAGGCCGTGATGTCCCTCGCCGTGAACCGCGCCCAGGCCGCCGAGCCGAACACCGCCGCGTACAGGGCCTGGAGTCCCAGGTTCTTCGTCAGGTCGTCCCAGTAGACCGGGTCGCGCATCAGGTCGGCGAAGGACAGCCAGTAGTGGGAGAAGAAGTACGGCTGCAGGGCGTGCAGTTGGGGTATCTGGTCGAGGATCTGAACGCTGATCAGCAGTCCGACGGTCGTCGCCATCGCGGCGATGCCGCTGTTGGTCAGCGTCGAGATGAACAGGCCGAGCGCGGCTATGCCGATGAGCGAGGCCGCGACGACCAGGGCGATCAGCAGGGCCCGCCCCAGACCGTCGGCGAAGCTGATCCGGGTGCCGGAGATGGTCGTCAGATCGCCGAGCGGGAACAGGACGGCTCCGACGGCGAGCGCCGATGCCGCGACCACGAGGGTGGCGACCAGGCAGAAGGCCAGCACCGTCGCGTACTTGGTGAGCAGCAGCCGGGTGCGGCCGGCCGGGGCGACCAGCAGGTAGCGCAGGGTGCCGGCGTTGGCCTCCCCCGCTATCGCGTCTCCCGCGACGACCCCGATCGCCATCGGGAGGAAGAACGGCAGCGTCGCCGCTAGGGCCGTGAAGACCAGGAACAGGCCGTTGTTGGTGATCTGGGCGATGAACGCCGGGCCGCCCCCTCCGCCACCGCGACCGGGACCGGCCGAGGAGCCGTCGCTCGTCTCGATCTTGACGGCGATGCCCACGAGGACCGGGACGGCCGCGAGAACAGCGAGCAGGGCGAGGGTGCGCCAGCGACGGAAGGTGGTGACCAACTCGCTGCGCAGCAACCCGAAGGTCCACAGAGGGCTCGGCGTGCGCACCTCGCCCAGCTCCCGTGGGACCGCCGTCTCAGCCCGCGACATCGAAGCCCTCCCCCGTCAGCGCCACGAACGCGTCCTCCAGCGAGGCCCGCTCCACTCCGAAGCCGCGCACGCGCACACCCGCCGTCACCAGCGCGGCGTTCACCTCGGCCAGGTCCCGGTCGGGGGGCTCCGCGGTCACCCGGTCCTCGGCGACGACGACGTCGGCGGCGCCCTGCTCCTTCAGCACGCGGGCCGCCTCCCCGGCGTCCGGCGTCGTGACGACCAGTCGGCCGCGCGCGCCCGCCGCCAGGTCGGACACCGCTCCCTGGGTGATGAGGCGGCCCTGTGCCATCACCGCCGCGTGGGTGCAGACCTGCTCTATCTCGTCCAGGAGGTGGGAGGAGAGGAAGACGGTGGTGCCGTCCGAGGCCAACTCCCGGACCAGGGAGCGGATTTCCCGCATGCCCTGGGGATCGAGGCCGTTGGTCGGCTCGTCCAGCACCAGGAGTCTGCGCGGCTGCAGCAGCGCGGCGGCTAGACCGAGCCGCTGCTTCATGCCGAGCGAGTAGGCCCTGGCCTTCTTGCCGGCCGCCGCCATGAGACCCACCCGCTCCAGCGCCGCCGCGACGCGGGCACGCCGGGTGCGCGGGTCGGCGGTCGGGTCGGCGGCGTCGTAACGGATCAGGTTGTCGCGGCCGGAGAGGAAGCCGTACAGGGCGGGGCCCTCGATGAGCGCGCCGACGTGCGGCAGGACGGCGCGCGAACTCCTCGGCATGGGGCGGCCGAGCACCCGGGCGGTGCCCGAGGTGGGCTCGATCAGGCCCATCAGCATGCGGATGGTGGTGGTCTTGCCCGAGCCGTTCGGACCGAGGAAGCCGAAGACGCTGCCCGCGGGGACGGTCAGGTCGAGGCCGTCGACGGCGAGTTGCCCGCCTCGGTAGCGCTTGGTGAGCGCGTGGGTGGCGATGACACTGTCACCCGGCTCGGCGCGGTCCGGCTCCGGGGCGGACGCCTCGTCCATCGGCTCCCTCGATTCGTGCTCGTACCGCGTGGCGCGGCGACTACTCACCGTGATGACGAACGGCCGCCGCGCAAGGTTCCCGGCCAAGCGCTCCGCCGGAAGTACCGGGCGCGTCCGGAAGTACCGGGCGCGTCGTCGGTCTTCCGCGGCGCCGTCGTGGCCGGTCGCGCAGTTCCCCGCGCTCCTTCGGGGGCGCGCTACCGAACCGCGGCGGACTTCACAGGTTCGCTCAGCCCGCGTTCGCCGCCTTCACCAACGCGTCCTTGCTGACCGCGCCGACGTAGACCTTGCCGTCGTCGGTGATCAGGGCGTTGATCAGGCGGGTCTTGAAGACCGTGCCCGAACCGAACTTGCCCGTGACCTTGTCGCCGAGTGAGTCGAGGAAGCCGCCGAACTGGCCGCCGGCCTCGGCGCCGGAGGGCACGCCCTGGCCGCCGGTGTCGAAGGTGGCGATGGAGTCCCAGCCCTTGCCGATGACGTTCATCCCGTCGGGACCCTTGTCCGAGTCCTTCCCGGACGGACCGGTCCAGTCGTCACCCTTCGGAGCGCCCTTGGGAGCGACCTTGGCATGCCCGTCCGCGTGCTCGCCCTGGTCGCCCTCGGTGACCTTCGCGCCCTTGGGGGCCTTGAAGTCGAAGGTCGAGGCGGCCGGCTTGGCGAAGCTGATCTGCGTGAAGCCGGCGTCGATGACGGCGGCGCCGCCGCTCGCCGGGGTCAGGGTGAACTTCAGCGGCAGACCGGTCTTCGCGTCCACGGCCACGGTGATCTGACCGACCGTCGAACCGGAGTCCTTCGGCTTGACGACCAGCCGGTAGGCGTCCCGGCCCGCGACCTGGGCGGTGCCCTGGACGGTCACGGAGGTGGTGTCGTCGACGGCCTTCAGGGCGTCCTTGGTGAGCTGGTCGGGCGTGGCGGGCGGCTGCTCCTGCTTCTTCTCGGAGGAGCCGTCGTCGGGGGCGGTGGAGTGGTAGACCTCGTTCGACTGGCTGTCGTAGCCCCAGACGTCCTTGCCGTTGTGGATGATGCTGTACTCCGCCGCTTTTTCCAGGAGGGACAGCTTCTGCCGGTCCGGGCCGTCGGCCGCCACGCGCAGGGTGTGGGTGCCGGTGGCGAGTTCGGTGAGCTTGGACGTGGGGTCGGCGGAGGACCCGTCACCGGATCCGCGACCGGCACCGGACGTCAGGCTGCTCTCCAGGCCGCCCAGGTTCGGCAGGCCCAGATCCGTGGTGACCTTCACCGTGCCGGACAGCTGCTGCACGTCCGACTTGGCGATCTTGTCGAGGAGTTGCTGCGCGCTGATCTTCGGCAGACTGGGGTCGCCGGAGTCGGCGAGCGCCGGGACGAGCCCGATGGTCGCCGCCGCCACCCCCACCACCGCGACCGGGACGACGTACCGCGCGGCCTTGCGCCTGCCCGCGCGCAGGTCGTCGGCCTCGCCGGCGATCGTGCTGTCGTCGGATTCGTACGGTGCCATGTGTGCGCTACCTCCGTCGTCGGCGGCGGCTTCCAACTCGCCTGTCAGCACTCGTCTTCCACCCAAGCCGCCATTCTCACCCGAATCGGTGAGGAGTGGTGTTTTCCGTGGTTTCCAGTTGACCAAATCGACGGAGGACAAGCGTCAAACCTCGGAGGCAACTCCGTGTACTCCTGGGGTATGACACAAGAGGGCGACGCCTCCCCCCGACCCGTAGGGGTACGGGTGGGACGGGGAGGGCGCCGCCCGGGGTTTGAGCCCCAACTACCGTGTCAGCGCTGCAGGAACACGTAGTCGGCGTGGTACGGGACCCCGACGATGTCGCCCGGCGTGCAGCTGCCGGAGGGAGCGACTCCGCCGACCGTGTTGAGCCGCAGGATCTCCGCGGTGCCGGCGAGCAGGCCCCGGTGCTTGCCGGACTGCGTGGCCTTCAGGTCGAGCTCGGGAATGTTGCCGTTGCCGTTCGGGGTCTTGGTCAGGACGGCCCCGGTCACCGAGCTGCCGTCGGGTGCGACCCACTGCGGCGTACCGGAGTTGGGCGCGACGAAGGAGTGCCTGATGCCGCCGCCGAGCAGAGCGCTGACGTCCCGCTGGGCGAAGGCGTACCCGCCGCCGTCGGCCGGCTTGCACTCGTAGATCTGCTTGCCCTTGACCACCGACGCCTGGAAGTTGTGCAGGGCGTCGCGGAAGTCGAAGGCGGCGACGGTGACCTTGTGGAGCTGGCCGCGGACGGCTCCGCCCGGGAACCGGGACGTGTGCAGGTTGGCGTAGAAGGAGCCGGGGTCGGAGGTCAGCGCCTGGAGCAGCGCCGGGTCGTCGACCTTGACGGTGCCGGTGAGGTGGTGGCCCTTGGCCTTCTTGGCGATGAGCTCGCTGAAGTCGATCTTGACGCCGCCGTTGGTGCCCTTGGCGCCCTGGTGGATGTGGAGCATGGTCGGCCTGCCGGTGCCGCGCCAGGTCACGGCGACGGACACCTTGTCGCCCTGGACCTTGATGAACTCCAGCGCGGCGCCGTCCTTGTCCCCCACGGCCGGGCCGCCCTGCACCGGCACCTCGTTGGCGCCGCGCAGGCTGGTGGCGAGCAGGGTCGCGGTGGAACCCGCGTGGTCGGCGCGGGTGGCCGAGGTGGCCGAGGCGGGAATCGTGGCGGCGGCGACACCGCCGGCGGCGGCCACCGCGAGGGCGGTGACGATGAGGCTCTTACGGCGCTTCGAGAACGTCGTGTTCTTGCCCATGATGCAGTTTTCTCCCCGTAGACCGGCCGACACCCCCTGCGTCGGCCTGCTGGGTATGAGTACGGAAGCGATCTCAGGCTGGACTCAGTCCAAGCTTGTGATGCGTGTCACACCAGATGGGTGTCGCGTCACCGGGACGGGCTGGCTCAGCCCGTCCGTTGTAGCCCGTACGGCATCCGGGTAACGAGGCCCTTCCGGGCCGACGGCGGTGCAGGGGACGAGTCCCCTGCCGCGTCCAAAGGGGCATTCTCCCTGGTGAGGGGGCGGGGGCGGATCAGCCCGCGCGGTGCACCACCGCGTCGCACATCTCCATCAGCGCCAGCTTCGCGTCGCACTCCCTCAGCGGCGCCAGCGCCGAGCGCGCCTCCTCCGCGTACCGCACGGTGTCGCGCCGCGCCTGCTCCAGGGCGGGATGCGCCCGCAGCCCGGCGAGCGCCTCCGCGTGCCGCTCGTCGTCGGTGAGGTCGGAGTCGAGCAGCTCGCACAGGGCGACGTCCTCGGCCAGCCCGAGCCGCGCGGCGCGCTCGCGCAGCCGCAGCACCGGCAGGGTCGGGATGCCCTCGCGCAGGTCCGTCCCCGGCGTCTTCCCCGACTCGTGCGAGTCGGACGCGATGTCCAGGACGTCGTCGGCGAGCTGGAAGGCGACCCCGAGCCGCTCCCCGTACTGGGTGAGCACGTCCACGACCGTCTCGTCGGCGCCCGACATCATCGCGCCGAACCGGCAGGACACGGCCACCAGCGACCCCGTCTTGCCGCCGAGCACGTCCAGGTAGTGCTCGACCGGGTCGCGTCCGTCCTGCGGTCCCGCGGTCTCCAGGATCTGTCCGGTGACCAGTCGCTCGAACGCCTCGGCCTGCACCCGGACGGCCTCCGGACCGAGGTCGGCCAGGATGTGCGAGGCACGCGCGAAGAGGAAGTCGCCGGTCAGCACCGCCACCGAGTTGCCCCAGCGGGTGTTCGCGCTGTCGACCCCGCGGCGCACCGCCGCCTCGTCCATGACATCGTCGTGGTACAGCGTGGCGAGGTGCGTCAGCTCCACGACCACGGCGGACGGTACGACTCCGGGCGCGTACGGGTCGCCGAACTGGGCGGCGAGCATCACGAGCAGCGGCCTGAAGCGCTTTCCACCCGCCCGCACCAGGTGCTGGGCGGCCTCCGTGATGAAGGGGACCTCACTCTTGGTGGCTTCGAGCAGTCCCTCCTCGACGGCCGCCAATCCGGCCTGGACATCGGCTTCCAGAGCCTGGTCCCGCACGCTCAGCCCGAACGGCCCGACGACGGTCACGAGGGGTCTCCTGTCTGCTGGTGTCTACTGGCGGTTACGCGGTTTGTCGATACGTCGCTGCCATCACTCAAGTCAGCGTATCCGGTCACCTTTCGATCACCCATGCCGCCCACCCGTCCAGGCCGGGCGGTATCGGATCACGACCGGTATGTTTTTGATCAACTGATATGAACCGATTTTTACCGACTCGCGCACCCGACGTGAAGTGGAGCGGCGGCGCGTGTCCCGAACAGAAGCCGACACCGAGCCCGGCAGTCAACCTTTCCCCGGTGACGACCACGCATTCCTCGGCGACGACCACGCATCCCTCGACGGTCGGGCCATCCCGATACCCCTGCCCGCCGACACGCTCACCAATGGCGGAACGGGCGATCGCCACGGTCTGCCCCATGGGCGGCTGTTTGACTATGAGTTGAGGTCATTGCCCGTTTTGCCTTTCTTGTCTATACCAGTGACTTGGCTCACGCATGAGCATGATCCGCATTCCGGTGCATTTCTCCCGATCCACCTTTTCCCGCGCCCGAGTTGAGGCTTGGCAGCCGCAAAGGATCAAGCACCCCATATGCCTCAGACCAAGGTCAACAGGGGTGATGTGTGAATCCGGGACTTGTTCCGGACATGTGCTCTCGCATACGTTCCCGGCCTGTCGGGCGGACGCCTAATCCTGCCGCCGCCCGTTCCACCAACCGAGAACGCACGGCAGGAGCGGGGGAACCAGGTAGTTCGCCGATTCGGACGTCCCAGGACATCCGGCCCGGCTCGGGGTGAAGTCGTGTCGCCGTACGGCGGTGCGGCCGGGCATCTCCCGCCCGAACCCGACAGCTCACCTCGCAGGCGACGGAGAGGAACCTCGTCATGTCCGCTGCCGCTCAGCACCGCCGTACCAGAAGCTCCCGCATCGTCCGCAAGCTCGCCGTCATCGGCACGGGTGCCGCCGTCCTCGCCCTGCCGATCATGGGCGCGACCAGCGCCTCCGCCGCCACCCCCACCGTGGTCACCGCCACCTCGCTGGGCTACGCCAACAACCTCGACGGCTGGATCCGGGCCTCCCTCCAGGTCATGGCGCAGCACGGGATCCCCGGCACCTACAACGGCATCTACCGCAACGTGATCCGCGAGTCCTCGGGCAACCCGTACGCGATCAACAACTGGGACTCCAACGCGCTCGCCGGTACCCCGTCCAAGGGTCTGCTGCAGGTCATCGACCCGACCTTCGCCGCCTACCACGTGTCCGGCACCTCGTGGGACCCCTACGACCCGGTCGCCAACATCACCGCCGCGTGCAACTACGCGGCCGCGCGCTACGGTTCGATCGACAACGTGTACGGCGCCTACTGAGCCCGCCCACTGAGCCGACAGGTCAGAACAGTCTCTCGAGGACGACGGCGATGCCGTCGTCCTCGTTCGACAGGGTGATCTCGTCGGCCACCGCCTTGAGTTCGGGATGGGCGTTGGCCATAGCGACGCCGTGGGCGGCCCAGTCGAACATCGGGATGTCGTTGGGCATGTCGCCGAAGGCGATGGTCTGCCGCGGGCCGAGCCCCAGGTGTTGGGCGGCCAGCGCCAGGCCGGTGGCCTTGGTGATGCCGCACGGCTGGAGTTCGACGGTCCCGGGTCCCGACATGGTGACGGTGGCCAGCGAGCCGACCACCGAGCGCGCCGTCGCCGCCAACTCGTCGTCGGACAGGTCGGGATGGCGCAGCAGCACTTTGCTGATGGGCTCGCACCACAGGTCGTCGCGCCGGCCGACCCGTACGGCGGGCAGGGTGGGGTGCGGCATGAGGTACCCGGGCTCGATGAGCGTGAGGCCGTCGACGCCGTCCTGGTCGACGGCCGCGTACACCTGGCCCACCTCGGCCTCGATCTTGCCCAGGGCCGTCTCGGCCAGCTCCCGGTCCAGCGTGACGGACCACAGCAGACGGTCCGCGCGGTGGTCGTACACCTGCGCGCCCTGTCCGCACACCGCGAGCCCCCGACCGCCCAGGTCGTCGAGGAGCGGCCGCACTCTGGGAGCCGGCCGGCCGGTCACCACGAGGTGCCGGACACCGGCGCCGGCCACGCGCGCGAGGGCGGCGCGAGACCGGTCGGAGAGGGTGTCGTCACCTCGGAGCAGTGTGCCGTCCAGGTCGGTGGCGATGAGTGCATATGCGGTGGGTGCGGCCATGATCAGAGAATACGGACCGCACGCCCCACCGACTCATCGCGAACCGGTCGACCGGCCCGTTCTCCCCCGCCCCTCCGTCAACTCCCGTATCGCCGGCAGGTGTGGCTCAACTCCCTTGCCACCGGCGGGTGTCGGGGAGCCGGCGAGGAGCGCCTCGCGCCGGGCGGACGCGCTACTCGCCGGTCGGCGGTGGGTGGTCGGCGGTCGGCGGTGGGTGGTCGGCGGTGGACGGTTCAGCCGTGTGCCGCCGCCAGGTGCCTCGCCAGCCTCGGGGAGGCGAACTCCGTGCCACAGACGAACCGCATCACCGGTCCGTACGAGGCCGCGGCCGGCAGGCCGGTGAAGTACAGGCCGGGGACCGAGGACACGTATCCGGCGCCCAGCCGGGGCGTGCCACGGCTGACGGCGACACGGGTGCGCAGCTCGGGCCCGAGGAAGTCCATCGCCGCGATGTCCACGCGGTAGCCGGTCGCCGCGATGACGTGGTCCGCCGCCAGCTTCTCGGTCTGACCGCCGAAGGTGCGCACCCTGAGCGTCGGGCTGCCACCGTCCGCGTCGGTCCCTACGATCCTGTCGACCTCGATGACCTGCACCTTGCCCTCGAAGCGGTCGCGCAGCCACCAGGCGCCGAGCGGGCCGAGGACCCGGCGGACGAGGTAGTGGCGCGCCCCGGCCGGGAGACGGCGGTAGGAGTGCGGGTAGTAGCTCAGTGCCCACAGCGACCAGGCACGGCCGAAGGGCGACTCGGGGCGAAGCCTGGGCTGGTCCCAGGGCGGCGCCCCGAAGGCGACCTTGCCGCGGCCGCGGGAGACCACCCTCACCTGCGCGCCCGCCTCCGCCGCCAGCACCGCCGTCTCCAGCGCGGACTGGCCGGCACCGACCACGATCAGGTCCTTGCCGGCGTAGCGCGTGAGGTCGTGGTGCTGTGAGCTGTGGGAGACCGGGCCCGTGGGGGCGGGGCCGTCCGGCACCGCGTTCAGTTCCGCGGGCAGGTGGGCGAGGCCGTGCAGGCCGGTCGCCACGACGACCGCGCGGGCGGTGAACAACTCGCCGGAGTCCAACTTCAGTTCGAAGCCGCCGCCGCTCCTGCGGTCGACGGAGACCACCCGCACCTGCTCCAGCTCGGGCACCAGCTTCTGCTGGAACCACTCGCCGTAGGCGATGAAGGTCTCGACCGGGATGATGTCCTCGTCCGTCACCAGCCGCTTGATGCCGGCGGCGTCGCAGTAGTCGGCGAGGGTGTGCCCCTGCTGCGGCGCGTCGAGGCTGGAGGCCACGGGCGTCGACTTCAGGAGCATTTTGGCGGGCATGTGGTCGCGCCAGCTGACCATGGGCTCGCCGAAGACGCGGACCGGGATGCCCCGTGCGCGTAGATGGGCGGCGGTGGACAGACCGAACGGCCCGGCGCCGATGATCGCAACCGGTTGAATCACGAAGTCCCTCCCCAGGACGCTGAATTCGCCACTTCGTGTGGTTCGGCTCGGACGGCTGACCGGTCGGCTAGCCCCCCGAACTGGTGGTGCCGCCGCGGCGGTTGGTCCGCCACAGCTGATACAGGTGCTTCGCGCCCGGCCGCACGAAGCGCGCGAGCATCGTGAGGAACGGCAGCGGGTCGTCACCCGCGAGCCAGGCCAGCTCCGTCCCACTCGCACGAGCCGGCGCGTGCGGCGTCGTGTAGCCGCTGCGGCGGTAGGCCAGCAGGGCGGGCAGGTCGATGTTCTCCACGATGTACCGGTGACCGGCTCGCTGTTCCCCCTCCGGGACGGTGCGGCCGGTCAGGTCCAGATGCATGGCGCGGACGACGTCCACCCCCGACTCGTTCTCGAAGAGCCGGAACTGGGCGCCCACGCGCGGGTTGAAGTCGAGCAGCTTGTACCGGCCGTCGCGCCGGTCGAAGCGCAGGTCGAGATCGATGATGCCGGTGAAACCGATCTGCTTGATGAAACGCGCGGCGATGTCGGCGAGTTCCGGGTTGTCGACGACGTACGCGTTCGCCGTCATTCCGGCGTGCGGCGGCCAGGAGCGCACCTTCACGCCGGTGAACATGGCGAGCGGGGTGGAGTCCTGGTCGAAGTAGGCGTGCACGATCCAGTCCTCGGCGTCCTCCCTGGGCAGGTACTCCTGGAGGATCACCCCGGGCCGCTCGCCCCAGTCACGGGCGAGCCGCAGCAGGCCCTCGCGGGTGCCGATGCGTGTCGTGCCGTTCACCGCGGGCCGCCTGCGCCGCAGGAACGCCTCGCGGTTCTTGGCCACCACGGGGAAGCGGGCCTTCTCGGCGAAGGCCACGATGTCGTCGTACGACCGCGGGAACGCGGCCGTCGGGCTGGGGATGCCGTGCTCCACGCACAGTTCGTGCAGGCCCTGCTTGCTCGCCAGGCGGCGCGGCAGCGCGGGCTCCACGCGCGGGAAGAGGAAACGGCCCGCGAGGTCGCCTTGGTGCTCGGCGATCAGGACGGCGGCCTCCTCGTCGGTGGGCACGAGGACGGTGGGGCGGCCGATGCGCCGCCCGACGCGCAGCAGACCCTCCACCAGGTGGCCGGGGTCCTCCGTGCCGGTGGTCGGCCAGACGAAGGCCCGCTTGAGATAACGGGAGGACGCGGCGGGTGTGTAGGCGTCCTCGGTGATCGCGTACATGGGGATGCCCAGCCGGCCCAGGCTGCGGATCGCGCCCACGCCGCCGTGGTGCAACGGATAGTCGCCGAACTTGACGATCAGGCCCGGCACGTCACGGTCCGCCTGGAACGGCACTCTGCTCGTGCTCCTGGCCACGGGTCCCCCCACGTGTCCCCCCTACGGACCGGACCCACCCCGTCCGTGTCCCCCAAAGGACGCTAAGCCGGAATTGAGTGCTCCGACAAGGCCAATTCGGACATTGCAAACTCTTTAGACACTGCCCAAGAAGGCGGACCCGGCCGTAACGTGTGGCACGGCCAGCAGAAACACACGAGAGTGAGGCAGCACCCCATGCCCCCCTTCGATGTTCCCGAAGGCGATCCCTTCGGTCCGCACAACCTTCCGTACGGCGTGTTCTCGCCCGCCGGTTCGGCGCGGCGAGGCGTCGGCGTACGGCTCGGCGACCACGTCCTGGACGCGGGCGCGGCGGCCCGGGCGCTCGGCTCGCCGTACGCCTCGCTCCTGGCGCAGCCCTCGCTGAACCCACTGCTCGCCGCGGGTCGCACCGCCTGGTCGGACGTGCGGCGCGCGCTGACCGCGTGGGTGACCGTGCCGGCGCATCAGGAGGCGATCGCGGGCTTCCTGCACCCTCTGTCCTCGGTGACCCTGCACCTCCCCTTCGAGGTCGCGGACTACGTCGACTTCTACGCCTCCGAGAACCACGCGCGGAACGTCGGGCAGATCTTCCGCCCCGACGCGGCGGACTCGCTGACGCCGAACTGGAAGCACCTACCGATCGGTTATCACGGACGGGCGGGCACGGTGGTGGTCTCCGGCACCGATGTCGTACGGCCCTCGGGCCAGCGGAAGGCTCCGGGGGACGCGGAGCCGGTCTTCGGGCCGTCGGTCCGCCTCGACATCGAGGCCGAGGTGGGTTTCGTGGTGGGCGTGCCGTCCGCCATGGGAACGCCCGTGAGGCTCGCGGAGTTCCCTGAGCACGTGTTCGGGCTGTGCCTGCTCAACGACTGGTCGGCGCGGGACGTCCAGGCCTGGGAGTACGTCCCGCTCGGCCCGTTCCTCGGCAAGTCCTTCGCCACCTCGGTGTCCGCCTGGATCACTCCGCTGGACGCGCTGGAGCACGCGCGTGTGGCGCCGCCACGGCGCACGCACGCGTTGCTGCCGTATCTGGACGACTCCGGCCCCGAAGCCGAGCCCGGCGGCTACGACCTGCGGATCTCCGTCGCGATCAACGGCCATGTCGTCTCCGAGCCGCCCTTCTCCACCATGTACTGGACGGCGGCGCAGCAGCTGGCCCACATGACCGTGAACGGGGCCTCCCTGCGGACGGGGGACCTCTACGGGTCGGGCACGGTGAGCGGGCCGGAGCCGGCGCAGCGCGGGTCCCTCCTTGAGCTGACCTGGAACGGGCGGGATCCGCTGGAACTTCCGGAGGGCAAGCGGACGTTCCTGGAGGACGGGGACGTGGTGACGCTCTCGGCGTGGGCGCCGGGGCCGGACGGGGTGCGGCTGGGTCTGGGGG
>NZ_WVUG01000223.1 GCF_017614965.1 Streptomyces griseorubiginosus | reverse complement strand
GGGTGGGCGGTGAGCTGACCGACCCGGTCCTGCTGCGCCACCTTCTGTGGATCGCCGTGGCCTCCGGCCGTCCCCTCCAGCTCCACGCGGGCCTCGGCGAACCGGGCACCCGCATCGACCGCACGGACCCGGTGCTCCTCACGGACTTCGTGCGCGCCACGGCCGGCCTCGGCACGGACCTGGTCCTGCTGCACGGCTACCCGTACCACCGCCACGCCGCCCACCTCGCGGGCGTCTTCCCGCACGTCTACGCCGACTCCGGCGCCGCACTCATCCGCACCGGCGCGCGCTCCGCAGGCGTCCTCGCCGAGATCCTGGAGCTGGCCCCCTTCGGCAAGATCCTCTTCTCCAGCGGCGCCCACGGCCTGCCGGAACTGCATGTCGTGGGCGCCCGCCTGTTCCGCGAGTCCCTCGCCCGGGTCCTCGGCACCTGGGTCACCGAGGGCGCCTGGTCCCTCACGGACGCCCAGCGGGTGGCGGGGATGGTGGCGGCGGGCAACGCGCGCAGGGTGTACGGCCTTGACTGAGCCCGGCGCTACCAGCTCGCCCAGCCGCGTTCCACGGTCGGCAGCGTCGGGCGGTCCCCGTCGCCCGGGGCATCGAGCTTCGTCCGGTTCCTGAAGACCACCCGGGACACGCCCGCGGCGCTGTCGGCGCGGCAGAACTGGGTGTCGTAGTCGCCGTACTTGACGGGTTTGCGGGTGCGCGGTCCGACGACGACGCAGTTGAAGGCGTTGTCCATGCGGCCGGTGTCGTCCTCGCTGTCCGTGTCGGGCGCCGCCGTGCGCATCTCGGCGCCGATGGCGAGGCTGTTGACGAGGACGACCCACGCGCCGAACTCCTCGACGCAGTGCTGGGCCGCCTGCCGCTCCCAGGCGGCCCATTCACGGGTGATGGGCGCGGCGAACAGCGGCACGAAGATGTGCGAGACGCCCAGGGCCTGGAGCTTGGCCGCCCAGCCGACCGACTGCTTGATGTCCTCGCAGATCAGGACGGCGATACGGCCGAGAGAGCTCTCCAGCACGGTGACGTGCAGCCCCCGGGTGATGTCCTCGACTGCGAGGCCGTTGTGCGTGGTGAGGGGCAGTCGCCACTGGGCGGCCAGGTCCGCCGTGAGGGTGAAGCCGGCCATCTTGTCCTGCTGCAGCACGGCTCTGCCGGTGAGGCAGTCCACGAGGACGGCGCGGTTCGGCTTCGGATCCGAGTCGCCGACCGGTCCGGTGCCGAGCAGGATCCACTGCAGGGCGCTGTCCTCGGGCAGTTCGCCGCGCAGGTCGTCCCAGCGTTCCAGGAGTGGTTCCGAGAGGGTGCTCTCGGGCAGGACGCCGATCACGGCCTCCGACTCGCCGAGATTGCGGATCACCTGGCCGACGCGGTCCTGCAGCCGGGCGGTGGACGGCGTGATCCGGTAGCGCATGGCGCCGTTTTTCTTCTCCTGCGCGAACTCGAGCTCGGTGTACTTTTCCAGCATCGGAACGGCGCCGACGGAGATCGGTTTGCCGCCCGAGAATGCGGGGTCGTTCCGGTCGGGTATTCGCCCCAGTCGGATTCGGCGGCAGTTGTCCGGGGTGACCCGGTGCACGTTGAAGAAATCGGGTTTGCCGGTCCACTCGGCCAGTACCTTCCCCGGCCGGGTGCAGCGGGGCAGGAGCAGCCCGGCCGTCGCCCCGCGGGGGTTGTTGAGCCGGTTGTACTGGATGTACCGCCTGGCCAGCCAGGCCATGGTCGGCTCGTCGTAGCACGGACTGAAGGGGTTGACCGAGCCGAGCGCCCAGTCGAGGCCGGTGAGGACGGCGAAGGTGGCGCGGCCCCCGGGCACCTGGATCTCCGCCGCGATCTCGGCCGCCAGTTCGGCGGTGACGCGGCCGGCCTTGAGCACGCTCGTGCAGACCTGGTCCGCGCGGACCCGAACGGCCGGATCATGCACCCATTCGATCGCTTCCTGTCCCTGGAAGTGCTCGTCCGGAAGCAGGTCGTAAAGGACCACGAAAAGATCCGCCGGGTCGTCCGGTAATTCGGGCCGGCTGATCGCGTGGGCGCTGTCGCCCGATGCGTGAGCGTTCATGAATCCCCCCGAATCCCCCGGTGCGTGAGCGCGTAATCGGATGTTAACGGAGCCGGATGCATATGCGCTTGGAACGTCTCCACAAACATGTAACAAAGCGGGAAAGATGGCCGCGCAAAGATCGCCGAAAAGAATCTTGGCCGGTTCACTTGACACTCACTTGACATCGACGGATGGTGGAGAGGACGCACGGACGCGGATCGGCCAATCGGGGAGACGACATGAGCGAGCCGGATCGGTCACGACGTGACAGGGCGACCGAGGTCCAGAACCTGATCGACGAGATGCGGGTGGAGCAGTGGATCCCCGAGGGCTGCTTCAGCTCCCTCGGCATGCTCATCACGGACGCCTCGCTGGCCGCCGACGAGCCCGCGCTGCGCACCGCCCACGACGGACTGCGGCGGCTCTACGGCCGGCAGGTCCGCGACGGCGACGATCACAAGGGCGCCGAACAGCGCGGCCGGGTGCTCGGCCTGATCGACGTGACGTACTGGTCGTTGCGCAGGCTCCCGTCAGGACTTCAGCTCAACCTCGACCCCCAGGGCCACACCGCGCGCTTCCTGACCGCCGTCGCCCGCGAACCGGGCCTGAGCAACGAGCAGCTCGCCGAGCGGCTGGGCGTCGACATCACCGAGGTCAGCCGGGTGGGCCGCAAGCTGGTGGCGGCCGGTGTGGCCTGGAAGAGCAAGCAGTGGCGGCACAACGCGTGGACGATCACTCCGCGCGGCGCCGTCTGTCTGGAGCAGGCAGGTCTCGTCGACGCACAGGACTCCGGCAGGGACTAGGCGAGGGCGGTGAGCGAGGGGGAGAGCGGAAGAGCGCGGTCCTCGGGCGAGCCCGCGTCCGAGGAGGGCATGACCGCCGGCGTCCAGTTCGCGACGGGGTGGGACGTCGTCGTGCTGGTCGGTGTGCTGCTGGTGCTCACCGTCGCCCTCGCCACCGTACTGATCCAGGCCTGGCCCACCACCGCCGTGCCGGGCGGCGGCGCCGCGAAGGCGGAGCGGGTGCGGATCCTGCTCTGGACCCCCCTCCTGCAGCGCGACACCCTGCTCTTCCTCGTCGTCACGGCGGCCGGCGGCCTGGGCGCGCTCATCCATGTGCTGCGCTCGGTCTACGAGTACGTCGGCGACCGGAGACTCCGGCGCAGCTGGCTGCCGATGTACCTTCTGGAACCCGTCGTCGGGGCCGTGCTGGCGCTGGTCGTGTACTGCGTCCTGCGGGGCGGGCTGACGACCAGCATGGCCTCGTCCGGCGACATCAATCCTTATGGTGTCACCGCGGTGGCCGCCCTCGTCGGGATGTTCTCCCGGCAGACGGTCGACAAGCTGCACGCCGTCTTCAACACCCTGCTCACACCGCCTCGGGACAGCCCCGAGGAGGGCCTGACCCGCACCGGGGGCTCCACCTCAGACCCCGGCCCCGACAGCTGACCCCGACTGCGCGGGTCCCGGAATCTCCAGATCCGCCCCGGGCCGCTCCCGCAGCGCCAGCAGCACGCGCAGGACCCAGATCCAGATCAGCCCGGAGCCGAGCATGTGCAGGCCGACCAGGAACTCGGGAAGGTGCGTGAAGTACTGGACGTAGCCGATGGCGCCCTGGGCGAGCAGGACCAGGAACAGCTCACGGGTGCGGACCAGCGGGCCCCTGGGGGCGTCCACCGCCTTCAGGATGAACCACAGGGCGAAGGTCAGCGTCACCACGATCCAGGCGAGCACCGCGTGCAGCTTGGCGACCGTCTCCCAGTCGATCGGGATCCGCTCGACCTCCTTGGAGTCACCCGCGTGCGGTCCGGCACCGGTCACGACCGTGCCCACCGCGATCAGCAGGACGGACGCGGTCACCAGGAACCACACCAGCTGCTGCACCGGCTTGCCGACCAGCGGGCGCGGGGCCCCGTCGCCCTCGCGGGTGCGCTGCCACATCACCGTGGCGACCGCGATCAGGCCGGAGGACAGCAGGAAGTGCGCCGCGACCGTGTACGGGTTGAGGCCGACCAGCACCACGATGCCGCCGAGGACCGCGTTGCTCATCACGATCCAGAACTGGGCCCAGCCGAGCCGGGTCAGAGAGCGTCGGTACGGCTTCTCGGAGCGCGCCGCGATGATCGCCCAGCCGACGGCCGCGCACAGCACGTAGGTCAGCATGCGGTTGCTGAACTCGATCACGCCGTGCACGCCCATGGCGCTGGTCGTGGTGAGCGAGTCGGTCGTGCACTTGGGCCAGGTCGGGCAGCCCAGCCCGGACCCGGTCAGCCGCACCGCACCGCCGGTGACCACGATGACCACCGACATGACGAGCGCGGAGAGGGCCGCCCGCTGAACCGTCCGGGATGTCGGGGTCCAGCGTGCGGCGATGAAGGCGAGCGGGTTGCGCACGGCCGCGAGGGCGTCGGCGCGGGTCACGTTTGGCACGCGCCCCATCGTAGGCCGCCGCTTGTGCACGCTTTCACGAGGGTCCATGCCGCCCCTACTCCCAGCGGAAGAACTTCCCGGCGGCCGCCAGCCCCAGGACCGCCCACACGGCCAAGGTCCCCAGGTCGCCCCACGGCATGCCGGCGCCGTGCTGCAGTACGTCCCGCAGCCCGTCGGACAGGGCCGAGATCGGCAGCAGGCCCAGGACGTCCTGGACGCCCTGCGGGAACTTGTCCAGCGGGACGATGACGCCGCCGCCGACGAGCAGCAGCAGGAAGACCAGGTTGGCGGCGGCCAGGGTCGCCTCCGCCTTCAGGGTGCCCGCCATCAGCAGGCCCAGACCCGAGAAGGCCGCCGTCCCGAGGACCAGCAGGAGCAGGACGGCCAGGGGGTTGCCGTGCGGGTTCCAGCCGAGCGCGAAGGCGATCACCGTCAGCAGGACGACCTGCAGGATCTCGGTGACCAGGACCGACGCCGTCTTCGCCGTCATCAGGCCCCAGCGGGGCAGCGGCGAGGAGGCGAGGCGCTTGAGGACGCCGTAGCGGCGTTCGAAGCCGGTGGCGATCGCCTGGCCGGTGAAGGCGGTCGACATCACCGCCAGGGCCAGGATGCCGGGGGTGAGGAAGTCGACCGCCTCGCCCGCGCCCGTGTCGACGATGTCCACGGAGCTGAACAGGACGAGCAGGAGGGTCGGGATCACGACGGTGAGCAGGAGCTGCTCGCCGTTGCGCAGCAGCATCCTCGTCTCGAGCGCCGCCTGGGCCGCGATCATGCGGGGCAGGGGGGCCGCGCCGGGCTTCGGCGCGTACGTACCGGTCGCCGTGGTCACGAGCGCAGCTCCTTGCCGGTCAGTTCCAGGAAGACGTCTTCGAGGGTGTGGCGTTCCACCGAGATCCTGTCCGGCATCACACCGTGCTGGGCGCACCAGGACGCCACCGTCGCGAGCAGCTGGGGGTCGACCTTGCCGACGACCCGGTAAGAGCCCGGCGTCAGCTCGGCGGCGCTGCAGTCCGCGGGGAGCGCCTTCAGCAGGGAGCCCACGTCGAGACCGGGGCGGCCGACGAAGCGCAGGGTGTTCTCGGCGCCGCCCCGGCACAGGTCCTCGGGTGAGCCCTGTGCGATGACGTGGCCCGCGTCGATGATCGCGACGTCGTCGGCGAGCTGCTCGGCCTCCTCCATGTAGTGCGTGGTGAGGATGACCGAGACGCCGTCGGCGCGCAGATCGCGGACCAGGTCCCACGTGGCGTGGCGGGCCTGCGGGTCGAGGCCCGCGGTCGGCTCGTCCAGGAAGACCAGCTCCGGGCGGCCGACGACCGCCATGGCGAGGGCCAGGCGCTGCTGCTGGCCGCCGGAGAGCCGGCGGTAGGTCGTACGGCCGCAGCTGCCGAGGCCCAGGCGCTCGATCAGCGCGTCCACGTCCAGCGGATGGGCGTGCAGCTTCGCCACGTGCCGCAGCATCTCGTCCGCCCGCGCGCCCGAGTAGACGCCGCCGGACTGGAGCATCACGCCGATGCGGGGGTGCAGCTCGCGCGCCTGCCGTACCGGGTCGAGACCGAGCACGCGGACCGTGCCGGAGTCCGGTCTGCGGTAGCCCTCACAGGTCTCCACGGTGGTGGTCTTGCCCGCGCCGTTCGGGCCGAGTACGGCGGTCACGCCCGCCCTGGCCACCAGGTCGAGGCCGTCGACGGCGGTTTTGGTGCCGTACCGCTTCACCAGGGCCTGAACCTGGACCACGGGCTCACTTCGCATGGGCCCGAGTCTAGGTACGCGGTCCGCGGCCCCGACGGGCGGGTGCAGGATCTCCACCCGCCGGCACCTCGTCCTCCCGGGACCGGTGCAGCGCCAGCCACCGCTCCGCGTAGGCCACCGCGTCCGCCACGGGGAACAGCCGTACGTCGGCCGCGCCCACCGTGCCCCGTACGACGGGACGGTCCCGTTCGAAGTCGTACCCCAGCTCGTCGAACCGGTCCGAGGTGATCGACACCTCGGTCACCGTCTCCCAGCCGTCCGCCCCCGGGCGGCCGACCCGCACGAGCGGGGACGGTATCCGGTACTCGGCGAGATGGAAGCAGGTGCAGGTGTCGTAGCCGGCGCCGAGGAGCAGTACGCGCGCGTGCAGCTTCTCCAGGCGGGCCAGCGGGCTGCGCTCGCCGAGCCGGCAGTCGGGCGCGTGGCCGTCGAGTATCTCCGCCGCGCGCGGACCGAGGGCCGCGAAGGACGTCTGCGGATGCGCGCTGCGCAGGGCGCCCGGCCAGGTGCGCAGCGTCTCCGGGATCACGCCCACCCCGCGCGAGGGCGTCAGCCGCGGGTCGTACGCCGGCATGGTCGCCCTGATCCGGTCCCACCACTCCTCGGGCACGGGCGGCCTCTCCCACAGGGCCGGGTCCGAGAGGTCGCCGGTCTGGGTCGGGACGACGATCGTGCCGTCCGGGCCCACCGCGTCCAGCAGGGCCTGGACGACCGCCACGGCTCCTCCGCAGACCCAGCCGAGGCTGCTGAGGGAGGAGTGCACGAGAAGGATCTCGCCGGGTTCGACACCGAGCGCGCGCAGCTCCGCGGTGAGGGTGTCGCGAGTGACAAGTGGGCCGGTCGGAAGGGGTGTCGGCATGGTTCGCGAGTCTGCTCGACCCGGATCGCGAACGCCACCGATTTGATCGATCAAAGATCGTTTCCCCAGGTCACCTTAGGTTTGCCTAAGTGATGCAGCGCACCGCCCGTCGGAGCGGACGTGGGTTGCCCGGTCCTGAGGAATTACGCAACAATGGTGTTGTGAAATACGTCGGCGAGGCTCAGGAGGAACTCGCGACCGGTGAGCGCTCCACGCGCAACCGGGTCGCGCGGTCCATCCTGGACCACGGCCCGTCGACCGTCGCGGAGCTGGCCGGCCGGCTGGGCCTGACCCAGGCCGCCGTCCGCAGGCACCTGGACGCACTGGTCGCCGACGACGTCGTGGAGGCCCGTGAGCAGCGGGTGTACGGCACGCGCACGCGTGGGCGCCCCGCCAGGGTCTTCGCGCTCACCGACTGCGGCCGCGACGCCTTCGACCAGTCCTACGACAAGCTCGCCGCGGACGCCCTGCGCTGGATCCAGGAGCGCTTCGGCGGGGACGAGGCGGTCGTCGCCTTCGCCCGCGCCAGGATCGCCGAACAGGCCGACGCCTACCGCAGGGCGATCGAGGCCGCCGCCCCCGAGGAGCGCACGGAAGCCCTGGCCAAGGCGCTGAGCGCGGACGGGTACGCTGCTACGGCGCGCAGCGCACCGGTCGGCGAGCAGCTGTGCCAGCACCACTGCCCCGTCGCCCATGTCGCGGAAAAGTTCCCCCAGCTCTGCGAGGCGGAGACCGAGATCTTCTCCCAGCTGCTGGGAACCCATGTCCAGCGACTGGCGACCATCGCGCACGGTGACGGCGTCTGCACGACGTTCATCCCCAAGATTTCCCACAACGCATCTGCAAGCACGGCCGGGAGGAACCCCGCATGACTCTCCCCATCGAGGAGACCGCCCACCCTGAGCTCGAAGGTCTGGGCAAGTACGAGTACGGCTGGGCGGACTCCGACGAGGCCGGCGCCTCTGCCAAGCGCGGTCTGAGCGAGGAGGTCGTCCGCGACATCTCCGCGAAGAAGAACGAGCCGGAGTGGATGACCAAGCTCCGTCTCAAGGGCCTGCGCCTGTTCGACAAGAAGCCCATGCCGAACTGGGGCTCGGACCTGTCGGGCATCGACTTCGACAACATCAAGTACTTCGTACGCTCCACGGAGAAGCAGGCGGAGTCCTGGGAGGACCTGCCCGAGGACATCAAGAACACGTACGACAAGCTCGGCATCCCGGAGGCGGAGAAGCAGCGCCTGGTCGCCGGTGTCGCCGCCCAGTACGAGTCCGAGGTCGTCTACCACCAGATCCGCGAGGACCTGGAGGAGCAGGGCGTCATCTTCCTGGACACCGACACCGCGCTGAAGGAGCACCCGGAGCTCTTCAAGGAGTACTTCGGGACCGTCATCCCGGTCGGTGACAACAAGTTCGCCTCGCTGAACACCGCCGTGTGGTCGGGCGGCTCCTTCATCTACGTCCCGCCGGGCGTCCACGTGGAGATCCCCCTCCAGGCCTACTTCCGCATCAACACGGAGAACATGGGCCAGTTCGAGCGGACCCTGATCATCGTCGACGAGGGTGCCTACGTGCACTACGTCGAGGGATGTACGGCCCCGATCTACAAGTCGGACTCGCTGCACTCCGCGGTCGTCGAGATCATCGTCAAGAAGAACGCCCGCTGCCGCTACACGACCATCCAGAACTGGTCGAACAACGTCTACAACCTGGTCACCAAGCGCGCCGTCGCCTACGAGGGCGCGACCATGGAGTGGATCGACGGCAACATCGGCTCCAAGGTGACGATGAAGTACCCGGCCGTCTACCTGATGGGCGAGCACGCCAAGGGCGAGACCCTCTCCATCGCCTTCGCGGGCGAGGGCCAGCACCAGGACGCCGGTTCCAAGATGGTCCACATGGCGCCGAACACCTCCTCCAACATCGTCTCCAAGTCGGTGGCGCGCGGCGGTGGCCGTACCTCCTACCGCGGTCTCGTCGAGATCGGCGAGGGCGCCCACGGCTCCAAGTCGAACGTGCTGTGCGACGCGCTGCTCGTCGACACCATCTCCCGCTCCGACACCTACCCGTACGTCGACGTCCGCGAGGACGACGTGTCCATGGGTCATGAGGCGACCGTCTCCAAGGTCTCCGAGGACCAGCTCTTCTACCTGATGAGCCGTGGTCTCTCCGAGTTCGAGGCGATGGCGATGATCGTGCGCGGCTTCGTCGAGCCCATCGCCAAGGAACTGCCCATGGAGTACGCCCTCGAGCTCAACCGGCTGATCGAGCTCCAGATGGAAGGCGCGGTCGGCTAGGCCCCGACCGCCCGTCCCGTCAAGCCACTTACGCAGGAAAGAGAGCAGACCGACAGCCATGGCTGAGGCCCAGAACATCCCCGTGGGATCGACCACCGCGGGCTCGATCGCGGTCGCCGCCGAGTCGACCGTCGCCACGCGCATGAGCGCGCCCCCGTCCTTCGACGTGCAGGACTTCCCCGTCCCGCACGGCCGGGAGGAGGAGTGGCGTTTCACCCCGCTGGAGCGCCTGCGCGGTCTGCACGACGGCACCGCCGTCGCGACCGGCGAGGGCGTCAAGGTCGAGGTGGAGGCCCCCGAGGGCGTCACCGTCGAGACCGTCGGCCGTGACGACGCCCGGATCGGTAAGGCCGGCACCCCGGTGGACCGGGTCGCCGCCCAGGCGTACTCCGCGTTCGAGAAGGCCGGCGTGGTCACCGTCCCCAAGGAGACCGTCCTCACCGAGCCCATCCGGATCGCCGTGCACGGCGAGGGCGGCACCGCCTTCGGCCACCAGGTGATCGAGCTGGGCGCCTTCGCCGAGGCCGTCGTCGTCATCGACCACACCGGTGACGCCGTGCTCGCCGCCAACGTCGACTACATCCTGGGCGACGGCGCCAAGCTGACCGTCGTCTCCGTCCAGGACTGGGACGACAAGGCCGTGCACGTCGCCCAGCACAACGCCCTCGTCGGCCGGGACGCGTCCTTCAAGTCCGTCGTCGTCACCTTCGGCGGCGACGTCGTACGGCTGCACCCGCGCGTCTCCTACGCCGGCACCGGCGGTGAGGCCGAGCTGTTCGGGCTGTACTTCACGGACGCCGGCCAGCACCAGGAGCACCGCCTCCTGGTCGACCACAACACCCCGCACTGCAAGTCCAACGTCGTCTACAAGGGCGCGCTCCAGGGCGACGACGCGCACGCCGTGTGGATCGGCGACGTCCTCATCGAGGCCAGGGCCGAGGGCACGGACACGTACGAGATGAACCGGAACCTGGTTCTGACCGATGGCGCGCGGGTCGACTCCGTGCCGAACCTGGAGATCGAGACCGGCGAGATCGTGGGCGCCGGACACGCCTCCGCCACCGGCCGCTTCGACGACGAGCAGCTCTTCTACCTGATGGCCCGCGGCATCCCGGCCGACGAGGCCCGCCGTCTGGTGGTGCGCGGCTTCTTCGCCGAGCTGGTCCAGCAGATCGGCGTCGAGGACATCGAGGCGCGGCTGCTCGAGAAGATCGAGGCCGAGCTGGAGGCCACGGTCTGATGGCCTTCGTACGCGCCTGCGCGCTGAGCGAGCTGGAGGAGGACACCCCGAAGCGGGTGGAACTCGACGGCACGCCGGTCTCCGTGGTGCACACCGCCGGCGAGGTCTTCGCGATCCACGACATCTGCTCGCACGCCAACGTCTCGCTGTCCGAGGGCGAGGTGGAGGACTGCCAGATCGAGTGCTGGCTGCACGGCTCCAGCTTCGACCTGCGCACCGGCAAGCCGTCCGGCCTCCCCGCCACGCGCCCCGTCCCCGTATACCCCGTAAAGATCGAAGGGGACGACGTGCTCGTCTCCCTCAACCAGGAGTCCTGAGGCAATCCATGGCAACGCTTGAAATCCGAGACCTGCGCGTCACCGTCGAGGCCGACAACGCCACGAAGGAGATCCTCAAGGGCGTCGACCTGACCGTGAAGCAGGGCGAGACGCACGCCATCATGGGCCCCAACGGCTCCGGCAAGTCGACTCTCGCCTACTCCCTCGCGGGCCACCCCAAGTACACGATCACCGGCGGCACCGTCACCCTCGACGGCGAGGACGTCCTGGAGATGTCCGTCGACGAGCGTGCCCGCGCCGGCCTGTTCCTGGCGATGCAGTACCCGGTCGAGGTCCCCGGTGTGTCCGTGTCGAACTTCCTGCGGACCTCCGCCACCGCCATCCGCGGCGAGGCCCCCAAGCTGCGCACCTGGGTGAAGGAGGTCAAGGAGGCCATGGAGCGCCTCAACATGGACCCCTCCTTCGCCGAGCGCAACGTCAACGAGGGCTTCTCCGGCGGTGAGAAGAAGCGCCACGAGATCCTCCAGCTCGAACTGCTCAAGCCGAAGGTCGCGATCCTCGACGAGACCGACTCCGGTCTCGACGTCGACGCGCTGCGGATCGTCTCCGAGGGCGTCAACCGCGTCCGTGAGACGGGCGAGGTCGGCACCCTGCTGATCACGCACTACACGCGCATCCTGCGCTACATCAAGCCCGACCACGTGCACGTGTTCGCCGGCGGCAGGATCGTCGAGTCCGGCGGTGCCGAACTCGCCGACAAGCTGGAGAACGAGGGCTACGAGGCTTACACGAAGGGTGGCGCATCCGAGTGACACAGCTGCCGGGCCTCCTCGACGCCGAGGCGATCCGCAAGGACTTCCCGATCCTGGACCGGCTGGTCCACGACGACCGGAAGCTCGTCTACCTGGACAACGCGGCGACCTCGCAGAAGCCGCGCCAGGTGCTGGACGCCCTCGCCGAGTACTACGAGCGCTACAACGCCAACGTCCACCGCGGTGTGCATGTGCTCGCCGAGGAGGCCACGGCGCTGTACGAGGGCGCGCGCGACAAGGTCGCCTCCTTCATCAACGCGCCCTCGCGGGACGAGGTGATCTTCACCAAGAACGCCTCCGAGTCGCTCAACCTCGTGGCCAACATGCTCGGTTGGGCCGACGAGCCCTACCGGGTGGACTCCGAGACCGAGATCGTCATCACGGAGATGGAGCACCACTCCAACATCGTGCCCTGGCAGCTGCTCTCGCAGCGCACGGGCGCGAAGCTGAAGTGGTTCGGCCTGACCGACGACGGCCGGCTCGACCTGTCCAACATCGACGAGATCATCACCGAGAAGACGAAGATCGTCTCCTTCGTGCTGGTATCCAACATCCTGGGCACGGTCAACCCGGTCGAGACGATCATCCGGCGCGCCCAGGAGGTCGGCGCCCTCGTCTGCATCGACGCCTCGCAGGCCGCCCCGCACATGCCGCTGGACGTCCAGGCCCTGCAGGCCGACTTCGTGGCCTTCACCGGTCACAAGATGTGCGGTCCGACCGGCATAGGCGTCCTGTGGGGCCGTCAGGAGCTGCTGGAGGACCTGCCTCCGTTCCTCGGCGGCGGCGAGATGATCGAGACCGTGTCGATGCACTCGTCGACCTACGCGCCCGCTCCGCACAAGTTCGAGGCGGGCACCCCGCCGATCGCTCAGGCGGTCGGTCTCGGGGCGGCCATCGACTACCTGAACGCCATCGGCATGGACAAGATCCTCGCCCATGAGCACGCGCTGACCCAGTACGCGGTGGGGCGTCTGACGGAGGTCCCCGACCTGCGGATCATCGGCCCGACCACGGCCGAGGAGCGGGGCGCGGCGATCTCCTTCACGCTCGGCGACATCCACCCGCACGACGTGGGCCAGGTCCTCGACGAGCAGGGCATCGCGGTCCGGGTGGGCCACCACTGCGCCCGGCCCGTCTGCCTCCGGTACGGAATTCCCGCGACCACGCGAGCGTCGTTCTATCTGTACTCCACGCCGGCCGAGATCGACGCTCTGGTCGACGGGCTGGAACACGTGCGGAACTTCTTCGGCTGATGGGACGAGCGATCGCATGAAGCTGGACTCGATGTACCAGGAAGTCATCCTGGACCACTACAAGAACCCTCATGGGCGTGGTCTTCGGGACGGCGACGCCGAGGTGCACCACGTGAACCCGACCTGCGGCGACGAGATCACCCTCCGCGTGCGGTACGAGGGCACGAGGATCGAGGACGTCTCGTACGAGGGGCAGGGCTGCTCGATCAGCCAGGCCTCCGCCTCCGTGCTGAACGAACTGCTGGTCGGCAAGGAGCTGGCCGACGCGCGGAAGATCCAGGAGACCTTCCTGGAGCTGATGCAGTCCAAGGGCCGACTGGAGCCCGACGACGCGATGGAGGAGGTGCTGGAGGACGCGGTGGCGTTCGCCGGCGTCTCCAAGTACCCGGCCCGGGTCAAGTGCGCCCTCCTCAGCTGGATGGCGTGGAAGGACGCGACGGCCCAGGCGCTGGGTGGCGCCGAAGCCGAAAGGAAGACGGCATGACCGACACCGTGGAGATGAAGCCGGCCTCGGAGGAGGAGCTCCGCGAGGCCCTGATGGACGTGGTCGACCCCGAGCTGGGCATCGACGTCGTCAACCTCGGCCTGATCTACGGCATCCACATCGACGACGCCAACATCGCGACCGTCGACATGACCCTGACCTCCGCGGCCTGTCCGCTGACGGACGTCATCGAGGACCAGGCCAAGTCCGCCACCGACGGCCTCGTCAACGAGCTGCGGATCAACTGGGTCTGGATGCCGCCGTGGGGCCCGGACAAGATCACCGACGACGGACGCGAGCAGCTGCGGGCGCTGGGGTTCAACGTCTGAGACAGCCCCCGGACACGCGGGCACGCGGACACGAGAAGCGGCGACACCTCACGGGTGTCGCCGCTTCGTGCTGTCAGGCCACGCCGCCCACCAGGCGGAACGCCGAGTCCGCCAGGTACAGGGAGCTGTTCTGGAACGGGTCGAGCTTCAGCTGGAAGTTCTGGTGGCGCAGGAAGCGGCCCGGGTAGTTGATCGACTCCAGCATCACCGCGCCCGGGTAGGCGGAGCCGCGGGGGCAGAAGGTCGCGTCCTGCCGGAAGAGGGGCGAGCCGTCGTTCGGCTCGTCGCGCAGCAGGAAGTTGCGATGGCGCAGGTACTTGCCGTCATGCGTGACGAACGAGTAACAGGAGCTGTTGGCAAGCCCCTTGACCTGCTTGAAGGTCGAGTCCTGGCGGGACTCGGAGCCGCGGAGCGGGTCGAGTTTCACGAAGTCGCCGCTCACGTGCCAGTAGCGGTCCGGGTAGTTGACCGAACGCAGGGACCGGTAGGTGGCCGACGGCTTCGGTTTGCCGGGTGAACTCGCATGGGAGGCCGGCGACTTGGTGGGCTTCGGGGTGTGGGCCGCGGACGGCGAGCCGTCGCCCAGCGGGGTGGGGGAGGTGTCGGTCTCCCCCGAGGAGAGCCCGCTCTTGCCCGAGGGCGGGGCGGTGGCCTCGTTCGTGGGCGGTGTGGCGTAGGAGATCAGGCCCGGGACGGTGGCGCCGGCGCTCGGGGACGGGCTCTTCGCCGCGTCCGTCGAGGCGCCTGGGCCGTTGTCCATCACGGCTATCCAGGTCACACACGTGATGATCGTGGCCACGGCCAGCCCGCCGGCCAGCCAGAGTCTTCGGGTGCCGGGTGCGCGGGACGTGTCGGGGGTCCAGCCGTTCTCCCATGGTTCGTTCCGCGGAGGCTGGGGGGTGGTTTCTGGCATGCGCTGTTCCTCCAGCGGCGCCCGAGGCGGCGGCCGGGGGTGTGGGG